>JBHENM010000279.1:0-10108 GCA_046262035.1 Acidimicrobiales bacterium | reverse complement strand
CGGGGGCGGTCGAGGGGTGACAGGGCGCTGATGGCGGTACGGGAGTCGCGGGTCACGTGATGCTGAGCGGGTTCGGCCGCCGTGCCCGCTCTCGCCGCCGCCTCGCGAATGCTCGGCAGGTAGGACTCGAGGGGGCGTGGGTGTTCGCTGGGAGGCGCGGCGCGAAAAGTGGCCCCCACTCTCATCGGCCCGGGATCACGGGTGGCGCCGCCGGAATGGCAGCAGTCGAGGACCACGAGCATGTGCGGTCCGCGCTGCGCCACCTCGCTGATGAGATGGCTCAACTCCTTGTCCGCCAGGTCCGGGATTCCGTCGCGCCGGCTGTCGGCGCAGACCAACGTCTGGTTGCGGCCCGTCGGCTCGAGAAACCAAAGCCGTTCGTCCACCGTCTCATAGGACCCGTGCCCGGCGAAGAAGAAAACGGCGACGTCACCGGGCCCGGCTCGTTTCAGGTGGGTGGAGAAGGCATCGACCACGCGCTGGCGGGTTGCCTTGTCGTCGAGCATCTTCTCGATGTGGAGCGACGCCTGGTCCACTCGGCGCACCAGGAAGCTCTCGAACTGTTCGACATCGTCGATGCACCCGCTCAACGGGCGGACCCCGACTCGGTAATCGTTGATCCCGACGAGCAGGGCGTAGACCGAGCCGGTCAAGGCCCGTCGCTCCCTGCCGACGCAGTCATGCTTCGACAATCTCGTAGGCGAGCTCCACGTCCTTCGCCTGCCTGCGGCCGGAGGGCGGGGTGCGGCCGAGGCCGTAGCGCTCGAAGGCGAGCCGGGAGGTCCGGTACACGCCCGTGTTGAGCCCGGTCGCGGTCCCGACCAGGCGAGCCGCGGTGCGCAGGAGCATGGCCGCAGCGGCCACGGTTCCCGCCGCCGGCACCATCGCCGCCGAAGCCACCACGAGGCCCTCGGCGACGGTCAGGCCGGGTTCGGCGCCGCGGCGGGCGAGGTCGTCGGCGAAGAGGTCGATGAGGTCTTTCCCGTGCTCGTCGTCTCGACCGACCCACATGGCCAGGTCGAGGAACTCGGTAGCTCCTCCGCCGTACAGCAGGCCGTCATCGAGGGGAAGCACGCCGGAATCGGGAACGCCCGGGAAGCGCATGGTCCTCGGGCTGGCCACGAGCCCACCCGAGTTGTCGCCCGTGATCACCAAGGTGTCGACGCGGACGGCGGCGTTGGCGAGGGCGCCGGTGGGACGAATGGCCAGCTCCGCCAAGAGGACCGACACCCGCTCGGGCGGCGGCTCGGCGGCCCGGGGTTGGAGCATCCGCAGCGAGAGGTGTGGTCGTTCATCCACTTCGAACTCAGGCTCGGCGAGGTCCGGTTCGGGGCGAGGGTCGAGCATGAAGTCAACCCGCTCGACGCGATAGCGGAGGGGTGCGGCCCCCTCCCTGGACGACCACTCACGTGTGCCCTCGCGAACCTCCTCGAGGATGGCGTCGAGTGGAGACGTGGCCATGCCCCGTTCGCCGGACGGTGAGCTCTCGAGGCCGCGAAGGTCCTGGGGCTGGTCCGAGAGGATGACCACCAGCGACTCCGCCCGTGGCCCGTCCGCAGGGAGGCGGGAAGGCCAGCTCAGGGCCATGCCGGCGGTGCCGCCGATGGTCCGGCTGTCCCCCGGGGTCCCCGAGTAGCCCAGGCGGAAGCCGGACGGAGCGTCGTTGGTCACCAGGGTGATCGTGTTGGCCACCCCGACGTCGAACAGCCAGATGTACACGGGAGTGTTGGAGCCGTTGCTGATCCGCACGGAGATGGGCTGGCCGTTGAACAGCTGGGTGCCGTGCAAAGGAACCACTTCACGCCCTTCGACACCGTGGTGAGCGAGCTCGATGGCGACGGGCGCATCCAAGTATGCATCCCCCTCACCGGAACCCAGGGCCCGAAGCCGCTCCGCCTTGGCCAGTAGCTCCACCAGTTCGAGGGCGCGACGGCGGCCGGCCTCGTCGTCGGCCAACGTTCCGGCGTGCAGTGGAGCGCCGGTGACGTCGCGGACCACGAGCCCACTGTCACCGGAGATCGTCGCCAGCACTGGTTCCCCGGCGTCCTGCGCCAGCCGCAAGCGGGGAGACGCCTCCAGCTCGGCGAGAAGGGCTTCGCCCGTCGGCCCCGTCAGATTCAGGCGCACGGCGAGCTGCGGTACCGCCGTCGTGAGGGGAACCGCTTCGAGGGCGCGGGGGAGGGCATCGACGGCCACTCCGTCGACGGAAAGTACCGCCCGCTGGTCGTCCAGCCGCTGAACCACCGCCGTGCCCAGAGGGTCGCCTTCGCCGGCCGGCTGCAGCCGGAACGTGTCGCCCGGGCTGACCCCCAAGAGCCGCGCGCCATCGATGAACACTTCGGCCGCGACGATGACGGGGAGCGCGTGTGGGCGGGCCTTCAGCGTCAGGGAGAACGGCAGCCGTGCCGCCGGTCCCTCTACCTCCGGGCGCTGCTGCGGGGCAGCCGTCATCGCCCGTCGACGAACGATGTCGGCGATCACGGTCCAGCTGACCTCCCGCGTCCCGAGGTCTCCCAACACGAAGGCCAGCGCCTCTGTGAGTACGCCATGGCGGCGGAGGAACTGGTCGGTGTCCCGCTCATAGGCGGACTCCTGGGGATGGCAGGCGACAACCCGGACGGCGATGTCGTTGGTGTCGGTGCCGGTCACCGGCCCCGAAGGTGGCAGGGTCCGCAGGCGGGCCTCGGCGCCGACGACAGGGAGTGAGCGGCTTGTCGCCTTGGGTACCAGTTCCAGGTCGCGAGCCATGTAAGCGGAGTGACAGCAGTCGAGGATCGTGGTCACGTTCTGGGTGCGGTCCGTCAGGCGGCGCTGGATCGCCGTGAGCTCTTCGCCGAGGAGGCCCCGGAAGTCTTCCTCGGTGCTCAGTTCAATGTCCGACGGCACCAGGAACTGAAGGTGGCTCGGCTGCCCGGCGGCGCGACGATCCCGCCAGTCCGACAGGGGCATGCGCCCACCGTGGCCCGAGTAGTAGAAGACGGCGGCGTCCTCCGCCCCTGTGGCGGCGATGAGCTCGTCGAAAGCGGTCATGATGCCGGCCCTGGTGGCTTCGGCCGTGAGCAGCGTCGTACAACTGAAGCCGCGCTCTTCGAGCACTTGCCGCATGAGCGCCGCATCACGTTCGCAGCCGGTCAATCCGAACATCTGACTGGCGACGAGGAGGGCGCGCGCGGTCATGGATGCTCAGCCGATGGTGATAACCGGAACGAACAGGGCGTCCCACGGATCTGGCGCGGCGCCGATCCATTTGGTCAGCGAGTCGAACGGCGACCACCACTTATGCGGGGACTCCGTGTGAGGAACCTCGATGGGCTGGACGTGCCACTCCTCATCCTCACGGGCCTTCCAGATGGGAAAGTGAAGCCCGAGCTCCGGAGCCAACTCGTGGGCCCGCCAGATGGCGTCGCCCGTCCAGTCGAGGTCGACGGCCAGAGCGCAGGGAACTACGGCCTTTCCGGGTCCGGACTCTGACGCCAAGGCCAAGCCTGCTCGATCGAGGCGAAGCTGAGGCACGCCGGTCACCTCCTCGGCCGTCTCGTGAAACGAAGAGTCGGGGAGGTTGGCGCCCGGGCAGTTCCCGGGTACGCCGTGGCAGTCAGCCAGGCCGCGACAGCCGTTCTCCCAGCAACGGCGCCAGTGGGCCTGGAGCTCCCTCGAGCGCCACACGGATCCCAACCGGCAGCCGGTGCGGTTGCACAGCTCGGCCAGCCTCGGACGCCACTCGGGGTGCACGGCCGCCCACGTGTCCAGCCGGAGGAGCGCCATCAGGACGCGACCGCGAGGACGGAGCCGCCCGCGTTCGCCTTACCCGCCGTCGGGGTCACCGCCCGGGAGGGGCAACGGGCGGCTGGGCACCCTGATCTGGGCCTCGTCGCCGGATCCACGCCGGACCGACGAATCCGGATCGTGTTTGCCGGCCGAGAGCTCCCAGAAGAACTCCAGGGGCACGTCGTCGAGACTGACGGCCGACACGATGCCCCATTCGGTGACCGGAAGCCACAGCTCCTGACCCCAACCGATGGAGTACTCGATGTCGCCAGGCGGGCCTTTGGGGACGAATAGAAGGACCCGGGACCTCGTGGGTCGAGCCTCGGCCACGTAGGCATGAACAGTCGAGGTGAACTCGACGCCGTCACGTACCGCTCCGTCGAGCCACACGTGAAAGATGTCCCATGTGCGCTTTCCCTGATGCCGGAAAGCCGCAGCCCTCTCGGTTCCGTGGATCCTGTCCATTGCCGCCCCTTCCAAGACGCCGGTTGATCAAGCAAAATGACTACTCAGAGGATTCTGGCTAACGATTCGTCGCCGCCTTCGGTTCAATGCCCTAGGCGCCTACCGATCACGTAGCCAGGGACCCAGTGTGGAAGCCGGCACCTTGAGGAAATCCGCCCATTCAGGTCGCCGCCGCCTCGCGCAAAGTGAACTCGACAAGGTCCCTCTCCGCCGCCCCAGTTTGGCCTCGCATCATCGCGCTACGGCCCCTCATAGTCAACGGCCACTTTGGCGACGCTCACAAGGTGGCGGCGTCGGGCGTCAGGCGGCCGCCGGATCGGCCTGGCCGCTCAGGACGCCACCGTTGACGAGCCCTCGGGCGCTTCTCCTCAACGGTGCCCCTACGAATGCCCGACCGGCGCCGGCAGCCTCATCGCCGCCACAGAGCCGACCGCCGCCACAGAGCCGGCACAGAGCCGGCCGTTCGAACCTCCGCTCGATGCTAAGACCGGGCACCTTCTGGAGCAGTGGAAGGGCATACCGCTGGGACCGCCGGGGCGTCTCAGGGCGTACCGACGCCGAGCGGGCGAGCACGACGGGCGGGCGCAGGGGCGCAAAGGCGCAGCACGGAGACGCGAAAGCCGCGATACCGGATCAGGTTGGGGTTTCGTCCCTCCCAGCGCGCTCACTCAGCTCGTGCCTTGCTTCGACGACCTAGTGACCTCTCAGACCTCACTACGGTCTGCCGCGCTGCGCTAGAGGTCGTAGGTGATGATGTCGTCGGTCCGGCGGGCGAGCTCGGCGCCGTATCCCGTCCAGACGCCCTCTCCCCAATAGCGGTAACAGCTCGTCTCGGCCGTGAGGAGGTGGAACAAGGCGTTCCGGTAGCGTCGATCGTCGGTGGGGACGCCCTCGGACAGGACGCGCTCATGGAAGAGGGCGCTGGCCTTCTCCATGGGGATGAGGAGCTCTTCGTAGCCCCGCACCCAGGAGATGTCGTTGGTCCAGCTCCCTCCGTCGACGTGGAAAGTTCCGTCTTCGCGCTCCAACTCCCCGATAGCCGCGGCGAGACGCTCCGGTCCGTCACCGGGAGTCACTCGCTGCCAGATGCGGTGCTGGAGCACCGGCTGCACGACCTGGAGGTCCTCGTGCCGCACCCCTGCTCCCCACAGCTGCCCGAGGTACTCGGATACATTCACCATCGGCGTGCGCGTGCCGGAGCACTGCCGCACGACCTCGGAATACTTCGGAGGAAACTCATTCATCATCACGCCCCCGTTCTCGCCGTCAGCGATCTGGGTGACGAGGGGCGGGACGATCCTCCCGCCCAGCTCGGACGGACCGAGGCCCTTGGCCTCGTAGTAGGGTTGCATCTGGGCGACGAGTTTGGTGTCGCTGCCCTGCGTCTTGATGATCGCCACGATGCTGGCCGTCTCGCCCCCGGAGCTCGTGCAGCGCAGCACGTGAGGGAGATGGGGCCGCTCCGGGTGCCGACCGTCGAGCTGCTCGACCGTGTGCTCCTGGACGAGCACCCATTCGTAGCCGCAGTCCCGCAGGGTTTTCACAAACTCGTAGGCAACGTCGGGATGGTTCGGCAGCGCCATCTCCGAAGGCGAGAACCCCCGGACGCGCCCGAGAGCCTCCAGGCCGAAGAGGGCGGCGAAATGGTGTTGCCACGCCCGCACGTGTAGTCGGAAGTCCTGGAGCGGTGTCGACGGAGCAACCGCGTGACCCCACGGGGCACCCAGCCACTCCACGGCGTGCCGGTATGCGTGGTCGCGCGTGATCCGGCGAAGCGCCTCGAGGACCTCGCTGGCGCCCATGTCGTAGAGCCCGTGGAACAGGGTGCCCGAATAGTCGAGCATCACACGCGGCCGGTGGCCCTCGTCGATCAGTTGGGGGACGAGCTCGCCCATGCGCTGGTAGCACCAGAGGAACACCGGGGCGTTGTGGTTGTCGCCGACCTCTCGGTGCTCGATCATCCACTTCAGGTTGCTGATGGTCGCGGCCGTGCGTAGGTCGGCACCTCCAGCGGGAATCAGCGGCTGGTGCATGTGGAGGGCGATGGCGAACGCGGCGTCGATCTCATTGATGCGCACGGCACCGTCGCGGCTGGGCATTGCGTCCGACCGACCGCGGATCGCTTCCTCGATCAGTTGTTCGGAGCCGCAGATGTTCGGCAGATCGTCGACGCATGCGGGAAGTTCGCTCACGCTCTCACTCCTTGTCCTTCTGCTCAGTTGTGCCGGATGCTCTCGTAGATGTTGATGTAGTCCTGACACGACGGACCCCACGAGTGGTCAACACGCATCCCGTTGACCATCAGGTCACGGAACTGCTCCGGGTGGGAGTGCCACAAGCCGATGGCCCGAGCCATAGCCGACTCGAGCGCTGGGTGGTCGACCTGGTGGAACACGTAGCCGTTGCGCTCGTGAAGTGGCCGCGAGGAGTTATCACGGTCGAAGACGGTGTCGGCGAGGCCCCCGATGGCCCGGACCACGGGAACCGTCCCGTACTTGAGCGCGATCAACTGGGCGAGCCCGCACGGCTCGAAGAGGCTCGGCATCACCAGGATGTCGGCACCGGCGAAAATAAGGTGGGCCAGCGAATTGTCATAGCCGATCTCCAAGTGGCAGTCGGGACTCTCGTTGAGATACTGCTTGAGATCCCAGAACTGGGAGTTGATGACGGGATCCGGGCTGCTCCCGGTCAGCACGAACTGGGCGCCCTCTTCCATGGCATAGAAAATGGCGTGCTTGATGAGGTCGACGCCCTTCTGGCGATCGAGACGCCCGACGCAACCGACGATCGGCTTGTGCTTATCGACGAGCATCAGCCGTTCGCGCAGTGCCCGCTTGTTTTCGTACTTTCGGTCGAGGGATCCGATACTGAAGTTGGCGGGGATGAACTTGTCTGTCTCAGGATTCCACACGTCGTAGTCGATCCCGTTCAGAACGCCGCCAAACTTCTCTCGATGGACGTAGAGCGTGTGCGCGAGACCCATGCCCTGTTCGGTGAACGTTACTTCCCAGGCGTACTGAGGTGACACGGTCGTGACGAAATTCGAGTAGACGATCCCTCCCTTCATAAGGTTGATGGCATTGTGGTTGAAGTTGTCGCGAAGACGGTCGTAGTTGAAAAAGTGCTCCGGTCGAGTCAACCCCGTGGCCCACAGGATCGCCTCTCCGGCTATCCCTTGATGGCTGAAGTTGTGGATCGTGTAGCAGGCTCGGGAGTCGTGCAGGCCGGCCTGTTGGTAGGCCTCGTACAGGAGGACTGGGACGAGCCCAGTCTGCCAGTCGTGACAATGGATGATGTCCGGATGCTTGTTCGCTTTGAGCAGGAACTCAAGGGCGGCCTTGCTGAAGAAGGCGAACCTCGTCACATCGTCAGGCGACCCATAGAAGAGATTGCGATTGAAGAATTTGTCGGATGAGTGCGGCTCAATGAAGAAGCATTTCCGCCCATGTACGAATCCGAACCACACCGTGCAGTCGATGGCTCCGCTGTACCACGGCACCGACAGGTCCTGATGCGTGATCTGGAGACCGTGGATCTCTTCGTACCGCAGACAGTCGTACTTGGGCAGGATTATCTCGACTGCGTTCCCCCGGATCTCGAGCTCTCTGCTCAGGCCGAAGACCACCTCGCCGAGGCCACCCACCTGGGCGACCGGGGCACATTCGGAAGCAATCATCACGATGTACACGGCTCGTCCTCGTGCGGTGGGCGTACGAGCAGCGCGGTCAATCGGTCACCAGCACCACGCCTTGGCCCGGACGCAGGATGTAGTCGAACGGCGACACGGGCACATAGTCCATGCGGCCATCGGGCGACGCGTCCACGAGCGGACGGCTTGTCGAAAGCATCGCTCGCAGGTCGTCGACGTGGACCGGCTGGTGGTTCCAGGGGTCGGTGTTGAGGAAGACCAGCGCTTCCTGTCCCATGGTCGCAGAGGCCTTCCACAGTACGAGCACGGCGTCGCCGCTGGATGAAAGGACCTTCGTCGGGCACTCCTCGGCGAAGACGACATGGTCGCGCTTCAGCGTGTTCGCGGCCCGGATGGGCCCGCTCAGATCCACCGAGGTCGTTTCCCAGTCGGTCGGGCGTGTGTGCACGACGTGCATGTCGCGGTGGAAGCCGAACTCATAGCCGATGGGCATCATGCAGCCGGCGGAGAACAATGCCGAGAAGAGGTACCGCTGCTTCAGCGCCTCCACATTGCCGCCAACCTCGCGGGCGAGGCGATGCGTGTCGTGGCTCTCCGGAAACCCGATGGAGGGGGCGATGTCACGCATGAGCTGGTACTGCTCCATCAGCCATGGGCTCTGGAAATCCCACCACTTCGAGCTGTTGAAGATCCAGTCGAACCCAGCGGCAGCCGTCGAGCGCGTCTGCTCCGGAGAGCAGCCCAGCGTCTCCGCCACGAAGAGCACTTCCGGGCGCTTGGCCTTCACCTCGCCGATCAGCCGGCACCAGACGGACTGTGGCATCTGGTATGCGGCGTCACACCGAAACCCGTCGAAACCCAGAGATAACAAGTACTCGGCCACCTCGGTGCAATAGCGCGCAAGTCCGGCGGCGTCCGGGGAATGACGGTGGTCGAACTGCGCCAAGTCTTCCCATACCACCCTGCCGTTTCCGTTGACACAGGCAGGATGGGTGATGGAGCCGTCGGGCTCGTGGGCGAACCACTCCGGATGGCGACCGACGAGGTCTGAGTCGACGGCACAGTGGTTGATGACGAGGTCAACCATCGCCCGCAGGCCGAGGCGACGCGCGTCGTCAGTGGCCGCCCTCGCCTGGTCCTCGGGAGACCCAGGACTCGTGGGGTCGACCAGCAGCGGGTTGAGTCGGAAGTGGTCGGCAACGGAGTAGATGCTCCCTGACCGTCCTGGGAGCTGGATGGGATTGACGAACAGCCAGTCGAATCCCATGGCCGCAGCTCGTTCCATGTGCGGTAGCCAGGCGCGGAACGGGCCCGCGAGTGGGGGAAAGAGGTTGTACACGATCATGGGCACGAACCTCGTGAAGGCGTCGGACAATGGCTGCGTAGTCGGGGCCACGCGACCCGCTCGGACCTACCGTTGCAGCGAGTCGTGGCTCACCTCCGGGTCCTCTTCCGGCCGCCGGTACAATACAAGCCAACCGCCAAAGAGCTCAGCGGGTCTTCGTGACCCGCATCGGCGCTGGTGTTCACCGACTTCGGCCTGTCGTGGGCTGCGCTTGCGAGACGGTCGCCGTGCTAGCGGAGTACTGGCGTGACGCCCGCAGAGGCAAGACGGAAAGCGGACGGACCGGGCCGATGGCGCGGCGCTTCTGTTCGCGCTCGCTTCGCGCGTAGCAGCCGGCGGCAAGCGGCCGAGCGCGTTGGCTCGTGACGAGACGATCGTCCGGGTTCACCTCGTCCCGACCGTCGGCAGTCGAGCCCTCGCCACGATCACACCCGCCGACGTCGTGACGGCCTGGGCGTCGGCATCGGCCCCTCGCACCGTCCGGCGGCAGTACGGGGTGCTCCGGGCCATCCTCAACGCGGCCGTCGCAGCCGAGCTCATCGCCCGCTCACCCTGTCGCAGCGTCCGCTACCGGCCGTCACGCAGACGGCCCGGCACGTCGTCGACGCTGACGAGCTGGCGGCCCTCGCCGACGCCATGGGCGACTACGGGCCGATGGCGTACCTCTGCCGTTCTCGGCCTCCGGTGGGGCGAATGCGCCGGCCTACGGGTCGGGCGCCTCGACTTCCTGCGCTCGACGCTGGAAGTCGCTGAGCACCTCACCAGAGGCCCGAGAGGGGCCATGGTGATGGGCCCTCTGAAGTCACCAGGCCAGCCGGCGCACTCAGGCCGTCCCGGCGGCCCTCATGGCCTTCTTGGCCGACCATCTGGCCGCCGGGGCG
>JBHENM010000278.1:0-10951 GCA_046262035.1 Acidimicrobiales bacterium | reverse complement strand
GGTCGTTCACATTTGTCACGCTCGCCATGGCGACCACCCCCGCGAGGACAGCCTCGGACCCACGTCCGGCGCGCGAAAGCTACGTCACTCGACGACGAGTCGCTCTCGGCGGTCCGAGGCTGGCCTCACTGGAAGGCCGTTGATTAAGCCTCTCTTTGCGGCTGACCGTCGCTCTCCCGACGTAAGAGTTCCTGGTCAGCCGCCCGGCCGCGAAGCGGCCGAAGCGATAATCAACGCTTCTAGCCCAGGACCACGACGCTGTCGGGCCCGAGCCGGGCGGTGGTGGCGGTGACCTCCACGTCCCCGGCCGACAACCGGACGCCGCGGGATCCTCCGTCTCCCAGCGGCACGTCGACCGGTTGATCGGCCAGGGACAGCGCCACCACGACCCGTCCTCGGTCCAGCACCAACCATCGATCACCCTCGTCGAAGTGCACGTCGACGCTCTCGAAGCCCGCTTCGTGGAGACCGTGCTCCTGCCGGAGACGGATGAGGCGACGGTGCCAGTCCAGGAGCCCGGCGTGTGGGTCTCGTGCCGGCTCCGACCAGTCGAGGACGGAACGGTGAAACGTCTCCGGGTCCTGCGGATCGGGTACCTCATCCGGCTTCCAACCGAAGGCGGCGAACTCCCGCCTCCGGCCCTCGCTCACCGCCCGCCCGAGGTCGGAATCTTCATGGTCGGTGAGGTACAGGAAGGGCGTGGCGGCACCCCACTCCTCGCCCTGGAAGAGCATGGGCACGAAGGGCGAGCACAGGGTGAGGGCGGCTGCCATCCGCAGCCGGGCCGGATTAACCAGGGCGCTCAGCCGCTCGCCCCGGGCCCGGTTGCCGACCTGGTCATGTGTCTGGGCGTAGGCCAGGAACCGACCCGGCGGCAGCCCCGCCGGGGGACGTCCGTGACGCCGGCGGCGGTGACGGGAGTGGATGCCGTCGTAGACGAAGGCGTGCCGGAGCGCCTTGCCCAGCTGGGCGAGGGTTCCGAAGTCGCCGTAGTAGCCGGTTGTCTCGCCCGTGAGCACCGCATGGAGGGCGTGATGGAAGTCGTCGCTCCACTGGGCGTCCATGCCGTAACCGCCGGCGTCCCGGTCCTGCACCACCCGCGGGTCGTTGAGGTCGCTCTCCGCGATCAACGCCAGCGGGCGGCCCAACTCCGCCTCCAACTCGTCCACCCGCTCGGCCAGCTCCTCGAGGAGGTGGAAGGCCGACGTGTCCAGGATGGCGTGGACGGCGTCGAGTCGCAGTCCGTCCACGTGGTAGTTCCGCAGCCAGTGAAGGGCGTTGTCGATGAAGAAGGCCCTGACTTCGTCGCTGTCCTCGCCGTCGAGGTTGACGGCCTGGCCCCAAGGAGTGGCGTACCGATCGGTGAAGTAGGGCCCGAGCTGTCCCAGGTAGTTCCCCGAGGGGCCCAGGTGGTTGTAGACGACGTCGAGGAGCACGGCCAGGCCCCGGGCGTGGCAAGCGTCCACCAGGGCCTTGAACGCCTCCGGTCCCCCATAGGCGTGATGCGGGGCGTACAGGTCGACCCCGTCGTAACCCCATCCCCGCCGGCCCGGGAACTCGGCCACGGGCATGAGCTCGACGTGGGAGACCCCCAGCTCGACGAGGTGGTCGAGCCCTCGGGCCACACCGGCGAAGGTGCCGTCGGGCGAGTACGTCCCCACGTGCAGCTCGTAGATGACGGCGCCGTCGAGGGCGCGGCCGGCCCAGTGTCCGTCGGTCCAGGGAAAGGCGGCGTGGTCGACGGGACGCGAGGGGCCGTGCACGCCCTCGGGCTGCCACGGCGAGCGGGGGTCGGGCACGGGCGCCCGGCCCTCGATGGAGAAGGCGTAGTCGCCATCGGTCTCCGCCGGGGCCGTCCACCACCCCGCCTCATCGGGCCCGTCCATGGCCGTCCGCCGCTCGCCCTCGACTAGTTCGACGCCCGACGCCGCCGGCACCCAGACCGAGCGTGTCCCGCCGCCCATCACGTCCGGCCCAGGAGGGCGACGGGGAAGCCGGCCAGCACGTCGGCCAGGGCGACGGGGATACCGCCCTCCCAGCTCCGCCCCGTCCCCGCCAGCTCGTCCACCCAACGGCCCGGAGGCAGCTCGAGGGCGGTGTCCCCCCACTCGCCGGCCAGCCCGATCACGAGGCGGGGGACGACGACGACCACGTCCTCCCCCCGAAGGAAGGAAACCGCGTGGTGGGCCTTCTCCCCCTCGGTCCACAGAGGCCGGTAGGCGGCTCCGGAGGCGAAGGCGGAGGCCCGTCGCCGCCGGGCGGCCAGCGCCCGCTGAACAAGCCACAGCTTGGGCGCACCCACGTGAGCCGCCTCCAGCACGGTGCGGCCGGAGGCCGCGGTCCGGACCTTGTCCAGCAGATCCCGGCGGGCGTCGAAGTCGACCGGCGTGCGGTTGTCGGGGTCGACCAGGCTCAGGTCCCAAAGCTCGGTGCCCTGGTACAGGTCGGGAACGCCCGGCGACGTGAGCTTGAGCAGGGTCTGGGCCAGCGACGCCACCCGTCCCGCCGCCACCAGCGGCCGGACGAACGTCTCCAGATCGGTGGTGAACTCCTCGTCGCCCAAAGCGTCGGCCACAAAGCCCCGGACCGCCTCCTCGTAGTCGGGCGCGGGCGTGATCCAGGACGTATGGCGCTTAGCCTCCTTGACCGCCTTCTCGGCGTAGGCGGTGGCCCGGTCGACCTCGATCGGCCACGCCCCGACGAGGGTCTGGTACAGCAGGTACTCGGTGTTGCGGTCGGGCCACTGGCCGCCGTCGCCTCGCCGGTGCCGGTCGTTGCGGGCCGACCACCGCCGCACGGCCAGCGCCCACTGCTCGGGAACCTCCGACAGCAAGGCGATGCGCACCCGCACGTCCTCGCTCCGCTTGGTGTCGTGCGTGGACGTGGAGAGCATGGTGGCGGGCCACGTCTCCGCCATCCGGGCGTTGTGGGCGTGAAAAGACTCGGGACTGGTGCCGAAACGGCCCGGGTCCCCGCCCACGTCGTTTAGGGCCACCAACCGCACGTGCCGGTAGAAGGCGGTGTCCTCGACGCCTTTGGCCGTGACCGGAGCCGTGAGCTGCTGGAAGCGGACGGCCACCTCGGCCTCCGCATCGCCGGTGAGACGAAGGAGCAGGACGTCCCGGAGGAAGTCCAGGAGGTCGGATCCGAGATCAGGACGTCGCTTCCCGGCGTCGGCCACGGCCTGCTCCACCACGGCGACGTCCGCTTCCGATGGCGGCTCGCCGGGGACCACGTATGTCCGGTACACCCGGAAGCAGGCGGCGACCTCGGTGATGGCGTCGTAGAGCGCGTGGCCCGTGTAGTCGCGGTAGCGACGGTGGTGCTCGCAGACCTCGGACATGAGCGTGCTGAGGCGGATGACGTCGGCCGCCAGCACATGCCGCATGACGAGGTGCTTGGCCTCGTAGGCGACGGTCGGGAAGTCCACCTCCTCGCCCGTGAACCGCCCGTAGAGCTCGGTGAGGGCGACCTCGCCGGCGGGGTCCACGAACAAGCCCACGACCCGGTTGAGGAAGTCGTAGCCGGTGGTGCCGGCCACGGCCCAGGAGAGCGGAAGCGGCTCCTCGGCTTCCAGGATCTTCTCGGCCACGACGTACGCCTCGG
Organism: Acidimicrobiales bacterium; assembly: GCA_046262035.1. Taxonomy (GTDB): domain Bacteria; phylum Actinomycetota; class Acidimicrobiia; order Acidimicrobiales; family AC-14; genus JBHENM01. Next base: position 7,345 of record JBHENM010000278.1, on the reverse strand, counting down.
GGCCGACCGCCTCCCGCAGACGGCGGAAGTAGCCGGTGGGGTCGCGGAGGCCGTCCGGGTGGTCGATCCGGAGCCCGGCCACGTCACCGTCCTTCACCAGCCTCAGCACGAGCTCGTGGGTGTCGGCGAAAACGCGGGGGTCCTCCATGTGCAGGCCCACCAGCTCGGGGATGTCGAAGAACCGGCGGTAGTCCAACTCCCGCCCGGCCACGCGCCAGTAGGCCAGCCGGTAGCTCTGGCGCTGGATCAGTTCGTCGAGGGCGTTCGGGTCTGCGTTCAGGGCCGCGGTCTGGCTGTCGACGGCCCGGGCCAGATCCGGCTCCTCGGCCAGCAGCCGCTCCAGGCGGCTGCGCAGGACCTCCTTGTCCCGGTGCCGCTCCTCGACGCTGGGAAGGTCGGTAGCGGTGGCCGGTGGCAGTCGGCCGAGGGCCACGGCGATGCTGGCCAGCTCGTCAGATCCGCACGCGTCGGCCGCGGCGGACAGGACGTCGTCGAGGGTGCGCGGGGAGATGGGCGCCTCGTGCTCGAAATAGCGCACGGTGAAGGAGCCGCCCTCCCGCTCCAGGCGGAGGTCACCGGCCTCGAGCACGCGGCCGTAGTGGTCCCCGAGAACCGGCATCAGCACCCGCTGGCTGATCCGCTCGTCGGTTGACTTCCAGTCGATGTCGAACGCGGCCGCCCATCGACTCGAAGGTCCGTTCTCCAAGACGTCCCACCACCAGGCGTTGTTCCGCCCGGCGATGGCCATGTGGTTGGGGACGATGTCGACGACGTGGGAGAGGCCGGAGCCGCTGAGGGCGGTCACCATCCGCCGGTAGCCCTCCTCGCCTCCCAGCTCCTCGTTCAGCCGGCGGTGGTCGACCACGTCGTAGCCGTGGGTGCTCCCCGGGCGCGCCTGGAGGTAGGGCGAGCAATACACATGGCTCACACCCAGCTCGGCCAGGTAGGGAGCCAGGGCGGCAACGTCGTCGAAGCCGAAACCGGCGTGAAGCTGGAGGCGGTACGTGGCGAGGGGAGTCATGGGCGGGGCGGACGTACCCCACCCTGGGCACGCCACACACGCGATCATGGCGCATGCGCCTGCCCGTCATGCCGCCCGTCGCCCCCATGCTGGCCAAGCTGGCCCGGGAGCTTCCGCCCCAGGAGGGCATGATCTACGAACCCAAGTGGGACGGCTTCCGGTGCATCGTCTTCCGGGACGGCGATGAAGTCGAGCTGGGAAGCCGGAACGAGAAGCCGCTCACCCGCTACTTTCCCGAGCTGCTCGACCCCCTCCGGTCGCAACTGCCGCCCCGGTGCGTGATGGACGGCGAGATCGTGATCGCCACCCGCCATGGGCTGGACTTCGAGGCTCTCCTCCAGCGGATACATCCGGCCCAGTCCCGGATCCGCCTCCTGGCCTCCGAGACTCCCGCCTCGTTCGTGGCCTTCGATCTGCTGGCCCTTGGCGACGAGGATCTCCGCTCCCGGCCCTTCTCTGAGCGCCGAGCGGGTCTCGAGGAGGCCCTGGGCGGGGCCCAGCCGCCCGTTCATCTCACGCCTGCGACCCGCGACCAGGACGTGGCCCGTCAATGGTTCGACCGCTTCGAGGGGGCAGGCCTGGACGGGGTGGTGGCCAAGCCCATGGACCTCCCCTACCGGGAGAACGAACGGGTCATGCTCAAGGTGAAGCACCAGCGCACGGCCGACTGCGTGGTGGCGGGCTTCCGCTGGCACAAGAGTGGAGGGGTGGTGGGCTCGCTGCTCCTCGGTCTCTATGACGAGGCGGGGACCCTGCACCACGTGGGCGTGGCCTCGGCCTTCACCGTGGCCCGGCGCAAGGAGCTGGTGGACGAGCTGTCCCCCCTTCGGGACGGTGCGTTGGAGAATCATCCGTGGAAGGAGTGGGCCTCGGCCGTCGCCGAGCTGGGCGGACGCATGCCGGGTGGGACCAGCCGGTGGAACGCCGGCCGCGACATGTCGTGGGAGCCCCTCCGCCCCGAGCTGGTGGTCGAGGTGGCCTACGACCACCTCCAGGGTGACCGCTTCCGCCACGCCACCCAGTTCGTGCGCTGGCGCCCCGACCGCGACCCCCGCTCGTGCACCTACTCGCAGCTGGACACCGCCGTCCCCGAGGAACTGGCGGCCGTCTTCGGCGCTGGTTGAACCCTCAGAGCGCGAGAAGACCAAAGGGTTCCAGCAGGGATTTCGTGGGAATACATCGAATGAGTACTCCGACTCATTTGTCGCGGAGAATCACTTTGACCCCCACCGGTTTGGCCAACACTTGGGCGCTGCCCCCCGATCCGGGGCCGGCGCGTCGCGAGTTGCAGGCCCTGCTGGAGGAGTCCCACTGGCCGGGGGACGTCGATGCCGTGGTCCTGGCCGTGCACGAGGCCATGATCAACGCCGAACGGCACGGCGGCGGTGCCACCTCGGCGACGGCCGAGGTCACGGGCTCTTCCATCACCGTCGAGGTCCGCGACCAGGGACCGGGATTCGACCTAAAGAGCCAGGCCCAGCAGCGCCCCGACGCGCTGGCCGAGCGCGGCCGGGGCCTCTGGCTCATCAGCCAGATCGCCCAGAGCTGGGACGTGCGGCGCCGGGGCCGCGAGACCTGCCTCCGGCTCCGCTTTCAGGCCTGAGGACCGCTGATCGCGGTCAACCGGGCCGCCCTTCCGATCCGAAGACGCTCTGATAGCGTTTATCCGTAAGGGGGAGGGCCGTCGCATTGGCCAAGCAGCGTGGGTGGAGCAGCGAGGAGGAGGATCTCCTTCAGCTCTACCTCAACGACATCGGCAGGTACCCCTTGCTCACGCGGGCCGAAGAAGGAAGCCTCGGGGAGCTCGTGCTCGCCGGGCGCAAGGCCGCTGCTGATCTGGCCGCCCTGGACGGCAATGCCGATCCGAGCAGGAGAGTCGAGCTCGAATCGGTGGTGGCCGCGGGCGAGGAAGCGGCCCGCACCTTCGTGCGGGCGAACCTCCGCTTGGTGGTGTCGATCGCCAAGAAGTACCAGGTGTCGGGTTTGCCTCTCCTCGACCTGATCCAGGAGGGGAACTTCGGGCTCATCCACGCCGTCGAGCGTTTCGACTCCCGCCGTGGCTTCAAGTTCTCCACCTACGCCACGTGGTGGATCCGCCAGACCATCGCCCGGGGCATCGCCAACACCGGGCGAACCATCCGTCTCCCGGTCCACGCCGGCGACCAGCTCCTCGCCATCCGCATGGCCAGCATCGCCTTCGAGGTTCGCAACGGGCGGACGCCCACGGCCGACGAGCTGTCGGCCGCCGTGTCCCTACCGACGAAGAAGGTCGAGGAGTTGGTCCCCTACCTCGCCGAGCCGCTCTCCCTCTCCGAGCGGGTCAGCGACGCCGAGGTCGAGCTGGGCGACATGGTGGAGGACGAGGCTTCCGTCGCCCCTGATCAGGCCACGTTCGCGGCGATGCTGCCGGCCCAGGTGGCCGAGCTCCTCCAGGTCCTGGAGCCCCGCGAGCGGGAGATCCTTTGCCTCCGCTACGGCCTCGACCGCGGCCGGTCCCGCACCCTCGAAGAGGTCGGTGAGTTCTTCGGGCTGACGCGTGAGGGCGTTCGGCAAGCGGAGCTGAAGGCCATCACCAAGCTGCGCCGGCGTTCGGCCCGCAACGGGCGCGATCTCCTGTCCGCCTGAGGCGGACGTCCGAGCCGCCCTCGTCAGCCCGGCGGCCTGACCCCGGTCCACGCGCTCAGGAGAAGGCCGGCGAACTGCCCGGCCATGGCGTTCGCATCCGTACCGCCTGGCTCGAGCACGGATTGGACGACGATGCCGTTGGCCGCAGCCACGATCAGGGCGGCCATGGCCTCCGGCTCGACCCAGGCCGGAAGTTGACCGGCCGCCTGCTGCTCCGTCATCTGATCGCTGAGAAACCGGCGGATCTCGGCGAACAGCTCGTGCATCCCTTCTCGGAGGCGGGGAAGGTGCCGCCCCTGCACCAGAGCCTCCACGTAGCCCGGAGCGCTCGACGACGCCTCCGCAAAGGCCGACCGCAGGGCCTCCACGGCGAGGGCCACCCTGACCGGGGGTTCCAGGTCGTCCCTCCCGAGGACCGCGAGGGCGGGAGCCACCGCCTCCCGGATCCCTTCCAGGAGGGCCTCGGCCACCAGATCGTCCTTGGAACCGAAGTGGTAGGTGATGGCGGCCAGGTTGGCTCCCGCCGCGGAGGTAATGGCCCGGGAGGTGGTTCCGGCCACCCCCCGGTCGGTCACGCACGCCCGCGTGGCCCGGAGCAGCCGGTCCCTGGTGGACGTTTCAGTCATACGTACGTATTATAGGGGCCGATGACCCTCACCACGGCGGCACTGGCCGGAGTGACTCTGCTCCTGCTGGCCTCGGCCGGCGGTGGGTTCGTGCTGGTGCCCGCCCTGCTCCCCCTTCATCTGTGGGCTGCGCACCGCTCGGGACGGTTCGGGCAGGCCGCGTGGGCTCTCGCCGTGGGAGCGGGCGTGGCCATGGCCACGTGGCTCACGGTGTACCGCGTGGCCGGCGAGACCCAACCGCTGATCTGGCTCCTGCCGTGCGTCACGGGCTTGCTCGGCGCCGGCCTGTTCCTCCGGGCCTGCGCCCGGCACGACCCCGAGCGAGCCCGCAGTGGATGACCACCCTTCGGTGGCCGGTCTCACGGCCGCCGTAGTCGCCCTGGTCATGGACGCCGTCTACATCAGCATCATCTCCTCGGAGAACGAAGGGGAGTGGCGGGCGGCACTGGGCTTCGGGCTCCTGATCGGTGCCGGCGGCCTGGCTGCCGCAGTCGGCTCGTTCTTCCGCCCTGGCCCGATGAGGACGACCCTGCTCGCCGCGGCGGCCGCCGTCCTCCTCGTCGTCGGCGTCCTGGGCATCTTCTCGATCGGCTTCCCCCTGCTCGTCGCGGGCTTCCTGGCTGCCGGCGGCGCCGTCCGGTCGGGAGCAGTTGGGCCTTGCCGGTGGCCCCGTCCGGGCGGATGATGGCCGAAACCGGCAATGGCCGACGTCTGGCCGGCATGGAGGCGCCATGAAGGTAGAGGGCATTCTCAAGGAGAAGGGTCACGAGGTCCAGACCACGGCGCCGGAGGCCGACCTCCGGGTCGTCCTGCACAAGCTGTCGACGCTCGGCATCGGGTCCCTCGTGGTCTCCGCCGACGGGCTGGCGGTACAGGGGACCATCTCCGAGAGGGACATCGTCCGCGGTCTGTATCGCCACGGCGAGCAATTCCTCGAGCTGCGGGTTCAGGACGTCATGTCCCGGAACGGACCGACGTGCTCCCCCTCGGACACGCTGCAACACGTCATGGCCGTCATGACCCGGACCCGTCACCGCCACCTTCCCGTGGTGGACGATCAAGGCCAGCTGTGCGGCGTCGTCAGCATCGGCGACGTGGTGAAGCACAGGCTGAGCGAGATGGAGCTGGAGCGGGACGTCCTGCGGGACGCCTACGTCACCCGCCGCTGAGGTCGGTTCGGTCCTCGACGACGTCGAGGTTGTAGAAGGTGGGTTGGCCATCGGTGAGGGACATCATCTTCTCTGCGAACTGCTGGGTCTCGGGCAGGTTCGAGTTCTCCATGGCCGCCTCGTAAGACTCGAAGAACACGAGGTCGAAGTAGCGGTCGGGCTGGTCCCGGTCCTGGCAGAGCAGGCCGCGCTGGGCGGTCGATTTCCCCTCCGTGGCGGCCAGGAACTCCTCCGTGTTTTTCCGTACCCCCTCTACCTGAGACGTCCTGAACTCGATGATCTGCACAAACGCCATCCTTCGCTCCTCCTTGCCGACTCGGACCAGCCGACGCTATCCCTGCCCCCGGCCCGCTGCTCAGGCCTTTGTGGAACCGACTGGGGCGCCGGTAGGCTCCCGGCAAGGGGCACGGCGGACTGGGGGGCAAGATGAGGTCGAGATGGTCTTTGGGCAAGGGCGTTGCCTTGGGCGTGGCGGTGGTGGCGTCGATCCTGATTCCTGCTAGCCCGGCCATGGCCAACGTGGGCGTGTTCACGAGCCTCATCCTGACCACGGCTGCGGCCGTCGGAGAGGACATCAGCGGCTCGGTCACCATTTTCAACACCAACAGCGCTCCCCACCAAGCCGAGTCGAACAACCTCACCCAGGTCCGCCTCACGCCGTCCTGCGGGTCTTCGGGCAGCGCGGCCAACCCGTGCCCCACGCCCGACGCGGGGGTGTTCAGCGTGATTTCGGCCACGGGTGCGGCGGGCACCGCGTGCGCCGGCGTTAACTTCACCGCGGGCGCACCCGACGCCAGCGGCGGCATCGTCCTCACCCCCTCGGTCCCAGTGGCGCTGGCGCCACCTGGCGGCCCCGCCGGAAGTGACCGCTGCACGATCAACTTCACCCTGCGGGCGGTCAGGGTGCCCAGCATCGACAGCAACCCCGGGTCGCCGGGGGTCCAGACCTGGGCCAGCGTTCGAGGCCAGGGCACGAGCACCCCGAGCAACCTGACCGTTGCCGGCTTCTCGTCGGTGGAGATCACCGTCTTCAGGGGCACGCCGACCCTCACCACCCAGGTCACCTCCCCCACCGTGCCCTTGGGCGGCACCATCTCCGACACCGCCACCCTCACCTTCCCCGCGGGCGCCGCCGCCCCCACGGGCACGGTGACCTTCAGCGTCTTCGGGCCGAACAACCCAGCCTGCACGGCGGCACCGATCTTCCAATCCACCAACCCGGTCGTCGGCGGCGCGGCGACCACCCGCACGGCCACATCCGGTTCTTTCCCGGTCGCCCAGCCCGGCGTCTACCGCTTCACCGCGACCTATAGCGGTGACGCGAACTACAACACCGTGACTTCGCCGTGTAACGCTCCGAACGAGTTGGTGACCGTCCTGGCTTCCGCCGAGCGCGCTGTCGCCGACTTCGACGGAGACGGAAAGACCGACCTGTCGGTGTTCCGGCCCCCGAGCGGCACGTGGTTCATCGCCAAGAGCACGGGCGGCAGCATCGTGGGGCCGTTCGGGGTCAACGGAGACATTCCTGTCCCGGCCGACTACGACGGTGACGGCCTGACCGACCTGGCCGTGTTCCGGCCGGCCACCGGGACGTGGTTCATCGCCAAGAGCACGGGCGGCAGCATCGTGGGGCCCTTCGGGGTCAACGGCGACATTCCTGTCCCGGCCGACTACGACGGGGACGCCAAGGCCGACCTGGCCGTGTTCCGGCCGGCCACCGGGACGTGGTTCATCGCCAAGAGCACGGGCGGCAGCATCGTGGGGCCCTTCGGGGTCAACGGAGACATTCCTGTCCCGGGCGACTACGACGGGGACGCCAAGGCCGACCTGGCCGTGTTCCGGCCGGCCACCGGGACGTGGTTCATCGCCAAGAGCACGGGCGGCAGCATCGTGGGGCCCTTCGG
>JBHENM010000277.1:0-1940 GCA_046262035.1 Acidimicrobiales bacterium | reverse complement strand
GCGAGCAGCTTCGCGGTCTTGACCGCGATCTTCGTCGAGCCCTCCGTCGGCCACGCCCAGGCGACCAGGAGAAGCGGGAGCATCACCACCCCGACCACCAGCCCGAACTGCGCCAGGAGCATCCCGAAGGCGAGGCCTCCGACGGACTTCAGGAATATCCAGGCGATGGCGATCGCCAGGACCCCCATGACCAGTCCGTAGCCTCCGTTGTGGCCGTTCAGGGCGTAGAGGTAGTCCCGGGCGTCCTTCGCGTTCTTGGCGCCGTCGCCGCCGTTCGTACGCCGGGCGACAGCGTCGTCACCCCAGCCACCCTGGAACTGGAAGACCGGGACCCCGCGGCCGTTGTCCGGGTCGGGCTTGGTGTCACCGTTTTGCCACCAGTCGTCGCAGTGCTCAGGAACGACAGGTGGTTCGTCGACCTCGCGGAACTCGTCGGCGACTGCCCACCCGCCTCCACTGGCCCGGCAGGCGGCCCAGGCCACTTGGCGGCGGAACTTGTCCTTCTTGTCGCGGTCAGGGCCGTAGACATTGAGGTGCTTGCCGCCAGTGGGCCCCGGAGCCCCGGCCGCCGCGGAAAGCCGGTCCTGCTCCTGGCGAGGGGTGGAGTTTCGAAGCTCGAGGAGCCGGCAGTCGACGCGCTTGCCGATGGGCCCCGAGGAGAACTGCGCATTGCGCCACTGGGCCAGGTAGGCGCGCTCCCAGAGCGTCGATACCTGCGCCGCCATGGCCGGGGACTGGCCCGAGGCGTACTCCTCGTGAAGCCGACGGATGTAGCGCTCGCAGCTCGCCATGTCGTTGGGCGGCTGATCCGGCAGGGTCGCCTTCTCGAACCCGTCGGTCACGGCATCGCCCATGTCCACCACCGAGGCGGCGGCCTTGTCGGCGATCCACCCGGGCGACAGCCGCTGGTCGGTTCCGCCCCGTGCCGCCGTGGCCATCACCGACAGCAGCGACAGCGGCAGGATCACGGTGACCAGGGACTTGGCCACGCCGGCCCCCCCGGTCTTGAGCCCTTTGGCCAGGGCGATCACCACGCCGAGGACCGCCACCGCCGCCCAGACGCCCGAGGTCATGATGGCCTCGCCGACGGAGGCGAAGCCGTCGTTGATCGGGGTGACGAGGTCCTTCACGATGCTGGAGCCGCCAGTGCCGACGTCGCCGGCGGCCAGGCGGGCGACCCAGAGAAGCGCCGACCAGATCAAGCCCGCGATGGAGAAGGCGACCTCGGCGATGGACAGGAGGATCGAGTCCCCGGCGTCCTTCGCCCCGAGGTTCGCCTCGAAGCGGGTGCTGACGCCCGGTCCCCAGCGCCAGGCGGGAAGCAGGTCGTACCCCTTGCCACCGATCGGAGCCGACTGCGCGTATGCGGTTCCGGCCAACAGCGCCGACCACGCGAAGACGACGAGGCCCAGCGTGCGGCCCCGGCCCCACCTTCGGTCCCCGCGGCGCCACGCCCACACCACCGCGGCTGCGAACGCCACGATGGCGCCGCCTGGGGCGGCCACGGCCGCCACTGCCGCAGCCCCAAGGGCGGCCTGGCGGAGGAGACGGCGGGCACCAGCCCGCCAGTCGTCGGGGACGCCCACTCAGGCCGCTCGTCCGTCCGAGGCCAGCACCTTCGGGCGCCGGCTCCGTGGGGTTGGCCGGTCGATCGAATCGGGTGTCGCCGGGTCGAGCGCTGCCCGCGACCGACGTCCTCGACGCTCGAGCGGGGTACGGTCCGTTTCCACCGCTGCACCCCTCAGGTGTACGGGCCCGGCCGCCACCCTGTTGAGGGCGCAGAGACCGATGTACACCCGGCGGGAGGCACCCTCCATCTCGACGCGTCGGCGGGCCGAGGTGGTGACCATCAGGCCGAGCCAGCGCAGCATCGACTCCCCGCGCAGGGGCGACCAGGACTCGGCGGCCACGCCCAGCATCCCGCCACCCGCGGTGGCGTA
>JBHENM010000276.1:0-3320 GCA_046262035.1 Acidimicrobiales bacterium | reverse complement strand
GATGACCACCCGCGGGACGTCGGTGGGATCGGCCAGGAACGTCCCCAGGAACCGCACCGTGCCGAGCTGCAAGGCGAAACCAAGCCGCGCCCGCTCCCTCCCGCGGCGCTCGACCACGGCTCGGTCGGCGTCGCCGAGGTGGAAGTAGCGGGCGAGCTGCTCGGCCGTCGGGGCGTCGCTGAATCGCCCGAGGCGCTCCCGCCGCTCCCGGGACAAGAACTCGACCGGCATGCTTCCCCTCCGTCAGATATCGAAGTGGGGGAAGCGAACCCGACAGTAGTGGGCCTCCTCGCGCGAGAGGTGGACCCTGCAGAGGTGTCAAACCCGGTTTTCTGTTCCGTTGCTACTCACGGGCCTACCTCACGACTCCGGCGGGAGAGCAATTCCCAATCGAGTCCGACGCGGTCACCATCGGGCGGGACATCGACAGCGACCTAGTGGTGGGCGATCCCATGGTCTCGGCGCTGCACGCCGTCGTGCGCCGCTACCACGGCGGATGGTCGGTCCAGGACGTCGGGTCCCGCAACGGCACGTTCGTCAACGGCCAGCGGGTGGCCGGCGAGCACCGGCTGCGCTCGGGGGACGAGATCGGGGTGGGCAACACGAGGCTGCGCTTTCGGGCCGACGCGACGAGCACGGCGCCCACGACGACGGCCGGGGACCCCCCGGAGCTCACGCCCGCCGAACACCGAGTTCTGGTCGAGCTCTGCCGGCCCCTGCTCTCGGGGGACCACTTCCCGCAGCCCGCCTCGGTCGCCGACATCGCCGGCGCCCTGGTTGTGGGGGAGGAGACGGTGAAGTGGCACCTGAAGAATCTGGCCCGCAAGTTCGCCATCGACGAGGGCGGGGGCTCGCGGCGCATCGCGTTGGCCAACGAGGCGATGCGTCGCCGAGCGGTGAGCCTGGCCGAGCTGCAGAGCCCCAGGCAGTGACGGTCGCGGCCCGCAGCGAGCGGCGGCATGGCGCGGCTGCAGCTCCCGCCCCAGGAAGGCCCCCCGCCCGCGGGCTCGATGCCGCCGGTCGTTGACCTCGGGATCCCTGGCTACGAGTCGGCCGAGGAGATCGGCCGGGGCGGGTTCGCCACGGTCTACCGGGCCCGGCGCCAGCGCTTCGGGGACTGGGTGGCGGTGAAGGTCATCGACACCGTCCCCGACGAGCGGTCGCTGCGGCGCTTCGAGCGCGAGCTCGAGGCGATGGGCAAGGTCGCCGGGCACCGCAACCTGGTGGCCGTGTACGACGCCGGCCAGCGCGACGACGGTCGCCCCTACATCGTCATGGAGCTGGTGCCCGGGGGGACGCTTGCCGACCGCCTCCGCCGGGAGGGGCCCCTGCCGTGGCCCGAGGTGGTCCAGATCGGCGTGGTCCTGGCCGCGGTGCTTCAGTGGGCCCACGAGCGGGGCGTCATCCACCGCGACGTCAAGCCCGAGAACGTCCTCGTCGACGACCGCTTCGCCGACACTCGCGACCGCATCCGGCTCAGCGACTTCGGGGTCGCCACCATCCAGGGCCGGACGGCAACCCGCTCGGAGATCTGGACGCTGGCCCACGCCGCCCCCGAGATGGTGCTCCACGGCGCCTCCCCCAGCGCCAGGACGGACCTGTACGCCCTGGCCTCGACCCTGTACCGCCTCCTCGACGGCGACGCCCCCTTCGTGCGGGCCGACGACGAGGCCGTGGCCACCGTCTTCGCCCGCATGCAGCAGGGCACGCTCCGCGACCTCCGGGCCCGGGGCGTCCCCGACCCCCTGGCCACGGTCATCGAGCAGGGCCTCGACACCGACCCCGAGCGCAGGCCACCCACGATGGCCGCGTTCGGCAGCATGCTCGGCGAGACGGCGGACGGGATGGGCGCCGCCGTGCACGCCCCACCACCCCTCCCGGATGGCGCCGGCGAGCGTTCCACCGTCGAAGACCCGTCCACGAGCCTCACGGAAGAGCTCGCAGCCACGGACGACCCGCCCGACGAGAGCCCACCCGACCGTGTTCCCGACCGCAGCGTGCGCCAGCGGGCGACTTCACTCCTCACGCGCCCGAAAGGCTTCATCCTCCTTGCCGCGGTCGCCATGTTGGCCGCGCTCGCCGTGACCGCGTTCGTCTCGAAAGGCGAGGAGGCCTCACCGCCTACCCCTTCGACGACGCGCGTTTCCACCACATCGTCGACCACAAGCACGACATCCACGACCCTGACCCCCGGTTCCGTCTTCAGCGACGACTTCGCCCAGGATCGGGGGTGGGCTCAATCGGACTCGAGCATCAGTCGTCGGGCCCGGGTGGACGACCAGTTCGTGATCGTCGCCAAACTCAGTCGCAACATCTCCACACTCACGGCACCGAGGCTGTCGGGTGCCGAGACAGGGACAAGGACCAAGGTGGAGGCGGATGTGCTGTTAATGTCGGAGGGTGCGTCCGGGCTTGCGGGCGTCACCTGCCGGCACTCGGGCAGCAACTACTACTTCGGGCAAGTGGGTGTCGACGGCTACTGGCGGATCGGGCGAACTGGTCTCGTGACCTTGCTGAGATCGTCGCAGTCCCCAGATACCTTTGTTAAAGGGCTCGAGTACGGACAGCCCATCCGAGTCGGGATGGAGTGCGACTCCGGGGGAGGGCAGCGTCCGAACGTCACGATCAGGCTGTTCGTGAATGGGCGCCAAGTCGGATCGGCAACGGACAGCAATGGCTTCGTGCCCGCTGGGGCTGGGCTCGTGCTCAACCCCGACACCCCTGGCGAGTGGCGCTTTGACAACTTCAGCGTGGCCCGGTTCTGAGCGAAGGTTCTCCTATATCGGTCTCAGGTGGCGGCCGATCGCCCCGTCCGGTGCGGTGTCGGTGTGAACGTCGATGTAGTACGCGCCCGGATGCGCCAGGAGACTGGCCACGAGGGCGATGTCCGCCGCTTCGCATTGCCTTGCAACCGCGTATCCGCCCCTGCCGTCGTTGGGTCCTCCCCGCGTCTGCCCGGGCCTGCCGATGCGCGGGTTGAGCTCGAGGGAGGCCGGACCCTCGCCCGAACTTCGGTGGATGTGCGTCGCCCTCGGCTGGTCCGTCTCGCGCACCTTCAGCTCGTAACAGACCTCCACCTTGGCGGGGTCCAGCTTTAGGGCCAGAGCCCCCTTGTCCGGAGCACCGGGAAAGTCGTAGATCTCAGTGAGGTCGGCCACTATCGATGCCGGGAAGACCGTCTGAGCATCCCCCCGTTCCGTGGAGGCATGGTCTATGAGGAGACGCCATGCCAGAGACACGGAGGAAGTACGACCCTGAGTTCCGAGAGGGGGCAGTGCGGATCGTCAGGGAGACGGGGAAGCCCATCGCTGAGGTGGCCC
>JBHENM010000275.1:0-17773 GCA_046262035.1 Acidimicrobiales bacterium | reverse complement strand
GCCTCCGCGGGCTCGCGCCCGGGCGACACCTGCACCTCCCCCACCGGCAAGCCCGCGAGGACCCCGGAGAGCCCACCCACGTGGTCAGCGTGCAGGTGGGTCAGCACGACCGCGCGGAGCGCCTGGACGCCGAGCCGGTCGAGACAGCGGCGCATGACCTCGGGCTCGGGCCCGGTGTCGACCACGACCGCCGTGCCGTCCCCCGCGTGCAGCACCAGTCCGTCGCCCTGACCCACGTCGCACGCAACCAGCACCCAGCCGTCGGGAGGCCCGGCCTCCGACGCCGCGGCCAGGGCCGCCGACGTGGTGAAGGTCTACGGGTCCGGTGCCACCGCGGTGCGCGCCCTCGACGGCGTCGGCATCGGCTTCCCGACCGGCCGCTTCAGCGCCATCATGGGGCCCTCCGGCTCGGGCAAGTCCACCCTGATGCACTGCCTGGCCGGGCTCGCCGAGCTCACCACCGGGCAGGTGCTCATCGGCGACGTCGACCTCACCACCCTCAACGACAAGCACCTCACTCTCCTGCGCCGGGACAAGATCGGCTTCATCTTCCAGGCCTACAACCTGGTGCCGACCCTCACCGCCCTGGAGAACATTACCCTTCCCATGGACCTGGCCGGGCGGAAGGCGGACCCGGCCTGGCTCGACCAGGTGGTGGACATCATCGGCCTCAGGGACAGGTTGCAGCACCGGCCCAGCGAGCTGTCCGGCGGCCAGCAGCAGCGGGTGGCGGTGGGCCGGGCCCTGGCGGGAGGGCCACAGATCATCTTCGCCGACGAGCCCACCGGCAACCTCGACAGCCGTTCCGGGGCCGAGATCCTCGACTTCATGCGACGGGCGGTGCGGGAGCTGGGCCAGACCATCGTGATGGTCACCCACGACCCCAGCGCGGCCAGTTACGCCGACCGGGTGGTGTTCCTCGCCGACGGCCGCATCGTCGACGAGATCCAGCAGCCGTCCGCCGAGGCCGTCCTCGACCGCATGAAGACGTTCGGGAGGTAGGGGAAGATGCTCCGACTGACGTGGAAGGGCCTCTGGGCCCACAAGCTGCGGTTTGCCCTCACCGGCCTGGCCGTCATCCTCGGTGTGGCCTTCATGTCCGGCACCCAGATCCTCACCGACACCATGGGTAAGACCTTCGACGGCATCTTCGAGGACGCCAACCAGGGCGTCGACGTCGTCGTCCGCCGCGAGGCGGCGGTCGAGAGCGCCTTCGAGGGGGAGGTCCGGGAACGGGTCGACACCGCCACCCTCGACCGGATCCGGGCCGTCGATGGCGTCGACGCCGCCGCCGGGTCGATCGAGGGTCAGGCCGTCCTGGTCGGGCCCGACGGCAAGGCCGAAGCCGCCACCGGCTTCGGTGGCGTGATAGGAGCCAACTGGGTCGAGGACCAGCGGCTGAACCCCTTCACCATCGCCACTGGCTCCGCCCCTCGCGCTACCGCCGAGGCAGTCATTGACCAGAACACCTTCGACAGCGACCACCACGCGCTCGGCGACAAGATCACCGTGCTCGGCAAGGGCGAGCCCCGTCAGCTCACCGTGGTCGGCACGGCTACGTACGGCGATGTGGGCGGCCTCCCAGGCGTGACTCTGGTCGGGGTGACCGACGCTACCGCTCAGGAGATGTTCGCCGAGCCCGGCGCCTACGACAGCATTCTCGTGGCTTCCGACGGGTCGGTCTCCGATGACGCCCTGTCCGCGCGCATCGCGGCCGATCTGGGCAACCCCGACACCTACGAGGTCGTCACCGGCGCAGCTGACACCGCCAACAGCAAGGCCGACCTAAAGGAGGGGCTGGGCTTCTTCAGCACCTTCCTCCTGGCCTTCGCCTACATCGCCCTGTTCGTCGGAATGTTCATCATCTACAACACCTTCTCCATCGTCGTCGCCCAGCGGGCGCGGGACATGGCCATGCTGCGGGCCATCGGCGCCAGCCGGGCCCAGGTCGTGCGCTCGGTTGTGCTCGAATCGGTTGCGGTCGGCGTGGTCGCCTCCGCCGCGGGCTTGGGAGTCGGCGTGCTGATGTCGTTCGGCCTGCGGGCTCTGCTCAGTGCGGTCGGCCTCGAAGTCCCGAGCGGCGCCATCGTGATCGCCCCGTCAACCGTGATCACCGCCTTCGCGGTCGGCACCGCCATCACCGTCGCCTCGGCCCTGTGGCCGGCAGTCCGGTCCAGCCGGGTGAAGCCGATCGCCGCCCTCCGCGACGTCGCCATCGATGTGTCCGGGTCGTCGGTAGCCCGCACCGTGGCTGGCCTGGCCGTTCTCGCCCTCGGCGTCGCGTCGTTCGCGGCCGGGATCTTCGGCTCGGCCCTGGCCCTGATCGGATTCGGCACGGTGGCGACCATCATCGGGGTGTTCGTGCTCGGGCCGGTGCTCGCCGTGCCTGTCATGCACGTGCTGGGGGCGCCCGTCCAGGCCATGTCCGGCACTACGGGACGCCTGGCCCGGGAGAACGCCAAGCGCAACCCCAAGCGCACGTCGGCCACGGCGTCGGCCCTCATGATCGGCGTGGCTCTGGTCGGCCTCATCACCATCCTTGCCTCTTCGTTCAAGGCGTCGATCTCGGACACTCTGTCCGAGTCGCTCCAGGCCGACTACGTCGTCGCTTCCGGGTCGTTCGGTAACGGAGGCCTGAGCCCGGAAATCGAGTCCGACCTGTCGGCCCTGCCGGAGGTGACGACGGTGTCGCCCGTGCGGTCGAGCCCGATCGAGGTGGGTGGCGCGTCGTCGGAGGTGGCGGCCGTCGACACCCGAACCATCGGCCAGGTCGCCGACCTCGGGGTGACGGCGGGCCGATTGGCCGACGTCACCGGATTGTCGGTTGCCGTCGAGGACCGCAAGGCCGAGGCCGACGGGCTGGCAGTGGGGGACACGCTCACCGTCACCTTTGCCCGGACCGGTCCCGTGGAGCTGACCGTCAGGGCCCTCATCGATCGACCGCCGCCGGGGTTCGACGGGGTGGTCTACGTGGTCGGCCTCGACACCTACGAGGCCAACGTCACCGACCAGTTCGACCGCCAGGTCTTCGTGAACGTGGCCGACGGGGTCACTCCGACCCAGGCCCAGGCCGCCCTCGACACCGTTCTGGCCGGGTGGCCGAACGGCGAGCTGCAGGACCAGGCTGCGTTCGAGGAGAGCGTCGCCAGCCAGATCGACATCATCCTCAACCTGATCTACGGGCTGCTCGGGCTGGCCATCGTGATTGCCCTCATCGGCATCGCCAACACCCTCGCCCTGTCGGTGCACGAGCGCCGGCGGGAGCTGGGCCTGCTCCGGGCCGTCGGTATGACCCGGCCCCAAGTTCGCAGCGCCATCCGGTGGGAGTCGGTGATGATCGCCCTGATGGGGACGTTCCTCGGCTTCGTTCTGGCCGTCGCCGCCTCGTGGGGGATCGTCGACGCCATCAAGGGTGACAGGCCGATTCCTCTGGTGGTGCCGCCGGTGCAGCTGACGGTGATCGTGGTCCTGGCCTCGCTAGCCGGGGTGCTGGCTGCCGTCGGCCCCGCCCGCCGGGCGGCCAAGCTCGACATCCTGGCCGCCATCGCCAGCCACTGAGCCGGTATGGGGTCATGCGACAACCTAAGTTGTCGCATGACGCCTACTCCCATCCCGCCCTCGGTTCGTCTCGACGATCTCATCGACGCCATCCGCAAGGTTCACGACGACGAGCTGGAGCAGCTCGCCAGCGCCGTGGTAGCCGCCGATCACCTCGGAGACCTCGCCGACCATCTCGTCGGGCACTTTGTCGACCAAGCCCGCCGCTCCGGGGCGTCTGGACAGAGATCGGTCGGGCCATGGGCGTCACCAAGCAGGCGGCCCGCAAGCGCTTCCTGCCCAAGGACCCCGGCGATGCCTCCGACGGGGATGCGGATGAGGGCTTCAGCCGGTTCACCCTGCGAGCCAGGAACGTCGTCATGGCTGCCCACAATGAAGCGCAACAAGCCGGGCACGACGAAATCCGACCCGCCCATCTGATCCTGGGCCTCCTCAGCGAATCAGACGCCTTGGCGGCCAAGGCGATCGCCAGCACCGGGACCACGCTCGAATCCGTTCGAGACGCGGCCGTCGCCACCCTGCCACCTCCGGTGGCCGGCGCCCCCGATCTCGTCCCCTACGGCCCCGATGCTCGCAAGGCGCTCGAGGTCACGTTCCGAGAAGCTCTCCGGCTCGGCCACAACTACATCGGCACCGAACATGTCCTACTCGCCATCCTCGAAACCGAGCCTGATGACGGCATTCTCGCCATCCTGGGCATCGAGAAGGCCGTCATCGAAGACCACATCGTCGTCGCCCTAGCCCAGATTCGGACTGATCGCTGACGAGATCTTGACGGAAGGCGCGCCGGGGCGGAAGATGCACTGGACGGTGCGGCGGCCGTTGTGGACTTGAGCGACTGCTCGTCGCCTGTCGAAGCGATGTCGACGGCGAGGAGCTGACCATGAGCGACGGACGTGGTCTTCGGGCTGGGGAAACGGCCCGGATGGTTGTGTCAGTTCTTCCCCGAATCCTCGGTGCTCCTCCGGGTCCCTCGTGTCCCCTCGGCACCAGCGAGCTCGACGATCTGCTCTGTTACCAGGTGAAGAAGGTCCTCGCCTCCTCGCCATCCCTCGCGAGCAAGGCAGAGGCGGCGTGCAACGCCAATGGGTCGGGCAACTGGACCGGTGTCGAAGCCGATCTGGCCAAGGTCCTCTTGTCCGAACCGTCGAAGCTGGACGCCCTCGCCACCGTTCTCGAAGCCCGTGGTCGGATCAACGGAACCGCGCAACCCGCTCCGGAACCCCCGGCAGGCCGCCGTCGCGCCTCTCGTCTGGCAGGGACGATCCGCCGGATAGAAGCCGGGGTGCTCCTACTCCTCCTCACCAGCATCGGTCTGGTACCCACGCTCTTCGGGCCGGATGTGGCCAGGACTTACTTCAAGGGCTTCGTGGTGGTCGTCTTGGCCTCTCTGCCCGGATGGCTCTTTCTTCGATTCATCGCCTTCCGAGCTGGCGCACTCTGGCTGGAGTATGTGCTGAATCTCCACCGACTGGGCATGGACGCCCACCAGAACCTCCCGCAGCCGCCGGCCAGCTCCGACTACTTCGAGCTCTGGGCGCGGGGAGGTGGTGCTGTCCGATCGGCGGCCGACAACATCTACCGCCAGAAGTTCGAGACCTACTACGGCAAGGCGGCCGCTCACTATTCCGGCGGTGACCAGCGGGCGTTCTGTGACAGGACGTTGCTGCCCGTCTTTCTGGCCACGGGCATTTTTGCTGCCGGGTGGACAGCCGTGCTTTGGGAGGACGCCATTCTCACCTCCGCCGCCCTTCGGCCGCCCGGGGATCTGCTTCGCGTGGGGTTCATGGGGGCGTACTCGTTCATCCTCCAGATGCTGCTCCGACGGTTCTTCCAGAGCGACCTGAAGCCCAGCGCCTATCTGGCTGCGGCCGTGCGCGTGATCACGGTGCTGATTCTCATCCTGGTGCTCCACAAGGCGATGCCCTCGAAGCCCACGCCCTCCCCTCAGGTGCAAACCGCTCTCGCCTTCATGATCGGGTTCTTTCCTCTCATCGGCATGCAGCTGCTTCAGCGGTGGGTCAGCATCGCCTTGCGCCACTGGGTCCCGACGCTGCGTGATCCCTACCCGCTGAGCGATCTCGACGGTCTCAGCGTCTGGTACGAGGCTCGGCTGCTGGAGGAGGGCGTCGAGGACATGCAGAACCTGGTGACAACCAATCTGGTCGATGTCCTGCTGCACACCCGGGTGCCAGTAGGGCGGCTGATCGACTGGATCGATCAGGCCCAGCTCTACCTGCTCCTGGACCCCCCACCCGAGAAGCCGAAACGGAACCCCGAGCATCCCTGCCGGTTGAAGCTGCGGCGTCTCGGCATCCGGACGGCGACCGACTTGGAGACGGCCTTCCGTCCTGCCGCCGATCTGGCCCAGCGAGCCCGGGCGCCGTCGGCCGCAACCGTCGACGACACCACATTCATGCCCGCCCTGCGCGAGGCATTGAACGTCGGCGACGGCGTGAGTGCCGCCGACGTGATGCTCAAGACTTTCTGCAATAGCCCCAACCTGGTCCACGTCCGTCACTGGCGCGACATCCTCTCTCTCGAACACGACCAGCTCTAGCTCGAGTCGCCACGAGCCACGGACTCCCCTTCGGGCTTCGTAGTACCGCCACCCAGGGTTCCTTAGACTCCTGGCGGCTGTGAAACGGCTCTTCCTGCTCACCTTCATCCGGGGATGGTCGTTCCTGTTCATCAAGGTGGCGGTGCAGGGCATGACGCCACCCACCGTGGGCGCCGTGCGCCTCGGTCTCGGAGCGGCAGTCGTGCTTGCCGTCGTCCGCGCCCGCCGGTGGGCCATGCCGCGAGGGTGGACGTGGTGGCGCCACTTCCTGTTCGTCGGAGCATTCGGGAGCGCTCTGCCCTTCACCATGCTGGCCTGGGGCGAACAGCACATCTCTTCGGCGCTGAGGGCGGTGCTGAATGCGTCCACGCCGCTGTTCGCGGCGGTCATGGCATCCATCCTCGTGGGTGACCGTTTCCGTCCCGTCCAGGTTGGAGGGCTGCTTCTCGGGTCCGTCGGCGTGGCCGTCGCCGCCGGCCTTGGTGGGAGCGACCTCAGAGAGTCGTCGGCCTGGGGCGAGGCTGCGGCGGTGGCTGCAGGGGCCTGTTACGGCCTGAGCTTCGCCTACGCCCGCCGGAACCTCATGGGGCAGGCGCCGCTGCTCGCCGCTGCGGGCCAGCTCGTTACCGGCACTCTCTTGCTCGTGCCGGCGGCGGCTGCCACGAGCGTGCGGGGCGGATTCGATGTCAACGCCCGTCAGGCGCTCGCCGTCGTGCTGTTGGCGTGTTCGGCACCGGCATCGCCTACGTCATCAGCTACCGCCTCATCGCCGACGTCGGGCCGACCCGCGCCGCGACGGTGACTTACCTAGTGCCCGTCGTAGCGGTCACCGTCGGCGTCGTGTTCCTGAACGAACCTTTCTCGTTCCGCCTCGTGGTGGGTGGCGTGCTCACTGTCGCAGGAATCGCCCTCCTCGGAGCGGGCCGCCGATCGGCCGGCCCCCTCGCACCGACCGATCCTCTTTCCTCTCCTCACGCATAGACCCCGGGACGCATCAGGCTGCACCCCGACCCCAGGGCGTCCAGTGGGAGGCATCGAACGCAAGGTGGCCGCTGGGCTGCGGTTGCGCTGAGAAGTGTCTACCCTGGTCGGAGAACAGCGCCGGGCGGGCCGGCGGACGGGAGGCTCTTGTGAACCGACCTATGAAAGCGATCGGGTCTATCGCGGCGACGATCACGGCTGTATCTCTCGTTGCCGTCGCCCCGGTCGATGCGCAGGAGGAGCATGAGGTCGCGCTCGAGTGCGGCACCATCATCACCGAGGACACGGTGCTTGGTGCCGACATCGGGCCATGTGGCGACGCGGTGTCCGAGCCGGGCCACACACCCGGCGGCCATGGTCTGGTCATCGGTGCCGATGGGGTCACCCTCAACCTCAACGGCCACACCATCTTCGGGCTCGGCGGCGCCGTCGTTCTCCATCAGGCATCAGGCGTCAAGGTCGACGAGCACAGCGATGTCATCATCATCGGCGGAACGGTGCGGGACTTCTTCCACGGCGTCCAGGTGGTCAACGGCGTCCGCAACACCGTCTTCAACGTAAGGTCCGTCGACAACACGACGGGCAACGGGATCCTCCTGCAGAACACCCGGGACAGCCGCGTGATCGGGAACACGGTGATCCATAGCGGCAGCTTCGGCGGCATCTCGGTGTTCGATGGCCGGGCCGCTGACCAGCTCGACGACTTGCCGTCTGCCAACAACGCCATCGTCAACAACGTCGTGGACCTGGCCAACAACGGTTTGAACACGGCCGGAATCAGCCTCGAGAACGGCCCTGGCCACCGCGTGATCAACAACACCGTCACCCGTAGCTCGGGCGACGGCATCAACTTGCGCGCCAGCCGTAACCCTCTTCCCGGCAGTGGCCGGATCCTGCCCGCGGTCACGAACGCGGTGATCTCCGGCAACGTGGTGACGGGCAACGGTACGAATGCCGGAGTCATCGCCGCGCCCGTCGCCGGAATCGGCCTGCGGCAGAACACGACCACGGGACTGGGCGCAGACGGCAACCTGATCTTCAACAACCGCATCGAGAACAACGCCGACCACGGGATCTTCGTCGCCTCCCGCAACAACAGGGTCCTGAGCAACCGCGCCCTGGGCAACGCCGTCAACGACCTGCACGACGCCAACGTGTCCCCGCCTTGCGACAACAACACGTGGCGCAACAACACCTTCGTGACCTTCAACCAGCTCTGCGTCACCGGTTAATCGTCGGGGAGGGGTGGTCGCCAGAGGCGGCCCTGTCGCGTCCCGAAGGGGCTCAGCTCCAGCTGGCGCGGACGAACACATGCCAGCCAAGCCACAACCTGCCAGCCTGGAGCAGGATCCGGCATGGCCAATGGCGCAGGGCCATGGCCACAACGTCGGAGAAGGTCGCCCGGGTCCCCGATCCTCGGGCTATCAACTCGATGCCAACAGCCACCATGGCGAGAACGGCGTATCCCGCCAGGATGACGCCCCGTGAAGTCATCGACGAGCCAGGGCTACCGAGCCGGCCAGCCAGAGCGCGAATGCTGCGGCACGCATCGGCTGTCCCTCGAGCACCGCGTTCGTCAATGAGCTGAGCGTCGGGTAATCGGCTCGGGGGTGGTGCACATAGGCGGTGAGCTGCCAGGCGGCGCCGATCGCCAGTAGCGCGCCCCAAGAAGCGACACCGCGCACTGGTTGTAGGCGTCTTTGGGGACGCCGCCGGACAGAGCCCAGCACGAGGGCGGCGGCACCCGGAACGACGACGGCCACGGTCGCCAGTCCCGAAAACGGGGGTAGGGACACGGCCCACCACGAGTAGACGACCACGAGGATCCCTATCGCAGCCCATCTTGCGACATTGACATTATCGTCGTGTTGCATCTCGACCCAATTATCTTCCGGCGGCGGCACGCCCGGCGGGGCGGGCACTGGGACAATGACGCAGTGGACGAGCGAGAGGCCACACGATGATGACGGTGGACCGCGCGAGGCGCTTCACGGCGGTGGTTGCGACCTATGGGAGAGGACGGGTGCTGGTACCCGTCCCCTTTGACCCCGATGAAGCCTGGGGAAAGCGGCCGGACCACTACGTGGCCGGAACCGTCAACGGGATGGGCATCCGAGCGGTCATCGAGCCGCTCCACGAGGGGCGGGGGATCCTCCTCGGCCCGGCGTGGCGCCGGGATTGCGGGATCGTGCCGGGCGACGAGGTGGCGGTGGTCCTGACGCCAGAAGGCCCCCAGCGCGAGGACTTGGCGCCGGACCTGGTCGCCGCCTTCGAGGCCGAGCCCGAGGCAGCCGCCTTCTTCGACTCTCTCGCCCAGTTCTACCGGCGGGCGTACCTGCGCTGGATCGACGCCACCAAGAACCGTCCGGCGGTGCGAGCCGAGCGCATTGTCGAAGTGGTCCGGCTGTGCCGGGACGGGGTCAAGGAACGGCCACGGTAGGTCCGCTGCCCCAGCCTCTAGCGTGGAGACGTAGGACGGTCGGCGGAAGAGGGGCCCGTGTCGAACTTCGGCAAGCTCGGCGCCGACGGCCAGGGCTTCGTGGTCGGGAGCTCCTAGATCTCCGGGAGAGGTGAGTGGTCGGTTGTTCCTGGGCGTCAACGACATCGACCAGTCCAACAACGAAGGCCAGTTCGCCGTCACGATCAAGCTGGAATAGAGGAGACCGGCCCGCGGCCACGCGGCAGAATGGCGGCATGGCTTCCTATTCGGTCAACGAGCGCGCAGTGGCGCGAGCGCGACGGCTCATCGACGCCCGCCAGTACGTACTCGAGAGCGACTGGGGCGAGGCGCAACCGACCGCTGAGGACGAGAACGCCTTCCTCGAGAAGCACACATGGGACGACTACGCCGAATGGCACCTCGGGCTCACCGGGGGTGCGAACGACGAGACCAAGGCCAGGTACGGGTTCGTCTACGGAGACTTCCGTCGCCTTCATCGGAAGGGCCTGATCGCATGTCAGTATCGGGCCGCGGAGTGGCGGCACAAGGAAGTCGAGCTCGCAGCTCACGAGCTCCTCCAGTACTTGGACAACAAGCGCGCGTGAACGACCCGGCCGCTGGTCGCACCCGCGAACCCGGGTGCGAGGATGGGGCGTGATCGACCGCCTCCGGAAGTCAGACTCCTGGAAGTTCTTCGTGGTGCTTCCCCAGGCGAGCAGGCGCCTCAGCACCGCGTGGTGGACGCTTCTGGTGCTGGCCGGAGCCCTGCCTGCCGTTTTCGTGGTGGCCATGGGGAACCTGGTCCGGGCCGTCGAGCAGGGGAGGCCGCTGGGCGGCCCCCTGACCGTCATCGGAGTGGTCTTCGTGGCCATGCAGGTGAGCCGGCCGTTGCAGGCCTCGGTCGGCATGAACCTGGGCGACCGGCTGTCGGCCTTTCTCAACGGCCGGCTGCTGCGGGCCACCAACGGCCCCCAGGGGATGGCCCACCTCGAGCGACCCGAGCTGACCGGCGACCTCACCCTGGCCCGGGACTTCGACCTGGGCATCTCCGGCCCGCCCATGTCAATATCCATGGGCTTCATCGCCGGAGGGCTGGTCGAGGTGGTGGCGGGCCTGTCCCAGGCCGTGGTGCTGGCTGCCTACCGATGGTGGGCGCCGCTCGTGTTGGTTGCCGGCTGGGGATCCACGCACTGGTTGCTCAAGGAGTCGGCTGTCTGGCGTGACCGTCAGACGCCCGAGGTGGTCGACGCCCAACGGGACGCCGACTACGCCTACCGCATGGCCGTCGACGCCCCGGCGGCCAAGGAGCTGCGCCTGTTCGGACTGGCGGGCTGGACGGTAGAGCGGTTCGCCCACCGGCGGCGGAGGCTGGTCGACCTGCGTTGGCAGGCCACACGCCTCCGCCAGCGGCCCATGGGGCGGGCCGTCCTCGTCGTCACCGCCGCCAATGCCTTGGTCTTCTGGTCGATCGCGTCCGATGCCGCCGGCGGGCGCCTAGGCCTGGGCTCGGCCGTGACCTTCGCTGCCGCCGCCCTGGGCGTCAGCGCCGTCGCGTTCGGCGGCCTGAGCTGGGCGCTCTGGAGCGCGGCCACCGCTGTCGGCGCCGTGCTCCGCTTGGAGGACCGGATGGCGGCCGCCGGATCGCTGCCCAACGGGGCCCAGCCGGCGACCGGTCTGCCGGCGCGGGAGATCCGGTTTCGCAACGTGACCTTCGGCTACGAATCCAGCGCCGAGCCGGTCCTCGAAAACTTCGACCTCACCATTCCGGCCGGTACGTCACTGGCGATCGTGGGCCAGAACGGCGCCGGCAAGACGACTCTCGCCAAGTTGCTGTGCCGGTTGTACGACCCGGTGAGCGGCGCGGTCGAAGCGGACGGGGTCGACATCCGCCGGCTCGATCTTGCTGGTTGGCGGGAGCGGGTGGCTGCCGTGTTCCAGGACTTCGTTCGCTACGAGCTGCCTCTGCGGGACAACGTCGCCCCCACCGGCGCGCCCGATGAGGAGATCCTCGCCGCGCTCGATGAAGCCGGTGCTGCCGGCTTGGCCGACCTCTCCACGATCCTGGCCCGGGGCTACGAGAATGGCACGGACCTGTCGGGCGGGCAGTGGCAGCGCGTGGCGCTGGCTCGGGCATTGTGCGCCGTCCGGCTGGGGGCTGGTGTCGTCATCCTCGACGAGCCCACGGCTCAGCTCGACGTAAGGGGCGAGGCCGAGATCTTCGAGCGCATTCTGGCCACCACCCGTCACTGCACCACGATCCTCATCTCCCACCGCTTCTCGACCGTGCGCCAGGTCGACCGCATATGCGTGCTCGAGCACGGGAGGGTGGTTGAGCTTGGCTCCCACGACGAGCTGATGACCCTCGGCGGCCGGTACCGCACCATGTTCGAGTTGCAGGCTTCTCGCTTCGGGGAGGAGGACGAGGATGTCGTCAGCCTCGCCTGAAGCGGAGGAGCGGGAGGTCCCCATTCCTTCGACCGCCGTCGCTCTGTGGCGGTCGCTGCGACTGGGGTACCGGGCCGAGCCCGTGCTGATCACCGTCACGTTCATCACCACCGTGGGTGCCGCGGTCCCCGACGCCCTCTTCGCCCTGGGGCTCAAGCGCCTGGCCGACGCGGTGTCGGCGGGCGACGGCGGGGGCATCGGGGTCACCGCCGTCGTGCTCGCGGCGCTGGCCACCGGCACCTGGGTGCTCAAGCTGTTGGGCGAGCGCACGAACCGCCGGTTCGCCGACCGGGCCAGCGTCGTGCTCGAGTCTCACGTCGCCCGCCTGCAGGCGTCGGTCACGGGCATCGAGCACCACGAGCGGCCCGACTACCTGGACCGCCTTTCCATCCTCCGGAACCAGGCCTTTGCCCTGAACCACCTCTACGGCTCGCTGTTCTCCGCCGCGGGCACCGTCCTCCGCCTGGTGCTCACCATCGGCCTGCTGATGTCGGTGCACCCGGCCCTGGCCTTGCTGGGGGTGGTGGCCCTTCCGACGGTTTACGTCTCCGGCCGGCGGGCGGCGGCCGAGCAGGCGGCGAACGAGAACGCGGCCGTGCACATGCGCCAGGCCCGTCATCTGTTCGCCCTGGGCACGACCGCTCCGCCCGGTAAGGAGCTGCGGGTGGGCGGGGTGGGGGAGCGGCTGATGTCCGAACGGTGGGCGGCGTGGAACCGGTGGTACGCAATCGTCGCCCCCGTGCGCCGGACCAGCGCGGTGTGGCAGTCGCTCTCGTGGGCCGTGTTCGGCGCCGCATATGTCGGCGCCGTCGTGTTCGTGACGTCCGGTCTCGACGCCTCGCCCGGCGACGTCCTGCTGGTGCTAGCCGCCGGTAGCCGGCTGTCGATGTACGTCGGCCAGACCGCCCAGGAGGCGAACTTCCTGCGGGGATTCTGGCTCGACGCCTCCCGGCGGCTGGCCTGGCTCGAGGACTACGCCGCGTCCGCGGCTCAGCGGGCGGATCTGCCCGTGCCGGATAGCATCGTCGAGGGGATCCGGCTGGAGCACGTCTCCTTCCGATACCCGGCCACCGATCGGCTGGTCCTGGACGACGTGGACTTCTTCATTCCCGCCGGGTCGGTCGTGGCCATCGTGGGCGAGAACGGCGCCGGCAAGTCCACCCTGGTCAAGCTGCTGTGCAGGTTCTACGAACCGACGGAAGGCCGGATCAGCGTCGACGGGCTCGATCTGTCCCGGGTGCCGGCGGAAGGCTGGCGCGACCGATGCGCCGGCTCGTTCCAGGACTTCTTCCGCTTGGAGCTGGAGGCTCGAGCTTCGGTCGGCGTTGGTGACCTGCCCCGGGTGGACGATCTGCCGGCGGTGCAGACAGCCGTGGAGAGGGCCGGCGCCGACGACGTCGTCGGCCGGCTCCCCGACGGGCTACAGACCCAGCTCGGACCCACCTGGCCCGACGGCGTGGAGGTCTCCTTCGGGCAGTGGCAGAAGCTCGCCCTGGCCCGTGGCTTCATGCGGGACGAGCCGCTGCTACTCGTGCTGGACGAGCCCACGGCCGCCCTCGACGCCGAGACGGAGCATGCCCTGTTCGAGCGTTATGCATCCGTGACCCGCGCTGCCGACGGGGGAGCGAACGGCCGCATCACCGTCTTGGTGTCACACCGCTTCTCCACCGTTCGTATGGCTGACCACATCGTGGTGCTGGACGGCGCAAGGGTGTCGGAGCACGGCTCCCACGAGGAACTCATTGCCCGGGGCGGCCAGTACGCCGAGCTCTACGGCCTCCAAGCCACCGCTTACCGCTGAGACCTTCCGGTTGTACGACCCCAGGCACGGGTAGGGTCTCCTTGAAAGCCCTTCGGCATACCGGAGGACGACAGGAGCTAACGATGGAGCATTCGTCACAGCAAGGAATCGCACAACCGTCCCAGGACGAGCTGACGCACGGGCTGCCGGACGGATTTCCCCCCACCCGTGAGCACCTGCACGATTCTGACCCCTTGACCTCCGACCTGCAGCAGCGGCTGGACGAGATCGGGAAGCAGAACTACGCAGAGGTCAACCGGGAAGGTTCCCCGCTGGCCTAACAGCCCAACGGATCCGGGCGGAGGTCACCGGTCCGGAGCGGCGAAGGCCGCCGCCACCCAGGCACGCAGTTCCTCGGGAGCGCGGATGTCGAGCGTGAGCTCGACGGTGAAAGGACAGCGCTGGACAGCATTCCCGTTCAGCGTCGAGCAGCTCGCCCAGCCGCTCCGGCAAACCTCGCCCTGGGCGGGTTGGCAGCCGGGCTTGGGGCATCGTTCCTCATCCGTCGCCGGGCCGCCCGCCATCCCCGTAGCCGGGGGCCTCGGCGAGTCTGAGGTCCGCCCGGCCTCAGGCCCCAGGGGTGGTTTTGACGACGCCGATGGTGTGGCCCTCGGGGTCGACGAACAGGCCGATTTCCAGCCCCTCCATGACTTCCTCGGGGCCCATCATGCGAGTTCCACCAAGGCTTTCCGCCTGCGCCAGTGCCGCCTCCACGTCGGGGACCTCGACGTAGAACGTGACGTGACCCGAGTACCCCTCCGGGGCCTCCCCGATGCCCCCGCCGATGCCGATGCCCTCGGCCGAAACGTTCCCCTCGCGCGCCACGACGCCATAGTTCATCGGGTTGTTGGCGTCGATCTCCCACGCGAACAGCTGGGAGTAGAAGGACCGCAAGGCCGCGCCGTCCTGGCCCACGATCTC
Source organism: Acidimicrobiales bacterium (assembly GCA_046262035.1). GTDB lineage: Bacteria > Actinomycetota > Acidimicrobiia > Acidimicrobiales > AC-14 > JBHENM01. The sequence continues at coordinate 3,067 of JBHENM010000275.1, read as the reverse complement.
GAAGTGGACAACTGGCTGTCCCATGTGGTCTCCCCTCTGTCGGCGGCCGCGACCTGTTCAAAGCAGCCGCACCCCTGGGTAAAGGCAGGGTATGCGCAAAGGACAGAGAGTGCTCGTGCTGGCCGCCGATCTATTCGAGGACATGGAGTTGCTCTACCCCGTCTACCGCCTGCGGGAGGAGGGGGTGGAGGTCACCGTTGCCGGGCTCACCCTCGACGATGTCACCGGCAAGAAGGGTCATGGCCCGATTTCGGTCGACACGACCGTCGACGACGTCGACGGGTCCGAGTTCGACGCCTTGGTCATCCCCGGTGGTTTCGCGCCGGACAAGCTGAGGAGCTCGAAGCCGGTGCTGGGCCTGGTCGAAAGCTTCAACGGCGCCAGCAAGCCCATCGCCTTCATTTGCCACGCAGGATGGGTACCGATATCCGCGGGCATCATCAAGGGCCGCCGCGCCACCAGTGTGGAGGCGATCCGGGATGACATGGTGAACGCCGGCGCCGAGTGGGTGGACGAGCCGTGCGTCGTCGACGGCAACCTCATCTCCGCACGCACGCCGGCCGACCTGGGCCCGTGGATGAAGGCCATCCTCGAGGCCCTCGACGCCGAGTAGCGACGGCGAAAGTTCTCAGCAACAGGCGGAGGCGGTGGCGGCCGTGCGCTCCTCGGTGACGGCCCTGCAGCAGACATCGCCGGTTTCCGGATCCAACGTCCTGCGTTCTCCGTCGAGCATCTCGACGTCCTCGAGCACGGTGTAGACCTCCCACGCCTCTCCCGACGGCCCCTCGACCCACACCTTGTCCTGGCGGGCATAGCAACAGGCCACACCTTCCTCGGCGGCCGTCGCCAGCCCCTCGCCGTTAAGGCGAGCCTGTGCCGCCCCGACGAGGTCGGTGCTCTCCACCTCGACGCCCAGGTGGTTGATGGTTCCACCCTTGCCCGGCTGCTCGAACAGGACGAGCTTCAACGGCGGGGACTCGACCGAGAAGTTCGCGTATCCGTCTCGCAGCTTGCGCGGGGTCGTGTCGAACAGCTTGGAGTAGAAGGACACGGCGGCGTCGACGTCGTCGACGTTGAGAGCGAGTTGGATTCGGGACATTCTCGGGCCTCCTGCGATAGATTGACCTACGTCGATGAGTATCCGAGATCCATCGATGAAAGTCAATACGAAAGTGGGATCGCATGAGATCGGGCACCAAAGCGGAGTTGACCGTGGTCGAGGAGTGCTGCCCCGCAGTCCTTGCTGCGCCCCTCAGCGAGGACGCCGCCGAAGCGCTGGCCCGAGACTTCGGCGTCCTGGCCGATCCTGCCCGGCTGCGGCTCCTCAGCCTGCTGGCCTCCGCTCCGGCGGGCGAAGTCTGTGTTTGCGAGCTGGTCGAGCCCCTCGGTCGTTCACAGCCGACGGTTTCCCATCACCTGAGGATCCTGGCTGAGGCGGGGCTGATCGTCGGAGACAAGCGAGGGCGGTGGGTCTGGTACCGGATCGTGCCGGCGCGGCTCGCAGAGCTACGCGGGGTTCTGGCCTAGCTAGCGGGGACCCGCCAGGCCGCGAACCGCGCCAGGATGGAGGACGTGCTCGACCACCTCGCCATCCAATGCGCCGACGTCGCCGTCAGCGCCACCTTCTATGACACCGTTCTCGCCCCGCTCGGGGGCCGGCGCATTCTCGACTTCGGAACCGTCATCGGGTTCGGCATCCCGCCGAAGCCTGATTTCTGGCTCGGCCCGCAGACCACAGGCGAGGGTTTCCGTGAGTCGCACATAGCCTTCGAGGCCCCCAGCCGGGACCTGGTACGCGCCTTCTTCGACGCTGCGGTTGCGGTTGGCGCCGAGGTCCTGCACGAACGCCGGATGTGGCCCGAGTATCACCCCGGCTACTACGGCGCCTTCGTACGGGATCCTGACGGAAACAACGTAGAAGCGGTCTGCCACGCGCCCGAGTGAGCGTGTCCTCCCTACTCATGTGCCCACCGGCTCCAGCCGCCGGCCGTCGGCGAACTGCGTGCGGTAGAGCTGGGCGTACCGCCCGTCGCGGGACTTGAGGTTCGAGAAGAGGTCAAGCCCGCCTACGCCCACGCCGATACCTACATGGGGAGCTGAGCCGTTCCTGCTCGGCGCGAACGGAGCGAGCGACATGACGGCGTCAAGCGTGATTAGGACATCGAACCGCGCCTGGCAGGCCGCGGCCGCAGGCGCGGCGAGCGTGCTGCTGGCCATTCTCGGCCTGCCCGGCGCCGCGTCAGCGGCGTCCGTGATCCACGTCCCGCAGAATCAGCCGACCATCCAGGGCGCCATCAACGCCGCCAGCGACGGCGACCAGGTCATCGTCGGCTCCGGTTACTGGGACGAGAACATCAACTTCAAGGGCAAGGCCATCGAGGTCAGGGCGTTCCAGCCCGGAGCGGCCACGATCGTCGGAGGGCAGCGCGGACCGGTCGTCACCTTCGCCTCGGGTGAGGGACCGGGGTCGGTCCTGCGAGGGTTCGTGATCAGTGGAGGCCGCAGCGACTCCGAGGGCGGAGGCGTCCGCATCGTCGGCGCGTCTCCGACGATTGTCGACAACACGATGAGCGACAACTCGGCGGTAGGTGGCGGAGGTGGGATCGCCGTGCTCAATGGCTCGCCCGTCATCAGCGGAAATCGCGTGTTCGCCAATGCCCAGACCGGCGGCTCGGGCCTTCCCGCCGGAGGAGGTTTGCTCGTTCGAGGTGCCTCGACGGCGCAGATCACGCGCAACCGGATCGGCTCCAACCGGTCGAACGGCCCCGGCGGCGGAATCGGTCTCTACCAGGCCGGTAGCCCCACGATCCGAGACAACGTCCTTTCGTACAACGGCTCGGCGAGCCAGGGCGCCGGCATGGCCGTATCGGGCAGCCCGAGCGCGGCGCTCATCGTCCAGAACGAGTTCATGACCAACGCCACGACGTCAGCCGGGGGTGGGATCAGCTGGGACGTTCCTGCGGGCGAGAGGGGTCCCTGGCTCGTCAGCAACTCCTTTGGCGGGAACATCGCGGCCTTTGCCTCCGCCCTCCACGGCAGCGGTCCGCAGGCGGACGTCCTGGTCGTC
>JBHENM010000274.1:0-1478 GCA_046262035.1 Acidimicrobiales bacterium | reverse complement strand
GCCTAGACATCCCACGGGCCGTAGCTGTCAAGCAGCTTCTGCAACACGGTGCGCCCAGGCGGTGTCCTCGTCGTAGAGGGCACGGTGACGAAGGCAGCCGTGAAGGACGCCGACGAGTCGATTGGCGAGGGCTCGGAGCGCCCGGTGATGGGTGTCGCCGGCGGCCCGCCGCTGGTCGTAGAAGGCCCGCGCTCCCGGGCTGGCGGTGAGGCTGGCGAAGGCCCACAGGTAGCAGGCGTCGGCCAGACGGCGGTTCCGGGCGTAGCGGGCCAGCACGACACGGTGTTTGCCGGACGCTTTGGTGATGGGTGACGTGCCGGCGTAGTTCTTGCGAGACTTGGCGTCGCAATAGCGGTTCGGGTCGTCCCCGAACTCAGCGAGCACCCGGGCGCCCAGGATCGTCCCCAGTCCTGGCAGGGAGTGGATGATCTTGGCGTCCGGGTGCAGCTCAAAACGCTCCGTCAACTCGGACTCGAGTCCGGCGATCTGGGTGTTGAGCTCGCTGATCACCGCCACCAGGGCGGCGACGCTGGCGCCCATGGCCTTGGCCACGACGTCGGGGGCCGACAGCTGGTCGGTGCGCAGGGCAGCCTGGATCTCCGTCGCCCGCTCCTCGACCCGGCGCTTCCGACCGCCCCGGCGCAGCGCCGAGGCGATCTTGGAGCGCGACAGATTCCGTCCCAGCGACGGGGTGGGCGCCACGGCCAGCACGGCCACGGCGTCGGTGCCGTCGAGGTCATCGAAGCAGCTCAGGGCCCCTGGATAGAACTCCCGCAGCGTCGAGCGCAGCTGGTTGGTCTGGCGCTGGCGGGTCCAGACCATCGACTGGTGGGCCCGGGCCAGGGCCTTGAGGGCCTCGGCCGCATCGCTGTCGCCGGCGATGGGCCGGTGGTTGTGGGCGTCGGTGCGGGCCAGCTCGGCCAGCACCTTGGCGTCGCCCGGATCGGACTTGGCCCCCGAGGTGGAGTGGCGCTCCCGGTAGCGCGAGGTCGACATGGGGTTCACCGCGATCACCTGGTAGCCGGCGGCGACCAGGGCCCCCACGAACAGGCCCCGGTCGGTCTCGGTGGCGATCACCACCTCGCCCGGCTCCTCGACGAAGGGCCCCACCAGCTCGTGGAATCGGGCGATCCCGTCCACACCTTCGGGCAGCCGGCCCTTGGCCAGCCGCTTGCCCTCGGCGTCCTCCACGTGCACGTCGTGGTGCGCCTCGGCCCAGTCATGGCCTACGAACACTCTTGACACTGCCACCTCCTGATCGTCGTCGGATGCAGAGCCCGAGGCGACCAGCAGCTTCCTAATGGTTCAGTGCTCGAGGCACGTCATCCCACCAGTTGTCGGAGGTCGACCCCACCGACCGGCAAGCGCACGATCTAGGCCTAAGGCTCAGGGCCCAGGAGAAGCCAGTGCTGACCTGCCGGTGGCTCGGCCACAGCCTGTTGGATCGGATCCCTCAGGCGGTGGACCCCCATTAGGAG
>JBHENM010000273.1:0-1236 GCA_046262035.1 Acidimicrobiales bacterium | reverse complement strand
GCCAGCTGCTCCCGCTCCAGGAGCTTGACCTGGTCCATGCCGCGGGACCGGGCGTTGCTCTGGTACCGGACGGCGACGCCGACGGCCGCCACGGCCAGCATGAACAGCCCGCCCCCGACCACGTTGCTGGCCGGGGCGTCGAGGCCGCCGAGGAGGACCGGGATCGAAAACACCGCCAGGCCGATCACCGCGTGGCGGCCAGAGGCCCATCGGAGCAGCGAGTAGATCAGCAAGACCACGAAGACGGTCGTGTCCAGGCCTCGCCAGTCGGCGCCGACGGCGAGGGAGGCGACATGGGCGACGGTGAGCAGTCCGAAGGCGACCACCACGGCCGCCAGCGGGTGCGTCCGCCGCCAGAGCAGGGTCGGAAGCAACGCCAACGCCACCACCACCGAGGCGACCCGCCAGACCATGTCCTCCTTGAGCACTCCCTCGAGCACCGCCACCGGGACCAGCGCGGCAACCAGCGCCCAGTCCCGCCACACCCTCGCCGGCGGGTCGGGGGCACGCGGCTCGGCCAGCAACGAACGAGCCGCGTCCCGGAACATGACCTCAGCGTAGAGAAGCGGGGCGGGCGGCGGATCGGCCGAAAGAACGAGACGCGGACCGTTCGAACGGTCGGCTGCGAATGGCCGGAGGCCCGATGCGGCCGGGGGCTGGCATCGGGAGGATCAACCCATGCGAACCCCGACGACGAAGACGACCCCGATCACGCCTCCGAACGCCGGCACGGGCGGTGAGCCGGCCGGCCGGCGGGCCACCCTTCTCGGCCGCATCGCCGGCTGGTGCTTCGACCACAAGGTCAAGGCGGTCGGCCTCTGGCTCGCCGCCCTCTTCACGATCTTCGGCGCCGCCGGCGCGTTGGGGCCACGGTTCAGCGCATCGTCGGCTGTCCCCGACTCCGGGAGCGCCGCCGGCTTCGCGGTACTGCAGGAGCACTTCCCCGACCTGGGCACGGGTGGGCAGTCGGGGACGATCGTGTTCAGGGCCCGCCAGGGGGTCGACGACCCCGGGGTGAGGGCGGCCATGGAAGCGCTCTTCACGCTGGTCGACACCGGCTTCCCCGACAGTGGCGGTGTGCCGGAGCACCCGGGCGGCACCGTCGTCTCGCCGTACTCCGAGGGCGGCAAGGGCCAGATCGCCCGCACCGGGCCGCTCGCCAATCAGGTCGCCTACGCGCAGGTGAACCTGTCCGCCTCCGTCGACGACACCGAGTCCGGGCTGCTCGGCCAGGCC
>JBHENM010000272.1:0-18645 GCA_046262035.1 Acidimicrobiales bacterium | reverse complement strand
CCCCTCCGACAAGCCCTCGACCCGATGGCAGCCGGTGCACCCCCGGCCGTTGAACAGTTGCAGGCCTTCGGCGGCCGTGCTGTCGTCCGACGGCGTGGCCGCGGGCCGCTTCTGGTCGGCCAGCCACTGGTCGAAGTCGGCCGGGCTCATGGCCACGGCCACGTTGCGCATGTTGGCGTGGGACAGGCCGCAGAACTCGGTGCACTGGCCCAGGAACGTACCCGGGTGGTCGGCTTCCAAGGACATTCGGTTGCTGCGCCCGGGCACCACGTCGGTCTTGCCGCCGAGAGGGGGGACCCAGAAGCTGTGGATCACGTCGTCGCCCTCGAGGGTGAGCTCCACCGGCTGGCCGACGGGCATGTGCAGCTCGTTGGCAGTCACCACGCCGAGGTCGTCGTAGCGGTACTCCCACCAGAACTGGTGCCCGATAACGGTGACGTTCACCGGGTTCTTGGGCTTGTCGGCGAGATCGAAGATCGTGCGAATGGTCGGGACGGCGATGATCAGGAGGATGAGGGCGGGGATCAGCGTCCACGTGATCTCGAGGCGGGTGTTGCCGTGGATCTGGACCGGTTCCGGGGAGCTCTCGCGGTGGCGGTACTTGATCACCGAATAGACGGCCAAGCCCTGGACCAGCACGAACACGATACCGGCCACCCAGAAGACGGGCGTCTGCAGGTTGTCGATCTGGCGGGCGATGGGGCCCTCGGGGTCGAGGGTGTCCTGGGGCGCGTTCTTGGCGCAACCGGCCAGAAGGAGGAGGGGGGCGCTGGTCAGGAGCCCACGGCGCAGCTTCCGCACCGTCACGCGACCTTCACCGAGCCCTTCATGGCGGGATGGATGTCACAGCGAAAGAAGTAAGTGCCCGCAGGTGGCGCTCGGAAGCGGTACTCGGTGGTGATGGGCCCCACCACCACGTCGCCCTGGAAGATCACGACGGCGGCTTCCTCGGTGGGGTAGATGGCCACGTTGTGGGGCTGGGTCTCCTTGTTGTCGAACTCGATGACGGCCGGCTGGTCGGCGTGGAGCTCGAACTCGGTCACGTCGAACTTGATGTCGTCGGCCTCGATGCTTACGACCTCCTGGCCGGCGTGGTCACCGTGGGCCTCGATGTCGCGCTGACCGGCGACGGCGGCGAGGATGCCTCCGGAGGTCATCAGGAGGCCGGCTATGACCAGCCCGGTCATGACCGCCCGGCTCGAGATGTTGGGCTTGAGGGCCACGAAGCTGGCCAGGCCGAGGATGACGGACGCCACGATCAGGGCGATGAAGGTGGACGCCTGCTCGGGGACGGCCAGCAGGATCCTCGACATGAGGAACATCAGGCTGGCGATGGCGAAGAGCCCGACGACGGGGATGCCGATCGGCATCAGGTTGGGCGTCCGGCCCGTGCGGTCGGAGGATGCGCTGGCCAGCCAGCCGACGGCCGCCACCAGGGCCAGCACCGCTCCGGCCACGGCCAGGCCTCCGGCGATGACGAACGAGAGGGCGAACAGGGCGGCGGCCACGCCGGCCAGGGCGGGCCAGCCCGGGCCTCCGGGAAGTCGAACCGCGGGAGCAGGGCGGAGCTCCGGGGGGCCGGCGTCCTCCGCCGGGACCGGTGCCACCTGGTTGTCCCGGTGGACCGTCACCGCGACGGCGGCGCCGAAGGCGACGAGGGCCAGGCCGAACAGGAGGGCGATGCCCGTGTGGTCCCCCGTCATCCCGCTGTAGGCCACGGCCGCCACCACCCCCACCACGGTGAGGGGCAGGAAGACCTTGGCCGGCTGCGTCAGCACGGCGACTCAGGCATGGGCGCTGAAGAGGAACATGGCGGTCATGATGACGAACCAGGAGACGACCCCGTAATGCCAGAGGGCGGCGGTGGCCCGCATGGGGTCGTAACCCTGACGCCCGTAGTGGCCGGCGAGGGCCCGGGCGCCCACCAGCACGAGCGCCCCGACGGCCAGCACCACGTGGACTAGGTGGTAGCCGATGAGCAGGTGGTAGAGGGTGCCGTAGGCGTGGCTGTCCACCCCGAACTCGGCCTTGAACAGCGTGTACCACTGGGCGTTGGCCATGGCCAGGCCGAAAAAGACGGTGAGGACGAGGGCGATGGTGCCGCTGCGCTGGTCGTTGCGGCGGATGGAGGACACCGCCCACTGCATCGAGAAGGCGCTCATGACGGCGGTGATGGTGACGGTCGAGGGTAGGTAGGTGCCGACGGAGACGTCGCGGGGCGGCCAGGCGGGCGACCCGCCCTTGATGGTGAACCAGATGGCCAGCAGGGCCACCAGCACCATGGCGTCCGCCACCAGGATCAGCATTGCGCCCAGCAGGTTGGTGCCCTTCGGAAGCTGAGCCTCCGGGGGAGGGGGCGGCACGGTCGAGACCATCGCCATCAGGTCACCGCCGTCGTTTCCCGGAGGTCCAGCCCCGGCGTTTCCGACCGCACCTCGGGAAGGCGGTCGAAGTTGTGGGGCGGAGGCGGCGAAGTGGTCGACCACTCCAGGGTGTGGCCTCCCCAGGGGTCGTCCTCCGCCTGCCGGCCCCGCCGCAGGACGACGCTCACCAGGAAGTTCAGGGCGAAGAGGAGGACCCCGCCCACGAGCATGACCGAGCCGGCGGTCATGGCCACGTTGGCCAGCTGCCAGTCGTCCCGCGCCGAGTAGGTGTCGGTGTGGATCAGCATGTCCTGGAGGCCGAGGACCAGGGCTGGGATGAAGCTGAGGTGGGCCCCACCCACCAGGGCCAGGAGCTCCAGCTTTCCGAGGGGGTTCGACAGGTGCCGGCCCCAGAGCTTGGGCGCCCAGTAGTGCACGGCAGCCACGATCCCCAGGGTCGCGGGGGCGAAGTACAGGAGATGCTGCTGGCCGACGGCCCAGTAGTTGGCGTGGAACCGGGTGGTGGCCCCCAGGGCGGAGACGGCGCCGGCGCCGAGTCCCGCGGCGAGCACCGAGAGCAGGCCGAGGACGAGGAGCATGGGGTTGGTCGTGACATCGCCCCGAACGTCCTCCGGGCGTCGCTCCTTGGCCGCCGTGCGCAGGGTGGCCAGCCAGTTGAGGAACAGGCTGGCCACGGGGGCCAGCACGACGAGGGCGCCGAGCACGAACAGCGGGCGGGCGTCCTTCAGGTTGCGGACCTCGCTCCCCCACCCGGCGAAGGCGAGGATCCCCACGGCGGTCAGGGCGGCCATGGCCCGGCGCCGGTCGGCGATCCGCCTCCGGGCGAACACGGGCACGATCTCCGAGACCAGGCCCAGGGCGGGCAGGACAAGCGCCCACAGCATCGGGTAGGCCCCGAACCAGAAGAGCCGCGGCCAGGCGAGTGGGTTCCCACCGCGGGCGGACGTCAGCCCGTTGAAGAGCCGTCCGCCGTAGTGGTGGTCGACGAACAGCATGAGGAACCCGCCCAGGAGGACGGGCAGGGCCAGCAGCAGGACGGACCCCGAGACCAGGACGGACCAGCTGAACAGGGGCACCCGGCCCAGCGTCATCCCCTCGGTCCGCAACTTCACGATGGTGGTGATGAGGTTGGCCGCGGCCAGGATGGCGGCCCCGAGGACGATGACCAGACCCAGGAGGAGGTACTCGACCCCGTCGCCGCGGAAGGCGCGGCCCTCGGGAAGAGGGGCGCTCAGGGACCACCCGCTCACCACCCGCCGGCCACCCTGCACGAACGGGGACGCCACCATCAGGCCGCCACCGACCACGGCCAGCCACAGGGCGAGGGTCTGGAGCCGGGGAAAGGCGAGGCGCGAGGCGCCGATCTGGAGAGGCACGATGGCGGTGGCCAGCCCGATCCATGCCGGTAGGAGAAAGAGGAAGACCAGGATGGAGCCGTGGTAGGTGAAGAGCTGCCGGTACTGCCGGGGGTTGAAGAGATCGGCGTCAGGGGTGGTCAGCTGGGCCCGGAGGAGCAGGGCCAGCACGCCTCCGGCCAGGAGAAAGACCAGGGCCAGGACCAGGAAGCCGGTCCCCACCGCCTTGTGGTCGTTCCCCGCGGCGCCGCCGCCCAGGGACGGGGTCGGAACGGGCTCTTCCTCGCGTGGCGTCGGAACGGGCTCGGTAGCCGGGCTCGCCTCGGTCATGGCCATCGCGGCGGACTCTATACAGCCGCCTCACACGCCTTCGAGTCGAGAGGCGGCCGGTGACCCCTCCCCCGGCTCCCGAATGGCCCGGCGTTCTCGCTCAGTGGCATCTCGAGCCCGTGGCGCTGGCCGTCGTGGGGGTCGTCGCCATCGCCTACGCGCACGGCTACCGGTCGGCATCGACGACCGGCTCCGACCGGCGGGCGTTGCTGTTCGCGTCGGGCCTGGGGATCGTCGTCGTGGCTCTCATGTCCCCGGTGGGGACGTACGCCGACGTCCTGCTGTCCGTCCACATGGTCCAGCACCTCCTCCTGGTCCTCGTGGCCGCGCCCCTGCTGGTCGCGGCCCGGCCCCTGCCCACCTTGCTGGCATCCCTCCCGGACCCCACGGCGGCCGAGATCCTCGGTCTGGGCGAAACCCGCCTGGGCCGCCTGGCCGGCCACCCCCTGGTGGCCTGGGTCCTCTTTGCGGCCATGGGGTGGGCCGTCCACTTCTCGCCGCTGTTCGACCTGGCCCTCAAGTCCCCTCCCGTTCACGCCGGCGAGCACGCCCTTTTCCTGGGCGCCGGCCTGCTGTTCTGGCGTCCTGTGCTGGGCGAGCGGCCCCTGTCGTATCCCCTGCGCCTCCTGTACCTGGCCTTGGCCATGCCCCAGAACACGTTCCTGGCCCTGGCCATCTCCTCAGCAGGAGAGCCCCTCTACGAGACCTACGGCCGGCTGGGCCGAACCTGGGGACCGACCTTGCTGGCCGACCAGCGCCAGGCAGGGGGCCTGATGTGGGTGGCGGGGGACCTGGCCCTGCTCGTGGCCGTCCTGGCCGTGGCCGGGGCCTGGGGTGGCCAGCAGGCTCGGCAGAACGAGGAGGACGAAGAGGACGAGCCCGGGATCAGCCGAAGACCAGCTGGTCCACCGCCATCGCCCCGAACAGCAGGGTGACGTAGGTGATGGAGTAGCTGAACAGCTTCATGGCCCGGCGGGGCGTGGAGTCCCGGGAGAGCTGGGCCGCGTACCAGACGAAGAGGGCGCCCAAGACCAGGGCGGCACCCAGGTAGAGGACACCCATGCGCCCGACCCAGTAGAAGAGGAGGCTCGTGGCCCACAGAGCCACTGTGTACTGGAGGATGCGGCGAGCGGTGTCGGCCAGGCTGGCTACGGCGGGCAGCATCGGGACGTGGGCGGCGGCGTAGTCCTCCCGGTAGCGGATGGCCAGGGCCCAGAAGTGGGGCGGGGTCCAGGCGAAGATCACCGCGAACAGCACGAGGGGGGCCCAGTCGAGGCGGTTGGTGACCGCCGCCCACCCCACCAGGACGGGAACCGCACCGGCGGCGCCTCCAATGACGATGTTCTGGGTGGACGTGCGCTTGAGCCAGATCGTGTAGACGAATACGTAGAACAGGGTGGCGCTCAGGGCCAGGAGCGAGCTGAGGGGGTTGACCAGGACCCACAGCTCGACCGCAGCCACTGCTTCGAGAACCAGGGCGAACACCAGGGCGTGGGGGGGCGTGATCTCCCCCGTGACGAGGGGCCGGCGCTTGGTGCGGTCCATCAGGCGGTCGATGTCCCGGTCGACGTACATGTTGAGGGCGTTGGCCCCGGCGGCGGCCAGGGCCCCTCCCACCAGGGTGGCGAGGATCAAACCGAGCGGCGGGAGCCCCCGCTGGGCGACGACCATGGTCGGCACGGTCGTGACCAGTAGCAGCTCGATGATCCGCGGCTTGGTGAGAGCCACGTACGCGGCCAGACGGCTACGGGTGGGACTGCGGAGGGCCGGTGGCATCGCAGACCGGAGACTACGGCGAACCTGGCTCGTCCTCAAAGGCGGCGGGTGGTCGCAGTGGTCGCGGCTGCGGGCGCCTCCACCACGGCCGGCTCCTGACCCACGCCCGACTGCCAGTGGGGCACGAACTCGCCGTTGGAACTGCGCGTGATCCGCGACGCCGAACCGCCGTCCACGCTGGTCGCGAGGATGTCCGAGCTCCTCCCGCGGATGCTCTGGAACGCCAGGCGGGTGCCGTCTGGCGAGAAACTGGCGGAATAGTCGCCTTCGTCGTTGTCGGTCACCCGGCGCTGGTCGGACCCGTCGGCGTTCATGACGTAGATCTCCGAGTTGTCGTCCCGCCCGCTCTGGAAGGCGATCTTGCTGCCGTCCGGCGACCACGTGGGGAGCTCGTCGACCGACTCGTTCTCCGTGAGCCGGACGATGCCGGAGCCGTCGGGATTCATCGTGTAAATCTCCGAGACGCCGTCCCGGCTGCTCTGAAAGGCGATCCGGCGGCCATCGGGCGACCACCGGGGGGCGAAGTCCGAGTCGTCCTCGTTGGTGATCCGCCTCTGGTTCGACCCGTCGGCGTTCATCAGGTAGATCTCGAAGTTGCCGTCCCTGGTGCTGACGAAGGCGACCTGGTTTCCGTCGGGCGACCAGTCCGGGGTGAGCTCGTCGGCCGGACTGTCGGTGAGCCGGCGTTCGTCACTGCCGTCGGCGGCGATTGAGTAGATCTCGCTGTTGCCGTCCCGGTTGCTCTCGTACACCACGCGGGAACCGTCCCGGCTCCACCGGGGGTAGGACTCGGCCGCCTCGTTCCGGGTCAGCCGGATCTCGTCCCCCTCTCCGTCGGCGTTCAGGGTGTACAGCTCGTAGTTGCCGTCGCGATCACTGACGAAGACGATCTTCCCGCCGCCACCCCCGCCGTCTCCGCCCGACCCGGAGCCGCCGCCCCCGCCGTCGTCATCGGAAGGCTTGAGCAGCAGGACGGCCAGCCCGAGAACCAGCACCAGCCCCACGCAGATGGCCGCCACCAGAGGCAGACGTTCCCGCGAAAACGGCCCCGACCCGTCTGCGCCTGACCAAGAGCTCACCATGGCGACAGTCAAGCAGGTCGGTCTGGGGCAGCACCGAGCCATGAGGCATAAGGCGCGGCAAAAAGCGCGGGAAGGCCGCCGGTGTGAAGAAAGACCACCGGTTCGTCCGGTGCCAGGCGCCCGGACCGGCACGCAGCCAGCAGCCCGGCCATGGCCTTGCCCGTGTACACCGGATCCAGCACCAGGCCCTCGAGCCTGGCCGCCAGATGGAGCGCCTCCCGGACGGCATCGGTCGGCACGCCGTAGCCGGGCCCGACCCATCCGTGGTCCACAGGCCCGTCCGGCCGCCCGAAGCCCTCGCTGCCCGACGGCTCGTCCAGCCCGGCCAGGGCCGCCACCTCGGCCGAGCGCTCCGGGACGGCCGTGTCCAGATCGGAGCGGGCGCCCACATCCACCCCGAGGACGCGGCGGTGGTCCCCGAGGCCGGCGGCCAGGCCGGCGTGGGTCCCGCCCGAGCCGTCGGCCACGACCACCAGCCCGAGGTCGGGGAGCTGGGACCTGAGCTCGGCCGCGGCGGGCACGTACCCGAGGGCACCGACCGTGCTGGCCCCACCGATGGGCATGGCGTAGGGACGGCGGCCTTCCCCTCGCAGCCGCTCGGCCGCGTCCAGGATGGCCGCCTCCATGGCCTGGTACTCGAGGCGCCCGTCCCCGCCGAACCAGATGATCTCGGGACCCAGGAGCTCGTCGAGGAGGATGTTCCCGGTGGGGACGTCGGGGCGGTCGCCGGCCACAAGGATGGTGCAGCCCAGCCCGAGCCGGTTGGCCGCAGCCGCGGTCATGCGCACGTGGTTGCTCTGCACACCGCCGCCGGTGACGAGCGTGTCGCAACCGGATTCCAGGGCGTCGGCACAGAGGTACTCGAGCTTCCTGGCCTTGTTGCCTCCCCCCGCCAGCCCTGTCAGGTCGTCCCGCTTGACCCAGACCGAACCCTCAGGCTTGGCGAGGTGGCGGGCGAGACGGTTCAGCGGTTCCAGCGGCGTCGGGAGGAAGGCCAGCTCCACCCGTCGATCCAGGGGAAGCCTCGGACCCATCCCGGCAAGCTATCCCTGACCTAACATACCGGAGAGATGCGCTGGAGCGACGTGTGCGGATGTGAAGTCGCGCCAGTAGCTACAGGCTGACATGACCGACGCCCCCTCGCCCGATCGCCCTCCGTCGCCCACGGCCTCCGGATCCTCGTTGGATCGGGGCCAGTCGCAGATCGACCCCGCCTGGCTGCGCAGGGAGATCGACCAGATCCAGAGCCAGATCCGGGCTCTGTCCGCCAGTCTGGCCAACCAGCAATCGGTGTTCGTCGACATCGCCGGCGCCCGCACCGCCGACCTTCAGGCCTCGCTGGCCGAGGTCGAGGCGTGCACGACCCAGCTCCGGGGTGAGACCCAGCGGCTCCGGCAGCTGGAGGACGCCATCGCCCACCACCTGCACGACCTGGTGCTGGACGTGGTTCAGCCCGAGCTCCGAGCTCAGCTGAGCCAGCAGCTCCCGGAGCTCATCGTGCGGGCCCTCGCTCCCGAGGTTCGTTCCGCCCTTGCGGACTGGCTCCCGCAGATGGTGGCCGACACGGTCAGCCCCGACGTGCGGCGCCTTCTCTCCGACTGGCTGCCCGTCATGGTGGCGGACACGGTCCAGCCCGAGGTCCGGCAAGCCATCGCCGAACGCCTGCCGGACATCACGGCCACTGCCGTCCAGCCCGAGGTGCGCCGGATCCTCGCCGAACGCCTGCCTCACCTGGTGGCGGACACGGTCCAGCCCGAGGTCCACCGGACGCTGACCGAGCGCCTGCCGTCGGTCATCAACGAGGTGGTGACCCCCGAGGTCAGGGACGCGGTGGCCGCCACCCTCCCGCAGCTGGTCATCGACACCGTCCGTCCCGAGGTCCGCGCCGGGCTGGACGAGCGGCTGCCGGGCATCGTCGCCCAGGTCGTCACCCCCGAGGTCCGGCGGATCCTGATCGAGCGCCTCCCCTACCTGGTGGCGGAGACGGTCCAGCCCGAGCTGCGCCAGACCCTCGCCGACCGCCTTCCCCACATGGTCAGCGAGACGGTGCGCCCCGAAGTGCGGGAGACGCTCAACGAGCGGCTGCCGGGCATCGTCGCCCAGGTCGTCAACCCCGATGTGCGCCGCACGCTTACCGAGCGACTGCCCCACCTGGTAGCGGAGACGGTCCAGCCCGAGCTGCGACAGGTGCTGACCGACCGCCTTCCCGGCATCGTGGCCGAGGTCGTGGGCCCGGCCGTCGGGGCCCTGCTGATGGAGCGGGTGCCGGCCATGCTGGCCGAGACGGTGACCCCCGAGCTGAGCGTCACCCTCGCGGAGATGGAAGGGGCGGCCGCCGAGCTGCGCCAGGAGGCAGCAAAGATCCGCGGTCTCCGGGAGGTAGTCGCCGAGCGGCTGCCGGAAACGGTGATGGCTGCCGTCGAGCCCCACCTGCAGGAGGTGCTCGCCGTCCGCTTCCCGCAGCTCGTGTCGGAGACGCTCGACCCGTTGATGCGAGAGGTCCTAGGCAGCAGGCTCCCCGGGCTGGTAGCGGCCGCGGTGCAGCCCGACGTCGCCAGCCAGCTGGCTCAGCAGATTCCTCAGCTCGTGGCGGACACCATTCGGCCCGAACTGCGCCAGGCCCTGGCCCAGGCTCTCGAAGAGCGCCTTCCCGGCGTCGTGAGCGAGTCGGTACGGCCGGAGCTTCACGAGCGGCTGGCGGCGAGCCTCCCCCGGGTCGTCGGCGAGGTGGTCACGCCGGAGCTGGTGAGCCTGGTGGCAGCCCGCCTGCCTCAGCTGGTGAACGACGCCGTGGCGCCCGATCTGAGCGTCTCCCTGGCCGAGGTCGAGGGGTGCGCGGCCGAGATGCGGGCCGAGACCGCCCGCCTCCGAAGCCTGCGCGAGGTCGTCGCCCAGCGGCTCCCGGAAGCGGTGATGTCGGCCGTCGACGGGGTCCTCGCGCAGACGCTCACGTCGGGCTTGCCCGACATGCTGGCGAGGATCGTCCAACCGGCGGTCGCCGCGGCCCTCGAGTTCCCGCTACCGGCGGCTCTGGACCAGGTGCTGGAGCCCGCGCTCCGGGCCGCCCTGGCCCGGGAGCTTCCCGAGCTGCTGGGCCAGGCCCTGCAGCGGGAGGTCCAGCTCGGCTTGGGCGAATCGCTGCCCGCCCTCGTGGCTGGCTCCACCGAGCCCGGCGTGCGGGCTGCCTTGCACGGCCTCGAAGCGTCGGCCGCCAGGCTGGGTGACCTTCGGGAAGAAGTGCTGCGTGAGCTCCCCGGGTTGGTGGAGGCGGCCGTCGCTGCTTCGCGCGTCGAGTTCGAGAGCTCGGCCAGCGTCCTCCGCACGGAGGCCGACCGGCTCCGCGAGATGCGCCAGGAGCTGGTGACGGACCTGCCCGAGCTCGTGCGTCAGGCGTTCAGTGCCGGGGTCCCAGGCGAGCCGGACGACGAGGCCAGCGACGAAGAGGCGATGATGGACGCCTCCATGCTCGTCCAGGAAGCGGTAGCCGCTGCCCTGGCCCAGCAGCTGCCGCTGGCCCTGGCCGGTCTGCGAGTTCAGGTCGAACCCGACCCGCCGGCGGCTTTCATTCCCCCGCCCCTGGAACCGGAGCTGGTCGAGCCTGAGCCGGAGCTCGTCGAGGCTGAGCCCGAGCTGGAACCCGAGCCGGGCGTGACCTGGCCCGAGCCGGAGCCTGAGCCGGCCATCGAGACCCCTTTCGTTCCCGAGCCCGAGCCGGTCATCGTCTTCGAGCCCGAGCCCGAGCCCGAGCCCGAGCCGGAGCAGGAGCCGGTCATCGTCTTCGAGCCCGAGCAGGAGCCCGTCATCACCTTCGAGCCCGAGCCCGTCGTCGAGCCCGAGCCGCTACCCGAGTCCGCCTCCTTCGAGGAGATCGACGTCACCGTCGACCCCTCGCTGGCGGCCGCCCTTGCCCCCCAGCAGCGCCCCCTCGGTGGGTCGCGACCCAGCGAGCCGGTGGAGTCCGAGGAGCCGAGCGACCTCGCCTGCGTGCTTCCGGGTGTCGTCGTCGGCCCGTCGCTGGCCCGGGCAATCGGGGAGGCCGTCACACGTGGACGTCTCCGGCGGCGGCGCCGGCGTCGCGCCGGGCCTCCGGCAGCGGGGCTCCATCGCCGGGACCCGTTCTCGGGAGATCTGACCCGCCGGGTGGAGTGGTTCGCGCTGTCCCGGCGGCCGAGCCCCAACAGTGCCCCGGCCAGCGACTCCCGGACGCCCGGCTCGGTGCCCATCGGGGAGAGGGACGGTGAAGAGGTCACCCTCGCCCTGGACCGCACGGGGGGGCTGTGTCTGCTCGGTCCCCGCGCCCGTGAGGTGGCCCGCGCCTTTCTGCTGACCCTTCTGGCCGACAACGGGCCGGAGCAGGCACGCGCCATCGTTGTCGGCGACCTGCTTCCTCCCGCCACCACCTTCCCCGGCCTCGGCCGCACGCGGGACATCGGTGCCGTCTTGGGAGGGCTGCAAGCCGAGGCGGCCCGCCGGCGGGAATTGCTGGCCGATGCCGGCGTCGAGGACATAGCCACGTACCACACTCACCGTCCCGACGAACACCTCCCCCTGATCCTGGTCGCGGTGGCCGAGCTGACCACGGTCGAGGCCGAGAGGCTCCGCACCCTTCTCGAGGAGGGCGCTCGGGTGGGCATCGCCGGCCTGGTGGTGGACGCGCCTCTCGAGGGCATGCCATCCGTCCGTCTCCGCGGTGCGGGCCGGGTCGACAGCCAGTCCCCTGATGCAGGCGGTGACGGCCTGGTGGGCGCCCGCCTTTTCACCGTCGAGTGGGAGCCGGCCGCCGAGCTCCTCGAGGTTCTGGCTTCCGCCCGGACCGACCCCGACGGCGCCAGCGAGCGCCCCCTGGCCGACGCGCCGTTCGGGGCCGTGCTGGCGGACCCGGCGCTCGTCAGCATTCAGATCCTCGGCGCCTACCGCATCGACGTCCAGGGCCGGGAGATCCGGAGCGGCCTCCGAGCCAAGGCCCGCGAGCTCCTCGCCTTCTACCTGCTCCATCCCGAGGGCACGACCCTCGAGGAAGCCACCGAAGCCCTCTGGCCCGAGGCCGACCCGCGGCGGGGCTCCGAGTGGTTCTGGACCGCGCTGGGCAACCTGCGCAGTCGCCTGCGACTGGCCACGGAGAATCCCGACCTGAAGGTCATCGAACGGGAGGGCGACCGGTACCGCATCGAGCCTGTCTTCGACGTCGACCTCTGGCGCTTCGAAGCCGCCCTCGCCCAGGCCGGCGCCAGCAGCGGCGACCCGGGGTGGGCCCAGGCCCTGCAGGAAGCGGCCGATCTCTACACGGGCGAGCTGTACCCGGGAGCCGATTGGCCGTGGGCCGAGGTGCCCAGGGAGGACCTTCAGGGCCGGGCCGTCGACGTCCTGGTCTCCATGGCCGCCACCCGGCTCGTGGCCGGGGACGTCCGGGGCGCGCTCGACGCCCTCGAACGGGCGGTCGAGGTCGACCCCCTGGCCGAGCAGCTCTACCGGCGCATCATGCGGTTGCACGCCAAGCTGGCCCGGCCCGACCAGGCCGACGCCGCGTTCCGCACCCTCCAGGCCCGCCTCGGGGAGATCGGCTTGGAGCCCAGCCCGGAGAGCGAGAAGCTGCACGGAGAGCTCTGCGGGGCTGGGTAGGGCTCACACCGTGTGGATGGTGTGGGCCAGCACCCTGCCGTCTTCCAGGTCAAGGGTGCCGAGCGTGTGCCGGGGCTGAGCCCGCCTCTCGGTCGGCGACCCGGGGTTGAACAGCAGCTGCCCGTCGATGCCGGGCTCGCCCCACGGGATGTGGCTGTGGCCGAACACCACCACGGACGCATCGGGAAACCGCCGCTTCAGGCGGCCGGCTCTGCCCGTCGACGCGCCCGAGTCGTGCACCATGGCCACCCTCACCCCACCGATCTCGAGCAGCCGGGTCTCGGGTAGGAGCCCGACCAGCTCGACGTCGTTGTTCCCCAGCACCGCGTGCACGGGGGCGAACCCACCCAGGTCGTCGAGCACGTCACTCACGACGATGTCGCCGGCGTGGAGGATGACGTCGGCCCGTTCCAGGTGGGTGTAGGCGGCGTCCGGAAGCCGGCGGGCGGAACCCCGACGGATGTGGGTGTCGGAGACGACGACGACATGAGCCATGGCGCCCCCGACGGTACGCTCCCCGGGGGTGGACCCTCTGGCCGCGCTCGAGCGGATCGCCTACCTGCTCGAGAGAACGGGCGCCCCGACCTACCGGGTGCGGGCCTTTCGGGGCGCAGCGGCCACGCTGCGGGCCCTCGACCCGGCCGACTTCGCCGGGCGGACCGAGCAGGGGCGGCTCCGCGACCTGCCGGGCATCGGCCAGGTCACGGAGACCGTCGTCCGCGAGGCAGCGGCCGGGGAGGTGCCGGCCTACCTGGCCAAGCTCGAAGCGGAGGTCGGTGAGGACGTCCACGCTGCCGATGCCCTCGGCGCTGAAGTGCGCGCCATCCTCCGGGGTGACTGTCACACCCATTCCGACTGGTCCGACGGGGGCAGCCCCATCCGGGAGATGGCCGAGGCGGCCCGGGCCCTGGGGCACGAGTACATGGTCCTCACCGACCACTCCCCCCGCCTGACCGTGGCCCGCGGCCTGTCGCCCGAACGCCTCCGCCAGCAGCTCGACGTGGTCGCTGACCTGAATGAGGAACTGACCCCGTTCCGCGTCCTCACCGGAATCGAGGTGGACATCCTGGACGACGGTGGCCTCGACCAGGAGGAAGAGCTGCTCTCGCGCCTGGACGTAGTGGTGGCCAGCGTCCACTCCAAGCTGCGCATGGAGGCGGCGGAGATGACGAGGCGGATGGTTGCCGCCGTCCGTAATCCCCACTCCGACATCCTCGGGCACTGCACGGGGCGCCTACTCACGGCTCGCGGCCGCCCCGAGTCGACCTTCGACGCCGAAGCCGTGTTCGCAGCCTGCGCCGAGACCGGCACCGCCGTCGAGATCAACTGCCGGCCGGAGCGACTGGACCCTCCCCTGCGCCTCCTCTCGCAGGCGGTGTCGGCTGGGTGCCGGTTCACGATCGACACCGACGCCCACGCTCCCGGGCAGCTCGAGTGGCAGATGAACGGCTGCGTGCGGGCGGCGCGCTGCGAAGTGCCCACCGGGTCGATCATGAACCGTCTGCCGGCGCCGGAGCTCCTGGTGTGGGCGGCCTCCCACGACGCCTGACGGAAATCTCTCGCTGAACCCCGTCTGACCGAGCATGCTGGGGACATGGCGACGCCTGTGACCGCGACGCTGGAAGCCGGACTCGACGACATCCGCCGCTCCCCGAAGGACGAAGGCACGGTCGAGCTCATCGTCCGCCGCCCGGCGGAGAACGAGCGGGAGATCCTCGTCGAAGGGACGCTCAACGTGGCCGAGGGTCTCGTGGGCGACACCTGGCGCAGCCGCGGGAGCAAGCGGACCCCCGACGGGTCGGCCCACCCCGAGATGCAGCTCAACATCATGAACGCCCGGGTGGCCGCCCTCGTGGCCGGCGACCCCGACCGCTGGCAGCTGGCCGGCGACCAGCTCTACGTCGACCTCGACCTGAGCGAGTCGAACCTGCCGCCCGGCACCCGACTGGAGCTGGGTTCGGCCGTCATCGAGATCACCGCTCAGCCCCACCTGGGCTGCAGCAAGTTCGCCGGCCGCTTCGGCAAGGACGCCATGCGGTTCGTGAACTCCCCCATAGGCCGCCAGTTCCGCATGCGGGGCATCAACGCCAAGGTCGTCGTCTCCGGGACCGTGCGGGTAGGCGACGCCGTCCGCAAGCTCCCCGGCTGAGCCGGCGCCGCGGGCCGTCACCCCGCCACCGCGCGCCAATTCCCAGGAACGCCTAGGGGCTGCGAAGCCAGGGGCTCTTCAGGTCGATGTAGCTGAGATCTTCGACCAGCGACGCGTACTCCTCGAAATCGCCGTCGAAGTTGGTGCTGGACTCCCCCTTGCGGGCATCGGCCTCGCTGGTGAAGTAGATGGCCTCGGTGAAGAAATCACCGTCCCATGCCCGCACGCTGCCGATCACGTCGGGGCGGGCCTGGCTCATCTTCGGCATGAACTCGGCTTCGAGCGCCCGGAGACGATCCCGGTCCCGCACCTTGCCTTGCATGACCTGAACGAAGCCCGCCTCGTCGGAGCCACCGGCCAACGTGGTCTCGACGTCGCTGCAGTCGATGAAGGCCACGTCGTCGTCGAGGTAGTTCGCCGTGTCCCTCCACCACTCACCCTGCTCCGGCCGATTGCTGTTGGCGCGGGCCGCGTCCTCGCTCTCGAAGCGGACCAGGAAGATCACGGTCCCGTCTTCGGCGATCCCGCCGGTGACCCCGAGATAGCCGTCTGCCCCTGGGCGGACGTCTTGCTCCCAGCGGTCGAGCTGGCCCCGCAATCCTTCGGCGTCCTTGGCCCTGCCCTGGATGACCTGAATGAACACGCCTGACCTCCCTTGTGGCTGCCACACGCTACGCCGGGTCCTCAGTTCTCATACGCGGCGGCCGCGGCGTCGAACATCCTGTGTGGGCCGACCTCTCCGCTTCACGGGCGTGGCCGCCGTCGCCACGCTTTGGACGACGTTGCTGGCCGCCACCGCCGCCAGCGGCTTCGACCTGGTCGGCGAGAACCCGATCAGCTACCTGGGAACCAAAGCCCCATCGGCGGCCTTGTTCACGGCCGGGCTGGCCGCCGGGGCCCTGCTCCTGATCGCGTTCCACCAGTACGTGCGGGGCCGGTACCAGGTGTCTCCCGGCTTCTCGGTGGCCATGGTCGTCGGGCTCGGCGGCCAGATGGTGGCTGCCTTCGTCCCCGTTGGCGGCGACCCGGCCATCCACCGCATCCACACCACCAGCGCGCTCGTCCTGGGCGTGTCACTGCCACTGCTCATGTGGCGGTTCGCCGCGAGCCAGCCCCCGGGACCATGGCGCCGGCTCTGTTACCGGCTGTTCTGGGCCGAGGTCGCGGCGTGCGCCGTCGGCCTGTACCTGTCGGCCCGAACGGTCGCTCCCGTGGCCGAGACCCTCCCGGCCGCGGTCTTCCACGTGTGGATCGCGGCCCTGACGTTCGCCGGAGACTCAGGGATTCGACGTCATCCAGTCGTCGATCGCGGTGATCCCCCCGTCGCTCCAGGTCCACTCGATCTTCGGGTAGACGAAGGAGATCTCCTCGTACTCGATGACCCTGGCCAGATCGGGCACCTGATTTGTCCGGTAGCCGGAAGCTGATCGATGCAATGGAAGCATTCAGGAGCTTGACCGTGTAGTGCTGCTGTTCAGTGCTCTGGAGGGTCGCTCGCGTCAGGCGGAGGGTCCATTCGAGGAAGACTTCGTTGGTCACAAGGGCCTGGTAGAGGAGGGGCGTCGCCCGGTCGACCTCCTTGGTGATCACGAAAGGCTTGTGAACCCTCTTTCCGGTGGCTTGCCCGGACGCTGGATCGCGGGGCGACACGATCTCATGGCTGGCCCCGCGGACGAGGATGGTGCCCTCCCGACCCTTCTGGGTGACGCTCCCCTTGATCACGCCCTGCCTCTGTCCCTTCAACGTGAGATAGGCGTTCAGTGCCATGATCGCTCCCCCTCATTAGTGCGCCATCGTCACCGTATCGCCGGAACACCAGCTGCACGCCGAGCCCGAAGAGGCCTTACGCGGGGTGCAGAAACCCTCGTTCGAGGGCGCCCTCCACGAACTCGACGGTGGCCAGCCGGAGGTCCTCGTCCTCCACGTCGTCGGGCAGGGTCGCGGCCGCCTCCTCGAACGCCTCTCCCAAAGTGAGGCCCCGTTGGAGGCCGGCCAGGAGCTGAGCGGTGAAGTCGTCGACCTCGGCCACCATGGGGAGCGCCTGGTCGAGGTGCAACAGAGCCTCGACTACTTCAAAGGCCCCGTTGCTCAGGCGCAGGACCTGCTCCATTCGAATACCTTCGTCGACCAGGAAGCGCTCACCGATCAAGCCCTCGGCGCCTCCGACCCGGTCGAGAAGGCTGGCCGCGGCAAACATGTCCCGCACCTGCTCGCCAGCCGGGGCGATGGGCAGGGTCTCCAGCGATTGGGCCCGCGTCCAGGGGCGACCCGATCCCGCTGGTCGCCGGCGCAGGAGCACGGCCCCGTACCCGATCGCTTCAATCCCGTGCTCGGCGTAGTAGTCGAGCCACCTGCCGATGGCGGCGGCATGCAGGTCGCCATCCGCCTCCAGCGGCTGGTTCCAGGCGAGGGCGTAGTCCTCGGGATCCTGAGAGTCGAAGCGCAGGAGCCAGGCGTCGCAACCGAGGCCGTCGGTCCACTCACGGAGCCGCTCCGACCAGTCGCCGTCGGGCTGGTGCACCCAGCTCACCAGCGTGTGGGCGAACCCACCCGGCGACACGAGGGCGCCCGCGCCCTCGAGCACGAGGCGGCTGAGCTCGTCCCCGACGTGCCCACCGTCGCGGTACTGGTAGTCGTCATCGGGGGAGATCACGAACGGCGGATTGGCCAGGATCAGGTCGAAGCGGCGGCCGGCCACCGGCTCGAACAGGTCGCCTTCGAGGAACTCGATGTTGTCCAACCGATTGAGGGCGGCGCTGAACCGGGCGAACGCCAGCGCCCGGACGTTGGTGTCAGTGGCCGTGACCCGGGCGGCGTGACCCGCCGCCAGCATGGCCTGGATGCCGCAACCCGTCCCGACGTCCAGCGCCGTCTCCACCGGCCGGCGGAAGGTGAGGTGGGCCAGCGTCCACGACGTCGACGAGACGCCGATGACGACATCCCCCGGTGGTCGCAGCAGATCAGGGGAGAGGTCGCAGGCCACCAGCATGGGCCCGGCCGGGACCAGCCGGATGACAGGGCGCACGAAGTCCCCATCCCCCGCGAACGCCACCAGGTTCATCTCGACGGCCTTGTCCAGGGGCAGGGGCCCGAGGGCGCTGGAGGTCTCGTCGACGCGGACGGGCACGGCGGCCACGAAGAGGCGGATGAGCGTGGTGAGCGCATCGTCGCCCTTGAGGGATCGCAGCAGCACCGGGACGTGCGACGGGCTGGGCGTGAGATTCGGCCCCTCGGCCATCAGGGCGTCGCTCACATGGGCGGCGTCGAAACCGGCCGCCTCCATGGCCTGCCGTAGCTGCCGTATGGCGATGGGGTCGTCGCCGGGCGGGGGCGGCAGGCCTGACACGGAGGGACCGTACTCCGTCTCCCCGTTTCCCTGACCGTCGCCGCCGTCCGACGAGCGGCGCCGATCAGCTACGTGCTTACTCGCACTCCCCCGTAACCGGGTTGTAGTGGCCGGTAGCACCGACCCCACCGCAAACGCCATCCGCTCTGGGAGTGTGGTGGGCCGTGGCCGGGCCGGCCATGCCCAGGACGAACCCAAAGGCCAGGCACATCACGACGATCTTCTTGCGCAGCTTCATTCCGCCTCCGTCGACAGAGACGACCAGAGGGGCCGCCGTCCACTCCCTCTTCTACCGGAGTGAAACCGACTTGGCCTACCTCACGTGGCGGCGGAGGTGACCCCGGCCCGGATTCCGCTCCGTCGCCGCTCCCACGCCTGCGGAAGCCACCCGTCGTCAACCAGCAGCTTGGCCAGCTGGCATCGCCGCGAACCCTGGGCCTCGATGGCAGCGCGGTAGTCGTCGTCCTCCACCGTGGGGATCCCGACCTGGTGTAAAGCGTCGAGGTCGGCCGGAGGAAGCGGCTCGGGGGCGCCGCTCACGAACGCTCCCTGGACGGTGTCGAGGTACCAGCCGATGGCCCGATCCAGGGGCCCGACCGTCACG
>JBHENM010000271.1:0-5412 GCA_046262035.1 Acidimicrobiales bacterium | reverse complement strand
ACCACCGTGGTCTCCCCGACGTCCCCGCAGGGAGTGCTGACGGGGGCGTAGTTGATGTCCCCGTCGTAGAAGGCACGCCAGAAGTAGCTGCCGGGTGCGGGCGCGGGGGTGGTGTTGGAGGTGGCCTGGGCCACGTTCGGGCCAGTAGGTGCCAGCGGGCGGTCGAGATCCTCGAAGATCACCGTGGCGCAGGCGGGGTCGCTGTAGAGCCGGAAGTCGACCGTGCCGGTGGGCGCCGGGGCGGGGGCCGGGCCGCCGGTGACGGTGGCGACGTCAGAGATGGGCTGGCCGGGCGCGGCCGTTGGGGTGGCCTGGGTGACGATGGCGGGCGTGAGCTGGTTCACCACCGTGGTCTCCCCTGCGTCCTGGCAGGGAGTGCTGACGGCGGCGTAGTTGACGTCGCCGTTGTAGAAGGCGCGCCAGAAGTAGCTACCGGGTCCGGGCGCGGGGGTGGTGTTGGAGGTGGCCTGGGCCACGTTCGGGCCGGTGGGCGCCAGCGGGCGGTTGAGATCCTCGAAGATCTGAGTGGCACAGGCGGGGTCGCTGTAGAGCCGGAAGGTCACGGTGCCCGTGGGCGCCGGGGCGGGGGCCGGGGAGCCGGTGACGGTGGCGACGTCGGAGATGGGCTGACCGGGGGTGGCCGTGGGCGTGGCCGCGGTGACGATGGTGGGTGTGAGCTGGTTCACCACCGAGGTCTCCCCCGCGTCCTGGCAGGGAGTGCTGACCGGCAGGTAGTTGACGTCGCCGTCGTAGAAGGCGCGCCAGAAGTAGCTACCGGGTCCGGGCGCGGGAGTGGTGTTGGAGGTGGCCTGGGCCACGTTCGGGCCGGTGGGCACCAGCGGGCGGTCGAGGTCCTCGAAGATCTGAGTGGCACAGGCCGCGTCGCTGTACAGCCGGAAGTCGACAGTGCCGGTGGGCGCCGCCGCAGGGGGGGCGGCGCCGGTGACGGTGGCGACGTCGGAGATGGGCTGGCCGGGCGTGGCCACGGGCGTAGCGGCGGTCACGATCGTGGCCACGCCTTGAGTGACGGTGCTGAGGGTGGCGTCGCCCCGGCGACCGAAGGCGGGAAGGCCTCCCGGGCCATCGGGATCGACCGTCCCTCCGGTGGCGTGAAATGTCTGAACCCCCGGATCGGGCAGGGCGTCGTTGGCTGGCACCTTGAGGGTTGTCGCGGTGAAGTTCACGCTGCACGTCTCACCGGTGGCCAGTTGGAGGGTGCCCTCCCCCCCGGGAGGGATGAACTGGTAGTAGGTCGCCGTAGCCGGATTGCCGGTGTTGGGCACGATCTGCCAGATGCCCGTGCAGCTGGGGCCGTCGTCGCCGACGCCGGTGGGGCTGAGGGCGTACACGCCGGGCTCGGCGATCCCGGCGCCACAGTCCGTAATGGGTGTCGTGCAGGAGGGGTAGAGGCGGATGTCGCTGATGGTGAGGACCGGGAACGTGGTCGACTCGGGAGGGGTCGAGCTGTTGTTCAGGCCCAGCGCCGCCGGGAAGGTTGTCCCGACCGGCGTGATCGGCGGAAAGCTGGGGGAGATCGGTACGAAGATGAATGCGCTGGAGTTGGGCGCCGTCCAGAGTGTGGTCGCCAACAGGAGGGTGACCAGGCCGGCCAGGGGCAGACGCCTGCTGTTGGAACGTCGGCTCCGGCCCCGTCCCGGCCGCGCTGGACGAACGTTCCGCCCCCAAAGCGCCGCAAAGGGTCGCATCGCCACGTTCACTCGCCTCCCCAGCAGGACGGCCCGCCGTCCCACCTGAATGTCGATGATATGTACATTCGCCCGCCGACGATTTGGGGGACTATAACCAGACTCGAGCCGTTTGACCAGAATCCATTGATTCTGGGGGGATGCGGGTCGCCGGTCATTCCCCTTCCCATCCTCAACTTTCGATCAAGACTCGCCGCTGACCTGCGGGTTGGAGGTCGGTCGGTATCCGGCACGGCGGCAAGGTTTCTGCGCCCGGCCCCCCAACCCCATGCCCACAACCCCCCCCTGGCCTGCTCCAACAGGGACGTCTGCGGCCCGAACGTTGCCAAATAGAGCGGCTCCGGCACTGACAGCCGTGGGGTCATAGACCCGATATCCGGGCGACGCCCACCCCAGCCGGCGCCGGCCGGTTCGTGACATCCCGATTCCCGCCACCACGAGGAGCGCAGCCCACCGGGCGACGCTTTCGTCACCGGCGCCCGCGCCGGTGAAGGCGAGGAGGGCGGGACGGTCGGTGATCCGCGGTCCGGTGGGTACGCCGGGCGTGCCGTCGCCCGGAGCCGGTGCGGTGAGGACGATGGTGCGCGGAGGGCTGGCCGCCGACGCCGTCGTGCCCTCGTTGTCGGCCACGACCACGCTGATGGTGATGGCCAGCCGGGCGCCGGCCTCACCCGTGAAGGGAGCGACGAACGAGCAGGTGAAGGTGTCCCCCGCCGCCGGCGGGGCGGCCAGGATGACACCCACCCGGCAGTCCCCTCGCCCGTCGAGGTCGCCGTGGACGTCGCTGGTCAGCGACTGGATGGTGATCGCCTCGGGGTTGCTCAGGTTGCGCACGGTGACGGTGAAGGTGAACGAGCCGCCCGGCGCCGGCCTGGATTCGGGGGTGATGGCCAGGTCGACGCCGACTCGGGGCGGGACGTCCACCAAGGTGATGGTGGCCGGGGCGGACGCGGTTGCGGACGAGCCCTCGTCGTCGACCACGGTTACGGCGGCGACGTCGGTCTGGGTCGCCCCGCCCTCTCCCGTGAACGTGGCCGTGAACGAGCAGGAGTAGGTGTCGCCGGGCTCCAACACCGCGCCGGCGGCCGAGGCGCACGAGGAGCCCGGACGGGTGATGAGGTTGCCGTACACGCTGTCGGTCAGGGTGGCGATGGTGACCTGCTCAAAGCCGGTGTTGGAGACGGTGATGGAGTGGGTGAACTCGCCGCCCTGCTCGGTCCGGCTAGGGGGGTCGACGGTGTGGGTGATGACGACCACGGGGAGGGCGTCGGTGATGGTGACCGTAGCGCTGTCGCTGGCGGTCGCCTCCGTGCCGGCGGCGTTCCTGGCGGTGGCCTGCACCGTGTCGGTCTCCGAGAAGCCGGCGTTGCCGGTGACATCGGCCGTGAACGAGCAGGGGTAGGTGCCGCCCGGGGTCAGGACTGCGCCCAGGGCGCAGGAGCCACTACCGGCGAGCGCACCGTGCTGATCGTCGACCAGGGCGATGAGGGTCAGGGGCTCGGCGCTGGTGTTGGTGACCACCACCCCGAAGGTGACGGTCCCGCCCGGCTCGGGCAGGGTGGCCGGCGTCGCGGT
The DNA here is from genome assembly GCA_046262035.1 of Acidimicrobiales bacterium. GTDB lineage: Bacteria > Actinomycetota > Acidimicrobiia > Acidimicrobiales > AC-14 > JBHENM01. Next base: position 2,131 of record JBHENM010000271.1, on the reverse strand, counting down.
CTTGTCCACCTGGATCTCGGGGACGCCCGGGCCGGTGGGCGTGACCGTGACCTGCTCGGTCGGGTCGCCGCAGGCGGTGGCGACGCCGGCGTTGTCGGGGTCCCCGCTGTAGGTCGCCGTCCACCGGTACACGCCAGCCGCGATAGGGGTGAAGGGGTCGGAGGTGACCGAGCCGTTGCCCGTGACCGCCTTGGGGTTGGTGAAGATGGGGGTAGTGGTGCACGTGGCGTCGTTGGGGCCGAACAGGCGGAAGGTGACGGTGCCCGTGGGGTTGACGCCGCCGCTCAGGGTGGCGGTGTCGGTGACCTGGCCCCCTAGGGGCACGGACGGTGAGGCCGTGGTGGTCAGGGTCGGCGTGACCGGCCCCGGAGGCGTCACCGTGACCGCCTCGGCCGGGTCGGCGCAGGCGGTGGCGACGGGGGCGTGGTTGGCGTCCCCGCTGTAGGTCGCCGTCCACCGGTAGACGCCGGCGGCTGTAGGCGTGAAGGGGTCGGACGTGACCGAGCCGTTGCCGGCCACGGGCTGGGGGTTGAGGAAGACGGCGGGCCCGGCGCAGGTGGCGTCGTCGGGGCCGAACAGGCGGAAGGTGATGGTGCCCGTCGGGTTGACGCCGCCGCTCAGGGTGGCGGTGTCGGTGACCTGGCCCCCGAGGGGCACCGACGGTGAGGCCGTGGTGGTGAGGGTGACGGTAGGAGGCGGGACGATGGTCGTGACGACCACCGATTCCGCGGGGTCGGTGCAGGCGGTGGTGACGGGGCCGTGGTTGGCGTCGCCGCTGTAGGTCGCCACCCAGCGGTATACGCCTGGGGCGTTGGCCGTGAAGGGGTCGGAGCTCACCGAGCCAGCCCCCACCGGCTTGGTGTTGGAGAAGATGGGGGGAGTGGTGCACGTGGGGTCGTCGGGGCCGAACAGCTGGAAGGTGATGGTGCCCGTGGGGTTGACGCCGCCGCTCAGGGTGGCGGTGTCGGTGACCTGGCCCCCGACGGGCACGGACGGCGAGGCCGTGGTGGTGAGGGTGACCGCCCCCGGTGGTGTCACCGTGACCGCCTCGGCCGGGTCGCCGCAGGCCGTGGCGACGGGAACGTGGTTGGCGTCGCCGCTGTAGGTCGCCACCCACCGGTAGACGCCGGGGGCTACGGGGGCGAAGGGGTCGGAGGTGACCGGAGCATTGCCCGCCACCGGCTTGGTGTTGGAGAGGATGGGGGGAGTGGCGCACGTGGGGTCGTCGGGGCCGAACAGCTGGAAGGTGATGGTGCCCGTGGGGTTGACGCCGCCGCTCAGGACGGCGGTGTCGGTGACCTGGCCCCCGAGGGGTACCGACGGTGAGGCCGTGGTGATGAGGGTGACGCTGGGAGGCGGGACAATGGTCGTGACGACCACGGACTCGGCGGGATCGGCGCAGATCGTGGTGGCCGGGAAGTTGTTCACGTCCCCCGAGTATTCGGCCCGCCAGATGTAGGTGCCGGTGACGAGGGGACGGAAGGCCTCCGACACGTAGGTTCCGTTGCCGGCCACGGTGACGTTCGACGTGAAGATCGGGGGACCGCCGCAGACCAGGTTGTCCGGGCCGAACAGGTCGAAGGTGATGGTGCCCGTGGGCCCCGCAGGGCCGGCGCCGTTGCCGAGCTGGGCGGTGTCGGTGATCAGGCCCGCAGGGGATACCGATGAGGCCTGGGTGGTGAAGGTCGGCTGGCGCAGGGCCACCTGGGTCGCCTGCAAGGGGTCGCCACACGCCGTCGCCGCGGGCGTGTTGTTGGCGTCCCCGCTGTAGCGGGCCACCCAGCGGTAGGTGCCGGCGGCGTTGGTCGGGAAGCTGTCCGACTGGTAGTTCCCGTTCCCGACCACGGTGACTGTGGAGGTGAAGATAGGTGGGCCGCTACAGGTGGCGTTGTCGGGCCCGAACAGGTCGAAGGTGATGGTGCCCGTCGGGTTGTCACCTCCGGCGAGGGTGGCGAAGTCGAAGATGGCAATGCCCGCAGGGAAGCCGGACGGCGAGGCAAAGGCGGTGAGTGTTGGATCGGCGGCCCGCGCCGGTCCCGACCCGAACACCAGGGCCAGGGCGGCGACCGCCACGGCCAGGGCCAGCGTTCCGAAACGCCTGGTGGCAGAGGTGTTGGAATCGTGCGTTGGA
>JBHENM010000270.1:0-5873 GCA_046262035.1 Acidimicrobiales bacterium | reverse complement strand
GGGTCTCCGCGAATCAGGGTTGTGCGTAGTGGGCTCCGTGGCCTCTGGGAATGCTGCGCAGCGGTAGGAGTTCACCGGTGTCGGGGTCGATGACCTCGCCGAGGGCCCAGAGGATCTGGGCACGGAAGCCTTGCCAGCTGGGGTAGCCGTGGGCTTGGCGCTTCTGGTTCTTGATGAGGTGGTTGACCGACTCCGCGAAGCCGTTGGAGGCTCCTCCGCTGCGGGCGTAGTTGATGATCTCCTCGCGCCATGACCGCAGCCCGTTGGCGAGGGTCTTGAACGGCGCCAGCCGCGACGCTCGACACCAGGTGTCGAACAGGTCGAGGGCGACGATGAAGTTGTCGACGTCGCCGGTCTTGCCGATCTCCATGGCTGCCCGGAAGGCTTCCTTCAGCTCGTAGGCCAACGCCAGGGGCGGGTCGGCTCCGCACACCTCGGCGATGACGGCTCGGTCCCTGGCCCCTCGCTCGGTCATGTCGGCAGCCAGTTCGTGGCGGGAGCGAGCCAGGGCGTAGCGGGCCGACTTGACCTGGGTGTTGCGGGCGGGTCGGGCCTTGGCCAGGCGGTGGTAGGCCGACTTGCGCACCGCGGCGAGCGCCTCGAGGACCCGGCGATGGAGGTGGAAGGCGTCGGTGACGATCATGGCGTGCGGGAACGCGAGGCGCACCATGTAGCGATAAGGGTTGTGGCCGTCCATCGTCACGATCCGCACCACCGCCCGCTCCGAACGGCGGTACAGGCCCGAGAACGCCCAGATGGCGGCTGCGTCGCGCCCCGGAGCCAGGTCGATCACCACGCCACGGACCGGATCGGAGAACACCGTCGCGTAGACGAAGGGCTTCTTGACGGCGCACTCGTCGATGGCCAGGTGGCGGCCGAGGCGGCCAGCGTGGCGAGCCGTTGCCCTCCGTCGGCGCTGGCCAACGGCCAGGCGCAGGTAGTGAAGCGGCACTCCCAGGTCGCGAGCCACGGCCATCGTCGCCCGCCCCCGGGCCAGATCGGCGAAGAAGGCCAACGCCCGCTCCGACGCCCCGCCTCGGCCGATGCCCTCGAAGCGCTCGTCGAAGCTGCGCTGGGCGCATGCCTCATTCGTGCACACGAATCGGCGCACGCACACCGACAAGGTCATCACCAGCGTTCGCACGACATCGATGACGTCTCGCCAGCCGGTTCCGTTCGTGTCCACCGACGGGTGCTCGCAGGCCGGGCACAACGCCACCGGGTGCCTGCCGGCCACGTGCACCACCACCCGCTGCCCCGGCCGGTCGAGGGTGCGGAACGTGTTCATGTCCCGGCGTCCCAGACGCAGGTTGATACCGTCGGCCACGGGCTCGGCTCCTTCGCTCGATTCCTCGACAGAACCGAACGTAGGGAGCCGGGCCCCAGCCGCCGCGGACCCTTCGCCCGCTACAGCCGCCTACTCTCCAACCTCAATTCGCGGAGACCCCTATTTCGGGGTCTACGCGAATTGAGGTTGGTGGTAGCGGGCTCCTTCGCCTCGTGGGATTGATCGCAGGGTGAGGATCTCACCGGTCTCAGGGTCGACGACCTCGCCGAAGCACCACAGGATCTGGCCCTTGAAGCCGGCCCAGGTGGCGTATCCGTGAGCCTGGCGCTTCTGATTTTTGATGAGGTGGTTCAGGCTCTCCGCGAAGGCGTTGGAAGCGCCGCCGGTGCGGGCGTAGTTGAGGATCTCCTCGCGCCACGAGCGCAGGCTGTTGGCCAGGGTCTTGAACGGGGCCAGCTTGGACGCTCGGCACCGCGTGTCGAAGGTGTTCAAGGCGACGGCGAAGCCCTCCACGTCGCCGGCCTTGCCGATGGCCATGGCCGCCCGGAACTCCTCCTTGAGCTCGTAGGCCAGCGCCAGGGGAGGGTCGAGCCCGCACACCTCCACCACCACCGCCCGCTGGCGGGCACCGTGCTCGGAGGTGTCGGCGTTGAGCTCGTCGCCTGCCCGAGCCAGGGCGTGGCGGGCCATCTTGGGCAACCGGGCCCGCCCGGAGCGTCCCCGGGCGACGCGCCCGGTGGCTGAGCGGCGGACCTTGGCCAAGGCCTCGAGGGCCTGGCGGTGGAGGTGGAAGGCGTCGGTGACGATCATGGCGTGGGGGAACACGATGCGCACCATGTAGCGGTAGGCGTTGTGGCTGTCGATGCTGACCACGGCCACCCGGACCCGCAGCCGGCGCCGGTAGGCGCTGGCAAAGGCCGCGATGGCTGCTCCGTCGCGCCCGGGCTCGACGCCGAGGACCACGCCCCGGTTCGGATCCGAGAACACCGTGGCGTAGACGTAGTTGCGCTTGATGGAGCACTCGTCGATGGCCAGATGGGTCCCCAATCGGGGGGCTTGGATGGCCGACGCCCTCCGTCGACACGCACCAACGGCCGCTCGCAGGTAGTGGGCCGGCACGCCAAGGTCACGGGCCACCGCCGCCGAGGCCCTGCCCCGGGCCAAATCGGCGAAGAAGGCCAGGGCCCGATGCGACGCACCTCCCCGGTCGATCCCCTCGAAGCGTTCGTCGAAGCTGCGCTGAGGGCAGTCCTCGTTGCCACACACGAACCGCCGCACGCACACCGACAGGGTCACGACCAGGGTGCGCACCACGTCGATCACGTCGCGCCACCCCGTGCCGTTGGTGTCCACCGAGGGGTGGGCGCAGGCCGGGCACAGCGCGGCGGGGTGGCGGCCGGCAACGTGCACCCGGACCCGCTCGCCATCGCGGTCATCGGTGCGGAACACGTTCATGTCGCGCCGGGCGAGGCGCAGCTTGATACCGTCGGCCATCGGGCCTGGCTCCTCTGTTCGATTCTTCGCAGAACCGAAGCTTGGGAGCCGGGCCCACCCTTGTGGTGGACCCTCTCAGGCCTCTACGGCCACGACTGGCAACCCTCATTCGCGCAGACCCCTCAAAGCCGGTTTTTCAGCACCCTGTTGAGCGCTGGAATCTCGTATGTCCAAGACACATGAGGGCGATTCTTGACAAGCGATTCTTGACACCGCCTGACGGACCCAAGGGAGCGAGGGTCGGCCGATGCTTGGAGACCGACTCGGCAGGCGAGGAGGCCAACAGGCCGTCGACCACGGCGAAGCGGTAGAACCCGGTGACGGTGACAGACGTCGGCCCACGGTGGCCCGGGCTAGCCCCAATACCGTTCAGTTAGGGTTACACGGGTGTAGTTTGGTGGCGTGCCTCGTGCTGGATGGACCAAGCCTGAGTCGGAGCGCCGGTTGTCCGATCTGGTGTCGGTGGGGGTGCTGACGCGGACGTTCCCGCCAGAGCTGGTCGATGAGGTGATCGCCGGGTTGGGCCGGACCGAGCAGCGGCACCGGTCGTTACCGGCGCGGGTGATGGCGTACTTCGCGATCGGGATGGCGCTGCACTCGGAGGGCTCCTATGAGGACGTGCTGGCGCTGCTGAGCGACGGTCTGTCGTGGGCGTCGGGAGACGAGCCGGTGAAGTTGCCGTCGAAGTCGGCGATCTTCCAGGCCCGGGCGCGCCTCGGTGCTGATCCGATGCGGGCACTGTTCGAGCGGGTGGCGGTCCCGTTGGCCGAGCCCGGCGCGCCGGGGGCGTGGCTGGCTGGCCGTCGCCTGGTGGCGATCGATGGGACCTGTCTGGATCTGGCCGACACCGTGGAGAACGACGAGTGGTTCGGTCGCCCGGGGGTGATGAAGGGCGAGCGGGCCGCGTTCCCCCAGGCTCGTGTGGTGACGGTGGCGGAGTGTGGCACCCACGCCATCATCGACGCTGCCGTCGGCCCGTACTCGACGGCGGAGAACACGTTGGCTCGCGACGTCATCGACCGGCTCGATCCGGGCATGTTGTTGCTGGCTGACCGGGGATTTTGCGGGTTTCCCTTGTGGAGCCGGGCTGTCGCCACCGGTGCCGATCTTTTGTGGCGGGCCATGCCCAACATGAAGCCCCGCCCCATCGAGACCCTCAGCGACGGGTCCTGGCTGGCTGAGCTGCGCCCGGCAGGCAACGCCGGGCGCACCGCCGAGGCGTTGATCATCCGAGTGATCGACTACGAGATCGACGACGGCCGGGCCAATGACAACAACTACCGGCTCTTCACGACGATCCTCGATCCGAACGACGCGTCCGCCGTCGACCTCGCCGTCGCCTATGCGCAGCGCTGGGAGATCGAGGCCGCCTTCGACGAGCTCAAGGTCCACCAGCGCGGCCCGCGCGCGGTGTTGCGATCGAAGTCACCCGAGCTGGTGATGCAGGAGATCTGGGGTCACCTGTGCTGCCACTTCGCCATCCGGACCCTCATGTGGGAAGCCGCCGACCACGCCCGGGTCGACCCCGACCGGGTCAGCTTCGTCGCCGCTCTACGCATCGCTCGCCGCTCGATCCCCGCGGCGCGCGATTTTTCCCCCTCAGCGCACTGATCACGGATGGCGCCATGCCATCGTGCTGCTGTGTCGTCGGCTCAACCCGGCTCGCCGACGTCGCAGCAACCCGCGGGTCGTCAAACGAAAGTACGTCCGCTGGCACGTCAAACGCGCCGGCCACCGCGACTGGCCTCAACCCACCAGGCCGACTACCGCCACCATTCGTCGGATCTAACTGAACGGTATTGTCGTTAACCGGTGCTGATCGGTGGATCAGGGCTAACGCAGGACTGGGAGGGCGCACGTCGCGCTTTCACACCTGGCCCTCCCTGCTAAAGCATGATTATGTAGGGAGCGTCCGAACGCTCCCCGGTCGACTCGATCCGTCGTCGGCGCTTATCAGAACCGCCGGGTGACGGATTGGTAGCTTGAGAGCTGATGGGCCGCCGCATCGACGTCGAGTTGACCAGCAGCCGGGATGACGGCACCTGGACCTGGCGCGCCGCCGGCGCCAAGCAGCCCAAAGGCGTGGTGGACGCTGCCCTGCTGTACGAGGGCGCGCGGGTGGGCGACGTGGTACGGGCCGCAGCCGACTTCGAGATGGAGGGGATACTCATCACGGCGGTGTCACCGCCAAAAGAGAAGAAGCGCTCGGAGCCCGAGCGCCTGGAGATCATCGGGACGCCCCGCCCGCACGAGGGTGTCACGTCGTCGCTCGTTCCGAAGTCGGAACGACCCCGCTCTGAACGCAGCCACGGAGGCGACCGCGACCGCGGGCCACGCGAAGGCGGTGCTGGCCGGGGCGGTCCGGGCCAGGGTGACCGGCGTGGGGGCGCCTCTCGGCCTCGCGGAGACGGCCCGGCGCGAGCCGGCGGCCCAAGCCGTGGCGAGCGCAGGCCCCGTCCGGAGGGCCGGCCCCGTCCGACAAGGGAGGCCGGCGTGCAGGAGCCGGGCCAGCGGCGCGAGGCCGGCCGATCCGAGCGGGCACCGCGGCCGAGCGCGCACCGCCCCGACGACCGGGAGCGCCGCCCCGCGCCACCTGCCGCGCCGGCACCGCCCAAGCCAAAGCGCCTGGTGCCGGAAAACGTCCATCGGAACGCTGTGGTCGAGACCCTCCCACCGGAACAGCGTCCTGTGGCCGAGCAGTTGCTTCGGGGTGGTATCCCGGCGGTACGTCAGGCCATCGACGCTCAGAACACCAGACTGCGAGAAGAGGGCCAATCGGAGGTCCATGCCGGTCCTCTGGTCGCCCTGGCCGAGCAACTCTTCCCCCAGCTGAAGGCAGCCGAGTGGCGGGACCGGGCAGAGGCCGCCATCAAGGTTGTCGACGAGGTGTCCCTCCGCGACCTCCGGTCCGTGGTATCGGGGGCTGACGCCGCCCGCGACGACGAGGGCAGGCTGTTGGCGGGGACACTGCGCCAGGGCCTCGAGCGCCGGGTCAATGAGCAGCGGGAGCGATGGGTGAACGACATCACTGCCGCGCTCGACGAAGGTCGCCTGGTCCGGGCTCTGCGGCTGTCGGCCCACCCCCCCGACC
>JBHENM010000269.1:0-1548 GCA_046262035.1 Acidimicrobiales bacterium | reverse complement strand
TTGGTCAGGCGGCTACTTCTGCATCATCGCATGTGGGTGCGACAGCCCCGTGGACGTGAATCTCAAGGGCGGCTCGTAGGGCAGGGAGGTGGAGGAAGCCGTTGACCCGACGGAACTGCTTGGTGGCCTCGCCCATCCCGGCGGCGCACCACCGCAGCGCCATCTGACCGTCCCGCCAGCGCTTCACGTTCGTCGAGTGGTCCCGGCAGATCTCGATCATGGACTCCACGGCATTCGTCGAGCGCAACGTCCTCGCCAGCGTCGGTGGCACGCCGAGCCGGGCGACGGTGAGGGTTTCGGCCAGGCCCTCGCGCAGGCTCCCGGCGGCACCGGGATGGGCCTTGTCCAGGCTCCGGGCCAGGGCTTCGAGGGTGGCCTCGGCCCCCAGCGCGTCGGGGTCGTGGTAGGCGGCGCGCATCTTCTTGGCCACCGTGGACGCCAGCGCCTTGGGCAGCTTCGCCTCGACGTTTCTGATCTTGTGCAGTTGGCAACGCGCCACCACCGGGTGGTCGAACACCGCCTTCACCGCGCTCACCAGCGCCTTGGCCCCGTCGAGCACGCACAGGATGGGACGGGTGGTGTCCAGACCGCGCTCACGCAGGCCGGCGAGCAGGTCCTTGACGACGGTGGCGTTCTCGGTGTCGCCCTCCACCACGCCCAGGGGGTGCTTGGTGCCGTCGACGCCGATGCCCAGGGCCACGACGCAGAGATGTTCGGCGAAGTGCACGCCGTCGACCATCAGTGCCACGAGGTCCAGCTTCGACAGGTCGGCGGCGAGCATGTCGGCCAGTGCCGTCTCCGTGGCGGCCACGAAGCGCCGGCTCACGGCCGACTTCGACGTGGACCGGGCGGTGGACTCGACCTTCGTGCCGACGGGCTCGAGGCCGGCCGAGTAGCGCCGGGTCGAGAGCTTGGCCATCATGCGCTCCAGGGCCATCTCGCCCAGCAGCTCGGTCGAGGCGAACAGGTCGTAGGCCGGCACAGCCACCTCGGAAACGCCGTCCGCGGTTCGAACCCTCGGACGACGGACTGGCACCCGCCGTCCGCCAAGGGTCACCGAGCCGTCCTCGGTGCCGTGGCGCACCGCCGTGCGCTCGGGATCGTGGGCGCCCTTCGGCCCGCAGAGGCTGGCGACGCTCTCGCCCATCATCACCTGCATGACTTGCAGCCCGGCCCCGACGGCCAGGGCGAGCAGGCCCTCCCGCATCGTCTCGGCGAGCTCGCCCATGGCCACGGTCACGGCGTCGGGCAACACGAGATCGGCGGTCATGGTCTTGGTCTGATAGTTCTTCTTCACAGCGGTCCCCTTGCTTGTCGGTGTACTTGGCGGTACGCCCGACACCTACCATCCGGCAGGTCTCAGGCGGGGGACCGCCACTCAAGTTCTACGACGAGCGGGACAACCTCCGATGCCCTCGCTCCAAGGGATTCTGACGTTGTCGAAGCGTCCAGAAACCCACACAGGAGGGCACTCGCAAGGTGAACGCTACCAAGGCAGTCGAGCGGGTCCGGGTGATGGCGGGAGATCGCCAGGTCGTGTCCCAGGTG
>JBHENM010000268.1:0-10085 GCA_046262035.1 Acidimicrobiales bacterium | reverse complement strand
CCTCAAGCCGGAAGGCGGCACGCCCGGCGGCTCGGCCAAGCTGATCATGCAGAACGTCGAGGTCCTCAACGTCAATGGCGCCACCCTCGCTGGTGGGCAAGGCCAGCCCGGAGGCGTGGGGCTCGTCTACCTGCTGGCGGTAAACCAAATGGAAGCGGAGCAGATCGTCTACCTCACCAGCTTCCAGGACTTGTACTTCGCCTTGACGGCCAAGGATCGGCCACCGGTTGACGGCACTCCTGGAGTCACCCAGGACGACGCCCTCAAGACCCTTTAGGAGCCCACGCACCATGCGCAACCCCAAGATCCTCGTTCTCGAGCGTGACCCGGACCTGATCAACCAGGTCCGGGGTGTGGCCAGCGAGCTCCGCCCCCGTCCCGAGGTCGTTCCCTGCGACCGCCCGGGCCTCGTGGGTGACCTGCTGACCGAGGACGGACCGTTCGACGTCCTGGTGGCGGGGCCCAGCCTCGGCACCAAGTCCGGCCTCAACCGGCTTCAGGTCATCCACGACGAGATGCCGACCATGAGCCTCGTCCTCGCCTTCGCCCAGCGTCCAGACGCCCAGCTTCGGGACATCGTCAGGACGGGCGCGGTCGATCTCCTCCAGCTCCCGACGGCTGACCGGGTGGTGAGGGACACGATCGAGCGGGCCATCGGGTTGAGCCGTCCCGCCCCTGCCCCGGTGCCGGCCGTGGCTTCGACCAACGGGTCGGCCCAGCACGCCACCGTCTTCACCATTGCCTCGGCGACCGGGGGCTGCGGCAAGACCTTCTTCGCCACCAACCTGGCGTACTTCCTTGCCCACCACACGGGCAAGCGGACGTGTCTCGTGGACCTCGACCTTCAGTTCGGGGAGGTCTCCACCGCCTTGCGGCTGCGGCCCCGGTACTCGATCGCCGACCTGCTTTCACGCGAAGACGAGGACGGCGACCTGGCCGCTCACTTCACCGAGTACACCGTCAACCATGACACCGGGGTCGTCGTTCTGCCGGCACCCAAGGACCCCAGCGACGCTGACCGGATCCACCCCACGGACGTCACCAAGGTCCTGCAGGCGGCCCGGGCCAAGTTCGACTACGTCGTGGTGGACACGCCGGCCCAGCTCAGCGAAGTGGTGCTGGCCGCCTTCGACCTGTCCGACAGCCTGTACGTGATGGCGACGATGGACCTGCCCAGCGTTCGCAACATGGGCGTGTTCCTCAACACCCTGGACAAGCTCAAGATCCCGTCCGACAACGTCAACCTCATCCTCAACAAGGCCGAGCGCGACGTGGGGATTGACGTCGAGCAGATCACCAAGCTCTTCCCCCAGGGGTTCAGCGCCGTCCTCCCCTACGCCCGGGAGGTCAGCAAGTCGGTCAACGTCGGAACCCCGATCCTGGCGTTCTCACCGCAGTCCGAGGTCAGTAGGAAGCTCGCATCCGGCCTGACCCCGATCCTCCCCGAAGACAGCCGGTTCCGGGTTCCGGCTGCGACCACGGCGCAGAAGCGGGGTTTCTTCTCCCGGATGTTCAAGCCCGTCCTCCATCCCACTGAGTCATAGGGGAGATCGTCGTGAAGCTCTCAGACAAGCTGGCCGCCATCGAAGAGGATGAGCGGATCGCCGTCGAACCCGCCCGCCGCCGGCCGACCCCCCGCACCGCGGAGACAACGACCCGGACGCCACGGCGTGCGACATCGGCGGGATGGCATGCGTCGAAGCGAAAGGTTCGCGACCTGGTGCTCACCGAAGTCGCGCCCAAGGTCGGCGGGCTGTCGGGCGACAAGCTGGCGGCCGAGGTTCGCACCGCGCTGGACGAGATCCTGCAGCGGGAGGACGTGAAGATCTCGCCCTCGGAGCGCCGCAAGTTCGTCCAAGAGGTCATCCAGGACACGCTCGGCTACGGCCCCCTCGACCCCCTGCTGGCCGACACGACCATCACCGAAATCATGTGCAACAACTACGACGACATCTGGGTGGAGCGTGACGGCCGCATCTACCACACGGGTGCCGCGTTCACCGACAACCATCAGTACCGCCAGGTGATCGAGAAGATCGTCGGCGCGGTGGGCCGGCGCATCGACGAGAGCTCGCCCATGGTCGACGCCCGCCTTCCCGACGGCTCGCGAGTCAACGCCATCGTTCCTCCGCTGGCCATCCACGGACCTGTGTTGACCATCAGGAAGTTCGCGGCCGACCCCTACACGGTCAAGGACCTCATCAACTTCGGAACCTTCACCCTCGACCTCTCGGTCGTGCTCGAAGCGTGCGTCCGGGGACGGCTCAACGTCCTGGTTTCCGGAGGTACCGGCACCGGTAAGACGACCAACCTCAACGTCCTCTCCTCCTTCATCCCCGAGGGTGAGCGGATCATCACCATCGAGGACGCAGCCGAGCTCCAGCTCCAGCAGCCCCACGTGATCAGCCTGGAGGCTCGCCCCTCGAACGCCGAGGGAGCAGGCGAGGTCCGGATCCGTGACCTCGTCCGCAACGCCCTCCGTATGCGGCCCGACCGAATCATCGTCGGCGAGGTCCGGGGGGCCGAGGCCCTGGACATGCTCCAGGCCATGAACACCGGCCACGAGGGCTCCATGACCACGGTCCACTCCAACGGTCCTCGGGACGCCCTGAGCCGTCTGGAGACGATGGTCCTCATGGCCGGTTACGACCTGCCCGTCCGGGCCATCCGGGAGCAGATCTCCTCCGCTCTCCACCTGATCATGCACCTCGACCGCATGCCCGACGGCCGCCGCGTCGTGACCGCGCTGACGGAGCTGCAGGGCATGGAAGGCGACACGATCCTGTTGCAGGACATCTTCAAGTTCCGCCTCGGCTCCCGGAACGAAGACGGTAAGTTCGAGGGCGAGCTCGTGGCCGCCGGGCTCCGGCCCAAGTTCCTCGACAAGCTCTCGGAGGTCGGGGTCGACGTCCCGGCCAAGGCCTTCCGTCCGCCGCCCCCGCCCCAGCCCACAGCGGCCTCCCGGATGCGCAACGGCAAAGTCCCGCAGATCTCGCAGTTGGTCCGACCGGAGAGGGCAAGATGAGCAACGGGTTGATGTTCGCCATGCTCGGCGTCGGTCTGGGCCTGGCCCTGATCGTCGCCGGTTGGCTCTTGCGGGTGCGAAGCCGCGACAACATGCTGGCCGAGATCCTCGATCTGCCCTACGGCGAGCGGGACGTCCGGGTGGAGGCTCTGTCCGAGACCCGAAGCCCCCTTGTCGAAGGCACGATCGGCTTCGCCGGCAAGATGGTCACCCAGCTGGACACCAAGGGATCGCTGAAGGCCTCCCTCGAGCGGGCCCGCATCCCGATGAAGCCCGGCGAGTTCGCGGTGATCACGGGCTGCGCCAGCGTCGCCTTGGCCGCCATTCTCTACGCGCTCACGGGAACGTGGGTCTTCGCCCTTGGCGGCCTCGCCCTCGGGCCTCTCGTCGCCAGCGTTGTTGTACGGCGACGGATCGCCAGCCGCCGCCGGGCCTTCGAGGCTGCCCTCCCGGATGCGCTGAGCCTGATCGCCTCGTCCCTGTCCGCGGGTCACACGTTCCTGCGGGCGATCCAGATGATGTGTGAGGAGTCGGAGCCGCCCCTGTCGGAGGAGTTCTCCCGAGTGGTGAGCGAGACCCGGCTGGGCGACTCGCTGGTGGACGCTCTCGGCCGGATGGCCGAACGCCTCCAGATCCGGGACCTGGACTGGGTGGTTCAGGCCATCCGGATCCAGCAGACGGTAGGTGGGAAGCTGGCCGACCTGCTCCACACCCTGGCCGACTTCATCCGGGCCCGGGACGAGGTGCGTCGGGAGGTCAAGGTGCTGACCGCCGAAGGCCGCGTCTCGGCGTGGATCCTCACCGCCCTGGCCCCCGGGATGTTGTTCCTGGTCCAGCTGGTCAGCCCCGACTACATGCGTCCCATGTACAGCGGCTGGGGCCTGGCCGTGCTGATCGGCACCGGCTGCATGGTCGCCACGGGCGCCGCCATCATCTTCCGCATGACCAAGATCGAGGTCTGACGACATGAGCTCATTCGGTATCGCCATCGCCGTCTCGCTTGCTGCCGCCGGCGCACTCATCGCCTACGTGGGCATGAGGGCGCAGCGCCCGGTCCTGGACATGGGGCAGTACTTCCAGGACCTCGACGACGAGGTCGGGCCTGTCGACGAGTACGAGCGGCGCCTGGCGGAGCCCTTCGTCATGCGGGTGGTCCACCCCCTGGGTCAGGTCCTCGGCGGCGTCACCCGCCTGACTCCCAGGAACTACGTCGCCGGCGTCCACAAGAAGCTGCTGCATGCAGGCCTGGCCAACTCCATCCGGGCCGAGGAGTTCGTCACCGGCCAGGTCGCCCTCACCGGCGTGCTCACGGTGGGAGCGATCCTGTGGCTGATAATTGGCGCCCCCTCATCCCGGTTCGGTCTCCTCGTCGTGCTGCTGTTGCCGGGGCTCGGCATCCTTGGCCCCTCGGCGTGGCTCGCGGGCAAGGTGGACGACAGGAAGTCGGCGATTCTCAAGGACCTGCCCGACACCCTCGACCTCCTGGCCATCTCCGTCGAGGCGGGAATGGGATTCGAAGGCGCCCTGGACGTCGTCTGCCAGCACTTCAACTCGCCGCTTTCGCAGGAGTTCCACCGCACCCTCCGGGAGATGGAGCTCGGCCTTCCCCGGCGTGACGCCTTCCAGAACCTGAAGCGCCGTACGGAAGTGCCGGACCTCTCGAACTTCGTGCTCGCCCTCATGCAGGCCGATGCCCTCGGTATCCCCGTCGGCCGCGTCCTGCGGACCCAGGCCGCCGAGATGCGCAACAAGCGGCGTCAATGGGCCCGGGAGAAGGCAGCCAAGCTGCCGGTGAAGATGCTCATTCCGCTGACGCTGTTCATCTTCCCGGCGATCATGATCGTGATCCTCGGTCCGGCGGCCGACGGTTTCGTAAACGTCCTCGGATAGTCCCGGGGTGCGCGCCGGCACCCCACAACCGACCAGCGATCAGGAGGAGGCACAGTGAGATCACGGGGAAGACCGGCCCCGTTCCTGCCGCTGATCCACGGGGTCCGATGGGGCGCGCTGGCCGCCGGGTTGGCCGTGGCGTCCGTGCGCGGGCCGCTGGCCCGTTCGGTGGTCCTCTGGGGCATCGTGCTGGTCGTCTACGGCGCGTGGAGGACGGTCCGCCCTCTCGATCTCCAGGTGTCCGACGCCTCGCGGCGATTCTTCGTGCTGGCCGGCATCTTCCCCTTCCTCCTGGAAGTGACGCTGGCCAGCTGGGCCATCGTCAGCACCGGCTACTGGGAGTCACCGTTCGCCTTCTGCATCCTCACGCCGGTGATGGCTGCCGGCTTCAGCCGCGGTTACGCGTTCGCGGTTCGGCTGGCCGTGGCCGCCTACGTAGCTGTGAGCCTGCCGTCGTATCTCACCGACGCCGCCCCTTCGGGACAGGGCCTGCAATGGATCATCGAGCTCCTCCTGGTGGCGGTGCTCGCCGGGTACGCCCGGCGCGTGTTCGGGGAAGCCGAGCAGCGGCACTCCCAGACCCTCGACCGCATGGCCCAGCTGTCGGAGGCCAACGAGCTGCTCGTGTCGCTGCACCGGGTCGCTCAGCAGCTGCCGGCTTCGCTCGACCTCGAGACCGTCCTGGCGTCGACCGCGTCGCGCCTGCGGTCGCTCATCGAGAGCGACGTGACGGCCGTCCTGCTTCGCGATGACGTGAACGCGGGGTGGACCGTGGCCGCGGGCGAAGGCATCCAGATCGGGTGGTCGTTCGCCGACGACGAGCTTCCGCCGGCTGTGGCGTCCGCCATCACCAGCAGCGTGGCCTCGCTGGTCGTGTGCCTGGAGCCGGGTGAGGGCATGGGGCCCGATGTCCTCTCGCACACCGCCCTATATGCCCCGCTGAGAGCCCGCGGAGCCCTGATCGGGGTCGTTGCCCTGGAGCACCACGCCCCGGGCTTCTACGGCCGGCGTGAGCTGCAGTTGCTGGACACTTTCATCGAGCCCACCGCGCTCACCATCGACAATGCCCGCTGGTTCGCCCGGCTTCGGGCCATCGGCGCCGACGAGGAGCGCGTCCGCATCGCTCGGGACATGCACGACCGGCTGGGCCAGACACTGGCCGGCGTCGCCTTCGGTTTGGACCGGATCCACCGGCAGGTCACCGAGGAGTCCCTCCGAGAGGAGCTGGACGGCTTGCGACGCGAGGTACGGGTGGCGCTGGGCGAGATGCGGGAGGCCCTCGGCGACCTGCGCACAGACGTCACCGACGAACGCAGCCTCATCGACACGATGACGGCCTTCCTGGAGCGGGTTGAGGGACGCGCCGGCTTGGAAGTCAACTTCACCCACCAGAACGGCACCCGGCTACCGCTCGTGCAAGAGCGGGAGCTGTGGCGTATAGCCCAGGAGGCGATCACCAACGTGGAGCGCCATGCTCATGCCCGGCACCTCAGCGTGCGATGGGAGTACGACGGGAAGAAGACCCTTTTGGCCGTGGCCGACGACGGCGAGGGCTTCGCTCCCCGTCGACTGGCCCGTGCCGATTCCTACGGGATAACGGGGATGCGTGAGCGTGCGGACGCCATCGGCGCCTCCCTGGACATCGACTCGGCTCCCGGCGGCGGCACCGTCGTGCGCTGTCAGCTGGCGCAGCGATGACCGGCGTCGGGGTGGCTCACATGACCAGTGACACCGTGGCTCGGGCTCACGTCCGCCTCCTTCTGGCCGACGACCACCGCATGCTTCGCGACGGCCTCCGCCGGTCCATGGCGGAGTACGGCTTCGACGTCGTGGGAGAGGCGGCGACGGGCGAGGAGGCGGTGCGCCAGGCCCTCGAGCTCCGCCCGCGGGTCGTGCTCATGGACGTCACTATGCCCGTCCTGGACGGGATCGAAGCGACCCGTCTGATCCGGGCCGAACTCCCGGGCACACAGGTGGTGATGCTGACCATGCACGGGGACGGCGACCTCATGACCCGCGCCCTGCAGGCCGGCGCGGTGGGCTATCTGGTGAAGGACTGCTCGACCGAGGACATCGTGGCTGCCGTCCTCATGGCGGCAGGCGAGGGTGGCGTGTCCCAGGAGCTGGCTTCGTCGATGCTCCACGAGGCCCGCCGCGAAGGGGCCAAGCAGCACGAGCCGCTTCTGAGCGCGCGCGAGGAGGAAGTGCTGCAACTGGTGGCTGACGGGCTCGCCCTCCCCGAGGTGGCGGCCGAGCTCTACATCAGCGTGAAGACGGTGAAGAACCACTTGGCGTCGATCTACCAGAAGCTCGACGCCCGCGACCGCACCCAGGCCGTCGTCCGGGCCGTTCGGATGGGCATCATCCATCTCGACTGACCCGACGGGGCCTCCGATGGGCCTCAATTGGGTCGAAAGGCCCATAAAGCTCGGGTCGGGAGTGCCGATGGTTCTTGTACAAGCCCCGACGGTGGGGCGACAGAACAGGAGAGATCGATGAACCTCGTGGCTTACTGGAACAAGAACGTCGTCCCCTACCTGCGGGCAGTGTTTGGTCGGAGCGAGCGTGGTGCCGCCCTGGTTGAGTACGCCCTGCTGGTTGCCCTCATCGCAGTCGTGTGCATCGCCGCCATCCAGCTCCTGGGTGACAGCGCCAAGGACAAGTTCAACGAGGTAGGCAGCGAGATCAGCTCCGCCGGCAGCTGATCACCAGCCTCACCTTTCGGTTGAAGGGAGCGAGCCCTCTGGGGGGGGCTCGCTCTCTTCGCGCGCGCGGCCAAATCGCTCAACTTGTCGGACTCGAGTGCCGACGATCTCCCGGACAGGAGTGGAGCGATGGACTTTCTTCAACTCGGGAGAATCATGAGGACATACATGCGGGCTCGGATGGGAACCGGCGAGCGCGGAAGCGCCGTAGTCGAGTACGCGCTCCTGGTGGCCCTGCTGGCCGTTGTGTGCATCCTGGCCATCGAGTTCCTGGGCCAAGCGACGAACGGCAGGTTGTCGGACGTCGGCTCGTCTCTCAGCACGCTCTAGGGCTCCTCGGTTTTTCGGCAACCTGACGGATGAAGCAAGTTCATGCGGCACGTTTCATCCGGGCGTGGTCGACGTAGCTGTCGACAGTCTGGTCGATGACCCGCAGGGCGCGGCGAAGCTCGACAGGCGCATGGGGCTTGTCCGCGTCGAGGAGCGGCCCGAGAAGCCGGTCATGGAGCTTCGTGTAGAAGACGGCCCAGCGGAGGCCCTCGGGCGTGAGGACGTAGCGGTTGGAGTGCGGGACCCGGCGCACGAGGCCCTTGAGGCGCATCCTCCGCAGGTCGTAGGTCATCAGCGCGCTGGTGTAGAGGCCGTTGAGCGGCGGGCTCACCCGGGCACAGAGACTCCGATTGGTGAAGCCGACGACGACGTGCACCAGTGCGCAGAGGGCGCCGGCCAGTGCCATGACGCGTGGGTCCCCGAACCGAAGGGCCGGGGCCCGTTGGCCCTCCTCTGTGGTGGGCAGGGTGACCCGCTCGAGGAGCGAGGTCGTGATGGCACAGCTCTGGCCGACTCGTTGGACCTCCAGCAGGCGTCGGTTGGCTATCCGGGCCCGGCCCTGGAGGTCGTCGAGGTTGCGGAGGCGGCGCTGGCAGCCCAGGTCGTTCGGCTCGTTGACCACGGTCTCGATGCGCAGCGCCCGCCCCTCCTTGAGGTACTGCTTGATGCGGGAGTTCTTGTAGAAGAGGTTGACGGTCACCTCGGTGCCCCGGGAGACGACCTTGGTGGCGAACTCGCCCTTGGTGGTGGAGCGGATCTGGCGGCCGAAAATGATCTTCACCTCGTCTGGGCGGCCGATATCCAAGTTGTCGGCCACCAGCGCTTCGAAGAAGCCACGGGCCCGGCGGGGGGCGTCGAACACCAGGGTGCGGGAGACCTCGACCTGGCGCATGGACAACTCCCACCAGTAGCCACCGGCGTGGTCCACGCCGGTTAGCGGCGTCGGGACGATGGCTGTCCAGCGGTCGAAGAAGCGCTGGATGTCGTCGGGACCAAGGCGGTCGCAGATCCCCTGAAGGGCGGCGGGGTCGTCGCAGGCGGCGAAGCCGTTGGCCAGGTCGCGATAGCCCAGACCGGCCCTGGCCGCCTGGCGCTTGGCCCACTCGTGCCCGTTCACCCACACCTTGGCCGGATAGGGGAAGTAGCTGGCGATCTTGACGAAGCCGAGACCGAAGTCGTCGTCGAGCACGTAGAAGTAGAAGCACGTCACCCGGCGCTCGGCCTTGTCGAAGCCGTAGCTTACGGGTCCGGCGGTGGTCGGCCGCTTGTGGGCGGTGAACACCCACTGGAACTCCTGGGCGACTCCGATGGCGACCACGCCGGGGCCGCTGGCCTGGGCCGCGAGGGGCCGGACCATGTCGATGCGGCGGTCGCCCTTCTTGAAGCGCAGCACGGGGATGTCCCTGGACCGGGCGAACTCTGTCACCGCCTCCCGAAAACGGTTGCCGATCCGCTCGAAGATGACGGGGGAGGCGATCGGCTGGTGAAGGTGGTCCCTCATGAAGCGGACGACCTGGCCGCTCACCTGCAGGTTGGGGATGTACGCGTTCAGGTAGATCCGGTCGAGGCACTCCAGGTCCAGCGTCACGTGGCCCTCGAGCAGGTCGTTCACATTTGTCACGCTCGCCATGGCGACCACCCCCGCGAGGACAGCCTCGGACCCACGTCCGGCGCGCGAAAGCTACGTCACTCGACGACGAGTCGCTCTCGGCGGTCCGAGGCTGGCCTCACTGGAAGGCTGTTGAATAAGCCTCACTTGGCGGCTGGCCGTCGCTCTCCCGGCGCACGAGTTCCTGGTCAGCCGCCCGGCCGCGAAGCGGCCGAAGCGATAATCAACGGCCTTCTAGGGATTCCGGCGGAAGACGACCCACCCGTCGTCGTCGCGATACACCGTCCGCCAGTTGGCGTTCAGCTCGAGGACATGCGCCAGGGGTCGATCCGTCTGCCACAGGACGACGTCGACGCGATAGCGGTCCAGGATCTCCTGTGACCCGGGCCGGCCCCGCAGGAGGGAGATGTAGTCCTTCGGGATCCGCACCGGGTACATGTCCACCCGATCGTCGACGAAGATCCGGGCTCGGCGCCCGAAGCGAAAGCTGAGGTAGTTGCCGACGACGTCCTGATGGGCCAGCCGG
>JBHENM010000267.1:0-1426 GCA_046262035.1 Acidimicrobiales bacterium | reverse complement strand
GGCATCGGTTCCGGGCTCGTCCTCGCCGACGAACAGGATGGGTGTCAGGTCCGCCGCAGCGGCCGCCATCACCTTTCTGGCGATCTGCTCGTCGGACTCGCCGGCGGCGCGCCGCTCGCTGTGTCCGACCAACACGTACTGCGCCAGGCCGGTCAGCATCACTGGTGGGATCTCCCCGGTATGGGGGCCCTCCTTCTCCCAGTGACAGTTCTGTGCACCGAGGCGCACCAGCCGCTCGTCGACCACGGCCCGCACGGGCGCCAACGAGACGAACGGAGGGCAGACGATGACACTGGGCAGCTGCCGCCCTCGAGAGGTCCGCTCCCGGAGGCCCTCCTGTATCACCTGGACCAGGGCCACCGCCTGTTCAACGGTGGTGTGCATCTTCCAGTTAGCGAGTAGGTACTTCACGGCCGTCTCCCAGCCTATGTCCAGGGACCGCCGCTCGCCGCCTCTTCGGCCAGCTCCCGGGCCGGCTCCGGCCGCTGTGACCCGGCCACGGGCTCGAACTCAAGCGGTCTTCAACCGGTCGGATCTCGTCGAGAACGGGTCCGAGGTGGTCGCGTGCCACCTCAAGGTCATAGCGGCCTTGCAGATTCAGCCAGAACCGCTCCGACGTACCGAAGTAGCGGGCGAGGAGGGTCTCGCCGGGGTGAATGGGGGATATCGATGTTGTCGTCGACATACACGCTCAGTGTGACGTCAAACGTTACACGAGGCCGACGACGGCCCGATCCCCTCAAGAGAGGTGATGTCGTTATCACCGGGTGCAGTGACACCCTTCCCTCCGAGGCGGAGAGCGACGTGACCGTGAAATGCCCGCCTCGGTGGTGCTGTCACGGCTCCCACGAACCGACGATCACGGAGGTCGCGCACGTCCCGCCGCCGTGGGCCCCGGCCGCCGACCATCTCACCGGGGCCGGCGCCCAGGCCTGCGGTGGCAGGAACCGCGGCGCCGGGACCGGCCGCAGCCCGTCCCAGGCGGGGCGCCTGCTGTTCTGATGCCGACCTGACCGTCCGTGCAGCATCGAGGCGGACGGGGCGTCAAGAGCCGCCGTCCGGACGCGCGACTAGCATGCCCGCGTGTCCAAGCGAGCGCGCCGCCAGAAGACTCGACGCCCCGCCACGAAGAGCCAGGTCGGGCGCAGGCAGCCGGAGCGCCGCCCTCGGGCCGAGGAGCCCGACCTCGTGCGCCACGTCGCCGCCGCCCTTGCCGATCACCATCCGCTCGCACTGCTGGAACTGGTCAGCTCCTTGCTGGCTGCGCTCAACCCGCGACGCCGCAGCCCGTTCGAGCCTGAGCCGGACCCCGACGTCCCGTCCCGCGAGGAGCTCGTGCAGACCTTCCTCGACGTCGACCTGCCCGAGACGTCCGCGCTGCTCGCGATCATCGCCGAGCTCTCCGGCGACGAGATGCTGCGGCGCC
>JBHENM010000266.1:0-18868 GCA_046262035.1 Acidimicrobiales bacterium | reverse complement strand
GCCTACGAGATCCTGACGTCCATCGAGCTGGCCCTGGGTCGGCCGGAGGAGGCCGACCGGTGGGCCGCGGCGGCCGAGCGGCTCGTCCAGACGCAGGAGGCGCTTCCCCTGGAGACGGCCAGTGCCCTCCGGGCCCGGGTGGCGGTCCTCCTGGCGTCGGGTTGCGACGAACGGGCAGCCGAGCTGGCTCGGGTCGCCACCGAGATGGCCGCCGGATCACGAGCTCCGGTCGAGGCGGGCCGGTCGCGCCTCCTGCTGGGGCGGGCCCTGGCGAACGCGGGCGCACGGGAAGCGGCCATCGTCGAGCTGGAGCGAGCCGAAGCCGACCTGGAGGCCTGTGGAGCTCTCGGATACCGCGACCAGGCGGTCTCCGAGCTGGCCCGTCTCGGCCGGCGACGGGCCCGCCGCGCCGGGCCGGCCGAGTCGGGGCTTCAGTCCCTCACCGCCCGGGAGTCAGAGATCGCTCGCCTGGTCAGCGCGGGCAGGACCAACCGTCAGATCGCCAAGGCGTGCAACGTCAGTGAGAAGACGGTCGAGCGCCACCTGACCAACATCTACGTCAAGCTGGGGCTGACCAGCCGCGCCGCCCTCAGCAGCTTGGTCGCTCGAGGAGACCTGTCGCTCTCCTGACCGGACTTCAACTCTCGCTCAAAGCGGTTGAGGGTGGCTGTGAGGGATTTCCCCGATGACTCCCAGGTTCGGTCCCTGCACTATCCCATCAGGAGTGATTTATAACTTGGTCATACACTCTCGTTGATGGCCGGGCGGGCTGGGGACGGTTCCTGCATCGGCTCTCACGACGGGGGGAGCCGAGGCCGGAACCGTGGCCGGCCATTGACACAGCCCTATCTGGCTACGGGGTCGGGCGGAAGGGCGGTGTCGAAACGAAGACCGCTCCAGCCCTCCCCTTCCCCCGTGCGCTTCCGGCGCCCCACCCACACGACGGTGCCGCCGCCTGGCGTTCGAGCCAGCTGGTACCGGCGGGTGACGACGGCACCGTCGCGCGGTACCTCCTCCTCGGCGATCCGCAGCCGGTCGGCGGCGACGTCGGCGCCGGGTGACGTGCGGAGCAGGACCCCGCGGGGGTGGGTGACGTCGGTCGTCCCGTCATCACGGAAGCGCAGCAGCGGCCGGCGTTCGAGCTCGATGGCGCCGCTCGTCGCCGGTGCGCCCTTGGCGGGAACGGCCACGAACGGCACCCAGTGCTCGGGGACGGAGCTCATCAGGCGGTAGACGATCGCCGCGTCACCGATGTCCCCCGGAACGGTCTGGCGCAGCGAGACCGGGGCCGCCAGGCGCCCGCGATGCACCGGCTCCCCCGAGGGCCCCTGCACCACGCGCTCCACGCCCCAGACCAGATTGGCCATCTCGTCGCGGAACAGGGCCACCTCCTCCAGCGGCTCACTCTCCAGCAGGTGGGGGACGACGGGCGGGAGCACGAACAGGTCGGCTGACCTCGACCGGTCGGTGGAGGGGGTGAGCCCGAACATGGACCACCCTCCCGACTGGCGGGCGGGCCCCACGGCGACCGACGTCCCGAACGTGTCCGTGACCGTCAAGGCCTCGATCCGCAGCACCGACCCCGCGGGAACGTCGACGGGGACCACGAACCAGTCGACGCCGAAGGCGAGGGAGAACTCGACGAGGGCCATCCGCGCCAGGTCGGTGGGCCCGGCCTCGATGCCGCCCAGGTAGACGCGGGCGTCCTCGAAGGCCCACAGCCGATCGGCGGGCATCCCCGGGAAGCGGGCGGGCGTGGGCAGCAGCGCGCGCCGCAGACGAGCTCCGGCCCGGCCGGCCGGCACCGGGCCGAGGTCGGGCGTCGCGGTGGCGTCGAAGTCGGACCAGTCGAGGCGGCCGGTGGCGTACTCGTCGGAGCGGAGGACGGCCGCGCCCGAGGGCAGCTCAGCCTGGACGGCGAAGGCGTACTCCTGGCGGTAGGGGTTCCAGCTCGCGGCGCCCGCCGGCCGGCGGAGGTAGCTCCGGTACCACCGCAGCCACTCCCCCAGCAGGGTCCGTGCCGTCGTGGCCCCGGTCGCCCCACCGGGGACGGTGACGCCGGATGGGAGCCCGGTGAGCGGTCCCGCGCCGCCGTCCAGCGGCGCCAGGTCGGCCTCGATGCGCTCGGCGTCGGGGATGCGACGGGCGTGGACCGCGGCCCGCGCGGTACCCGCCGGGTCCTGGTCGTCGGGGGCCGCCGGCGGGAACGCCCACCGGGTCACCACCTGGGCCCGGACCGGGGCCAGGTCGGCCGCCGTGAGCATCCGCAGCAGCTGGAGCCCGGCTTCGGCCCGGATCCGCTCCGCCGGGCGCTCGACCACCTCCGCCTCCACGAGCGCCTCCAGCGGCACCTCGCTGTCGGCGATGTCGACGGACTGGTCCCGGGGGCGGGGCTCGGAGCGGCCCTCCGAACGGGGTAGCGGGCCCGGATGGAGCCGGGCCAGCGGGGCGTGCTCGACGTCGACCACGGTGGCCACCGGCGTCCCTCCGTCCTCCCCCCGAAGCTCGTCGAACTGCCACTGGCGGCCGAGCAGCCAGAGCGGGTCCCCCAGCAGGGCCTGCAGGCCGGGCTGGAGGTCGGAGCTCAGGGAGATGGGCTCCAGCCGGGACCACGTGGTCACCGACGGCAGCTTCGTCAGGGCCAGCTCGAGCTCGGCGAGGGGCAGAGACCAGATCCGGTCAGCCAAAGGGCCTCCCCATCACGCTTTCCCCGTGACCCCGGCCGCGACCACGCTCGTCAGCAGTCCCAGGTTCTGGGCGTGGACGATCAGGTCCTTGAACGAGAGCGACGGCACGTCGCGCGTGTAGTTCGACGGCAGGTACAGGGCGGGCAGGAGGCCGGCGAAGCCCTCGGTCTCCTGGGCCGTCAGCGTGCGCAGGTGGGCCAGTTCCACGGTCTCGTTCACGGTGTCGAGCAGCGTGTCCAGGTCCCACCGAGCGGGGTCGGGCTCGGGGTGGACAGCCAGCACGATGGCCTGGGGCGGACGGGCCCCAGGGGCGTCGTAGTGGAACGTCAACCCCGTGGTGTGCTCGGTCTCAGGGATGACCTCGGCCCATGCGTCGACGGCCAGGCCGGCGATGGGGCGCGAGGGGCCGAACCCGTCGGGCGCCACCACGACCAGGCCCGTGGTGCCGGCCGGTGGCGGTCCCTCGGGCCCGAAGGGCAGCTCGCACCAGCGCGCTCCGGGGCGGTGCGGCAACTGGGCTACGACCACCTGGCCGACCACGTCGGCCCCACGCGCCTCGGCGTGGGTGAGGAGGCCGGAGAGGCCGTCCAGCTCCGGCCGCACCAGCGCCGCCCGATGGAGCCAGGTCACGGCGGCGGTGCCGTCTCCGCCGAGCAAGGCGGCCCGGTCGGCGGCGGAAGCGGTCAGCTCCGCCGGTTCCGCCAGGGTGATGACAGGCAGCACCGGCTGGGAGCTTCCCAAGGCCAGCTTGATGATCCCGACCAGGCGTTCGACTTGGGCGCGAGCATCGGAGGGGGCCGGCTCGGGTTCGGCCAGGGCGGCGTCAATTCGGACCACGAGCGAGGCCAGCTGGGCGGAGACCCGTTCGGCCTGTTCCCGGAGCAGGGTGAGGACTTCGGGATGCCCGGCAGGCGCCACCGGCAGCGCGTCCACACCCAGCATGTCGCTGACCGCCAGCAGGGCCCGGCGCAGACCAGCCTGGGTTTGGGGCAGGGAGGCCATGGCCCCGGCCGCAGTGCGCACGGCGGTGACCGCGCCGTTCATCCGGGTACGGAGGTCCTCCAGGTCGACGGTGCCCGCGGGAGGTCGCGGCGTTCCCGGCGCCTCCCCCGGCCTCCGCTCCCGCTCGGCCAGGGTCAGGTCGGTGACGGCCAGAGGCGGAGTCGAGGCCAGCCGGCTGGCCCAACCGGTCAGGGTCCGGAGCAGGGTGGCGCCCGTCAGCTCGATCCGGTCCTCCGCGGTGGGAGCAACGACGCGCTCGGCGAAGACCCGGGCCATGCGCGCCTCCAGCTCGGAGGGCTGGTCCGCCGCCGGGCGCTGAGCCGCCATCACGAAGGCCAGGGGCGAGAGGCCGACATCGACGGCACTGACGGTCCCCAGGTCGGTCGTCCCGGTGGTCCGGACCAGCCTGCCTCCTACCGACAACTCCGACGGCGGGCCGAGGACGGTCCCGAGCCATCGGTCGAGGCGCGGCTCGATGTGGCCGCGGACCCCCCGGGCCGGCCACTCGGGGACCCGGGTGGGGGACCGGAGGACGACGACGACCCGGTTGGTCACGACCGCCCCACCGCGGGGGGTGCGGATCACGTCCGGCTCGACCGGCCGTTCCTGGCGATCCAGGGCCTGAGCGGCGGCGCCGGCCCGGTCCAGGTTGCCCGCCGCCGTCTGGTGCATGGTCTCGGCGAACAGCACGTCGGTGACGGCGTCGTACTGCCCGGCCACCTCGTCGAGCACGGCCTCGATGCGGGCCCGGTCGGCGGCTGACGCCCCCACCGCGGTCGCCACCGTGGGCCACTGGGCGCCGGCCCGGATCGTCAGCAGCCGCACCCCGTCAACCACGTCGCGGGCCGCCATCGACTCCACCGGCTGGTCGCGGCCGGCCGACCGGTGCTGCAGGGGCGCCTGCAACCGGAGGGGGACGATGAACTGAGCCAGGTTGGCGTCCCGGAGGCGGCGCTCGATCCGGTAGCCCACGAGGGCGGCGATCGACTGGCCGGCGGCCACCCCCTCAAGAAGCCTGACCGCCTCCCTGACCCGCGCCGAACTCAGGTCCAGATCGAACGCCCCCGACTCGGAGTGGGCCTGGCGCCCGCTGCGCAGGACGGCGGCGGCCACCGCGTGCGACAGCGACGGGGCGTGCACGTAACCCAGGCTCTCGGCCGCGGCGCCGTCGTCGGGGCGGAGGTCCTCGACCCATCCGTAGCAGCCGAGGTGCACACCCGCAGGCCGGGCCCGCCGGTGATGAGCCAGGCGGGAATGGGCGAGGGACGTGTACCAGGCGTCGAGGCGGGTGCTGTAGAGGTCGAGCACGCCCCGGAAGGCCCACTCCAACTCGTCGGCCGGCGCCGTTCCGAGGACACCGACCGCCCTCAGGAAGCGGGCCAGGCCGTTCACCGGGTCCGTCCCGGCCCGGATCAGGTCGGCCAGGACCGACCCCTTGATCCGATTGGCCACGTGGTCGTGGATGACCACGTTCCGGGTGCCCGGGGTGACCACCGCCTCCAACTCGCGCGCAGAACGGAACTGGAGGGGCGGAGGGTTGGGCTCGTCGGTCTCGACCCGGACCATGTCGGGGGTGCGGACGCCCCTGCGGCTCAGCCCCGCGGCCGCGGCCGTGATCGCGTCGACGCGAACGCCCAACTCCCCCGTCGCCGCCTTGTCCAGCTCCTGGCAGGCGGCGAAAGCCACCAACGCCTCCAGGAGGGCGGCCGAGTTCTGACGCAGGTTCAACTCCCGGCGCCCGGCCCGGCCGGTCCGGGTGAGGCGTTCGACCTCGCCCAGGTAGGCCGTGCCCTCGTCCCCCTTGACCACGAGCGGCACCCGCAGGGGGTGGCTGTCGGGCGACGCCGTGAGGAATTGGACCCGCGCCGCGGCCGTGCTCGGGACGCCGAGCAGCTCCGTCACGGTGGAGAGGTACGGGGCCTGGTACATCCGGATGGTCTCCATCCACACGCTGGCCGACCAGTGCGGCGGCGGCACCATCTCCCGCCACCGGAGCCGCCAGGGCACGGGCGTCCTCTGAAGCAGGGCCAGCATCACCCCGTCGATCCCACCGGCGTCCCCGGCCCGGCTCAGGTGCGGCACCCGGCCGACGAGGGGCGCCCACAAAGACCGGAAGGCGCCCGCGACCCTGGCGATCACGGCCTCGGCCCGGGCCTGCGGGGCCGGTTGGAAGCGCCGGCTGGCCACCACGGGGAGGATCCCGTAGGGCTGGGGCCCGACCCGGATCGAAGGCAGCGGTCCCGACGGGTGCAGGTGCTCGCCGGCGTGGAGACGGACGGCGCCGAAGGTCGCGTCGTCGCCCAGGGGCTCGACCAGCTCCGACAGGTAGTAGCCCGCCGTCGCCTCCCACGTGGCGTCGACCAGGGCCGAAGCCCACCGGTGGTGACGTCCCGAGGCGCCGGGGGCCACCGCCAGCGTCGCCGCCGGCGTGCCCAGGGCGGCCGCCAGCCGTCCGGCAGCGACATCGGGGGCGGTGTCGGGGTCGGCGCCGGCCAGCGGCGGCCGCCACTCGGCGACCTGCTCGCTGGGCGCGGTGGAGAACCCGCTCCGGGAGGTGCCGGTGTTGTTGGTGGGGGTCCCGGGGGCCACGAAGGCCAGGTCTCCGGTGGCGGCGTGACCGGCGAGGAGCGAGTCCAGCGACGACGCCGCCTGCTCCGGCGTCAGGGTCCAGTCCACTCCCAGCACCACGAGCCGGGTGAGCCCGTTGGCCAGACGCCGGCCCCGGGGGAGGTCGCCGTCCCCGACCGTAAGCATCATCCCCGCGCTCTCGGCCGCACCCGGCTCGATGGCCCAGCGGAAGGCGTTCTGCACGAGGGGGGCGTCCGCCGGCGGGGCGGCCGGGGCCGGGGCCTCCTCGGGAGACGGGCTCGGGCCCGCAGCCAGCCTGTCGGGCACCCGGTTCTCGACCCAGCGCCGGAAGACCTCGACCTGCCTTCCCTCGGGCCCCGCCTGGTAGCCGACGGCGACCCACCGCTCGGGAAGGGCCGTCGCCTCCACGGCTCGGGTCCAAGACGAGGCCCGGCGGGGGACCGCGGGGAACTGGGGGACGGCGGGGGTACCGGCGTGGCCCGCGTTGGTGGGCCGAAGGGTGTCGACCAGGTAGCGCGCCCGACCCGGCCGGAAGCGCCCGCTGAGGGTCGACCAGGCCGCGTCGGCGATGGCCTCGTCCTGCGGCGCCGCCCACCTTTGCTCCCAGTACCACTGGGCCCCGGCGGCCTCGTCCTCGGTGAACTCGGGCTCGTGGGCGTCGAGGTGGACCTGGTCGGGAAAGATCCTGATGGCCAGCGACCGCCGGTCGGGCGCGAAGCGGGTCTCGATCCGCAGCGGGAGAAGGGCGACCGGCACTTTGGCGTCCAGGGCGGTGATGGCCGCGGCCACGTCCTGGGGGAGCAACCGGTCGGCCACGATCCCGATGTCCCCGAGCAGCGCGAGCCGCTGGTCGTTGAGCGCCTGGCGCTCGGCGATGGACGCGGCCAGGCGACGCTCGGCCTGCTGCAGGGCCGTTCCCCTCTGGCCCTCCTTCTTGAGCCGATCGACCTCGAGGGCCCGGGCGTCCAGCTCGGCCCGCACGGTCGTGCGCTGGGCGTCGAGCTCGGCCAGCCGCTTGCGGTTGGCGCTGAGGCTCCGGAGGTCGAGGTTGACGGGGTCAGCCACCTGGGCTCACATCGGTGATGTGCCGGGCGTGGACCAGGACCTGCACCGGGTGCTGGAACAGGGCGTCAGCGGTGGCGGCGCCGTTCGAGGGCACGGGCGCCAGGTTCCGCGCCGAGGCCAGCGCCCGCAGGCCGTCGACCGTGAACATGGAGCCGGTCGCCACCCCGGTGTCGGGCCAGGCCACGCTCCGCCACTGGGTGGGCCCGGAAGCGGGGCGGTTGGCGTCGGCCGACTCGTCCAGGCCGAAGCGGGGCTCGGTCACCTGCTCCTGGAGGGCGAAGAACCAGCCGTTTCCCACGGTGAGGTCGTCGTCCTCGAGGTCGAACCCGAAGAAGGTGATGTCGGGATCGAGGAAGCCCGAGAAGATCGGTCGCCGCACGTCCTCCTCCCGGGCGGTGGGTGTGTTGGGACCGGAGGCGGCGATGGCCAGCACGACCGTGTTCGGATAGCGCCGCAGCAGCTCGCCCCGCACCAGGAGCACGAGGTTGGACTCCCCGCCCGCCTGCTGCACGAGGGTCCTGGTCAGCGGCTTCCACGTGTGAATGGGCGGGATGTCCACCCGACCGTCGCCGTACTCCCAGAACCGCCGCATAGGCGTCCCCCGCTGATCGGTGGGATACCGCCGCCACAGCAGCTCGCGGTTGAGCTCGTAGTTGAGACCGGCGAGGAAGCCGGCGACGAAACGCGGGTTCGTCTCCAGCAGCGTGACCGAGTCGGGAGGGATGGCGTCGACGCCGGGCAGCAAGCGGTCCCGGTCGTAGCGGGCCAGCAACCGGTACGCCGGTTCGGGAAGTTCGGGGTAGGCCATAACCCGGTCCGCCATCGGGCTCACCAGCAGCCCGTCGATGACCGGACCTCCGCTGACGTCGGCGAGGGAGAGGGGCCCGAACCGCACGAGGGTGCCGACGCGGGCCACGTGGGCCCGGTCGGGATGGCAGCGCGCCCTGAGGGCACCGGCCGCGCCGCCCAGGTCGAAGGCGACAACCGCGGTCTTGGGCGGGGGGTCGGCCAGAACCGAGATCTCGCCCACGCGGCCGATGGCCTGTTCGAAGCGGCCGATGACCTGGCCATCGCGCACGAGGGGCGGCATCGTCACCGTGGGCCGGTCGACGACGGGACGGCCGCCTCCGCCGCCTCCGCCACCTCCCACAGGAGGCCGGCCCACGATCACCGGGTCGGCCACCGGCCCGGGCCGGATGACGACGGGCGCCTCGCCCGGCCGGAGTGTCCCCGCCGGGAGACGGGTGATCAGATTCCGGGCCACGTCGGCGTGAACCGGTCCCTCGATGCGCCCGAGGATCTCGTTCCGCTCGGTCGGGCCCGTGCGGCGCACGATCTCGTTCCGGGCCGTGACGTCCACTGCGTCGAACCGGATCGGCCCTGCCGCTCCCCCGCCCGTCGCCCCGAGGAGGAACCCGGCCGCGCCCGGCTGAGCGACCGCCGCCGTCTGCAGATCGCTGATCCCGCTGATGACGACTGTCCGACCCCCGGCGGCGTCCGATCGACCGGCGAAGTCCCGCAGCACGGCGACGTGCTTGCTGGTGACCATCCCCGTCTGGCGCAGGTTGGGCCGGAGAAGGAGCCGAGTCGCCGGTGCCGGGACGGGCTTGGCGCGAACGGTCTGCAACCCACGCTGGAGGGCGTCCACCTCGGCCGCCGGGCGGACGACGGGCAGCCCGATGGGCGTGAGGTCCACCAGTCCACCGGCGATGACCACCGGGTTGCGACCGGCAGGCGGGACCACACCGGCCGGGACGAAGACCGTCGGGTCCACAGCTGCGCTCCCAGCCGAGAGGGTGGTCACCAGCTTGGCTCTCACCAGCGAAGCGTCGACCTGTGTGCGCCGGGCGCTCTTGGCCACCAAGCGGTTGGTGGGAGCGGTGAAGCGGCGCATGGCCGGGTCGACGGTCGAGTCAGGCAGGCTCGTGGACGCGATGGCCCCCCGGACGGTCACGTTCCGGAACGGGGTCCGGGCCGTGAGGGGGCCGGCGTAGGGGAGGAGCGCGTGCGGAGGCAGGAGCCGGACGGTGCGGTCGTGGAACCGGAGCGAGGCGGCGATTGACAGCCGGGCGCGGGACAGCAGGGCGTTGGCTTTCAGAACCGCACCGACCTGCTCCCAGCACGCGGCCACCAGGTCTTCCTGGCGCTCACGCACCACCTCGGCACCCAGCCCGGCGGCCACCCGCGCCCGCGGGTCGAGGTTGAGCTCGGCGAACCATCCCCGGTCGGCGCCGGCCACGGTGAAGCGGTTGGCGTGCCAGGCCCCGTACAGCGGTGGGCCGACGGCCCCGTCGTCGGGATCCGTGCCGCGGGGGTCGGCAATGGCGTCGAGGATCTGGCCGAGCGGGTTCCGCAGCTCGGTGGGGATCTCGCTGAGCTTCCCGTCGTCCTGCTGGAGCGCCCGCAGAGCGCCGTCCATCTGGACGATGCGCTGCGGGTGGGTGTCAGGAAGGTCCACCGGGCCGCCGGCGGCGCCGATGTGCATCTTCACGGTGCCCACGTTGGGCACCCCGCCCTCGGACGTCACCCGGTAGGGCTTCAGGCGCCGGGCCAGGCTCTCGAAGTCGCCCTCCGGCCCGGTGCCGAACTCCCAGTGGAAGTACACGGGCAGGGTGACCGAGGCCTGGTCGGTCCAGGCCGGCGCCAGCGTGCTGCCGGTCGGCGCTTGACCCAGGCCCCTGCGCACCCCGGCGTCGAAGGCGGGTACGAGGCAGGCGATCCACCACGTGCCGGGCCGCAGCCGGCGCGGGCACAGCAGCCGGGACACGTTGCGGTCGGGGGCGGACGACAGGTCGGCCGCGCTCACACCCGTCCCCTGCTCCACGAGGAGCTGGGAGTGGGCCCACGCCCACGAACCGGCCAGGTTGGGGAGCTCCTGCTGGGCGCCTGACTCGATGGAGAGCTGGGGTAGCGGCGCGCCCGCAGGCACGCCGATCTCGACGCCGGGCCGGCGTTCGACCACGACCAGCACGAGCCACGGGCGCAGCTGGCCGGCGCCGTTGGCCGCCGACGGGGTCATCAGCCACGGCAGGTCGGCGGCGTCGAAGTCCACGCTCACCAGGTAGTTGGGCTCGGCGTTGGACGTGTTCGGCCGGGGCGTGGTGCGCACGATGGCCGAGGGGTCGAGACCGACCACGTCGCCCGGGCCGGCGATCGTGGCCTCGGTCGTGGCCGTGCCCAGACCTCCGGCGAGGGTGAGGTCGAGCTTGACCGCGCCCCGCACGGGGAGGGCGCCGGAGGCGGCCGCGCCCGAATCCCGCAGCTCGGCCACCAGCCCCCGCCGCGACCACGGAAGGAACCGGTACACCGCGGCCGGGCTCATCGGGCCACCGCCGAGCTCACCGGGCCACCGCCTTCGGCGGCCCCGCTGAGCGGGGCCCTGTGCTCATTGGTTCGCTCGCAAGCTCGCTCATCGCGCCACCACCTCGTAGGCCTCCACGACCTTGCCGCCTGCCGAACGGGCTGCCTGGGCGGCGAGCGTCGGCGACTTGGCGGCCGCGCCCATCAGCGTGGCCGACTCGGCCAGCGTGGCCCCGTCGACCACGGCCAAGGGCGCGTCCTGGACCGAGATCCTGGTGACCACCAGCGGCCCCGCTCCCCGCTTGGCCACCTCCGCCCGTTCCGACCGCGCCGACGCCCCGAGCTTGGAGGACGCCACCGCAGAGGCGAAGACGGGGGTGACCAGCCCGATCCGGATGGTGGACCACTTGGAGATGAGGCCGCGGGGCTCGGGATCGAGCCGGATCGTCTCGAAGCTGGCGGTGACGTCACGGGCCAGCTCGGGCCGCGCTGTCGTGTAGTCGGCCCGGCCCACGACCACCCCGCACGGGAACGTCTCGAACGACTGGCCCGTGAGCTTCTCGGTCTCGCTCAGCTCCATGAACTGGCCCGGCGCGAACGACTCAGTCGTCGACTCGAAGGTGGCCAGAGGCGCCCCGTTCAGGCTCAGGGACTGGACGGTGACGGTCGTCGGACCTCCCTGGATCCGCTTGGTCCCCAGCCGGTCGACCCGCAGGCCGAAGGGAACCGCCCTTTGGCGCACGGCGAGCCGACCCAGGGGGTGGGCCGTCGTGGCCGCGTTTCCGGCCGGCGCCAGCGTCACCAGGCTCGCGCCGCCGACGGGGCCTTCAGGCGCCAGGTTGTCGGGGTTCTCCAGCTCCGTCTTCAGGGCCTGAGCCGCCGAGACGGTGCCGGCGTCCACCTCCTTCACGTCACCCCAGCGCTCGTCGAAGGACACCGTCTTGTCCCACCACAGGATCGAGAAGCTGAACTTCCCGAAGACGTGCCACTCGTCCGGGCCCTCGACGGTGGCGTTCACCTCGACCGAGGCCAGCGTCCTGCCGAAGGCCTTCACCTTGGCCTTGAACTCGACGTCGACCACGAAGAAGAACCGGGGTGACAGGTAGAGGAGGGCGTCGAAGGCGAGCGACGCCTCGACGCTGGCGACACCGAAGTCGGCCGACAGGCTGGCCTTCCATCCCGCCTGCACCGAGTTGGGGGTGACGGCGAAGTACTGCTCCACCGACAGCTTGACCGGCCCGAGCTTGAAGCTCGTCCGGAGGCGGTCGAGGTCGCGGGGCACCCGCTCGGGCAGGTCCTTGAACTTGGGGTGGAAGCCGCCGGCCGACAGGATGAAGCTGGGGTCGGAGCCGAACTGGGCGGCGATGAGCAGCTCGCCGGCGAGGTCGATCTTGGCCAGGCCTTCGATGCCGACGAACGAGTCTCGCAGGCGGGCCCGGATAAGCAGGAACTGGGTGTCGGCCTCGTAGGAGCCGACCACGTCGATCAGCAGCTTGAGGATGGCCGGCGCCCCGGTGGCCTTGGGCGGGAGCTGCACGAGGACCTGCCCGAGGATGATCACCCTAGATAGGGCTGCCGGCCTGTCCCCGCCCAGGGCGTTCCTCACGTCGGCGATCAACCCGATCCGCAGGTAGACGATCGGAGGCTGGGAGAAGCTCAGCTCCAGCATGGGGCCGACCAGCAGGCCGCCTTCGGACACGGGGAACAGGGTGCGGTAGCGGTTGATGATCCGGGGGGCGTCGGCCACCGGGTTGTCCGGGAACAGGATGTCGTCGAGGGCGCCGGTGCGCATGCCCGCGGTCAGGGCGTCCACATCGGCCCGGTGGTGGAGGCCGATCATGCCGCCGAGGCCGGTCCAGAAGATCCCGAAGGCGATGTGGACCGAGAACTGGCCGAACACGAAGAGCAGGAGCGACCACCCCTCGCGCCCGTCCGGCCGCTTGGTCGACAGGAGGCCGATGGCCTTGATGGAGAAGGTGAGGAACTTGAGCTCGAGGGCACCGGCGTACTCACCCCTTGCGGCGTCGATGAAGAGGTAGCCGCCCCCCTTCACGACCGCCGCGTCGAGGGCCAGGCCGATGCCCTTGGGCGGCGCGAACTTCACCAGGTCCCCGAGGTTGTCGACCCCCCGGCTGATGGCGTCCAGCTCGACGGTGAGGCCGGCCCGGTCGATCGACGCCGCGAACGGGCCCAGCTTCAGCGAGAACCCGCCGGTGAGGTCGAGGCTCGTCTTGGGCGTGAACTTCAGCTCCAGTTCCAGGAACTGGACGGTGAACACGCCGAAGAGCGAGGCCGACACGGGCAGGTTGACCCTCAGGCCGGTGCCGCCCTCGAACCGGATCCCGTTCGCGGTGTCGGCGATCAGACCCAGGTCGAACGGGATCTCGACGTTCCCGCCGGGAAGCTGGCGCAGGAAGCTGTCGCCGTCGCCCAGGGCTACCACCAGCTTGCCCTTGCGGATCGCGGCCCGGAACGCAGCCCGGTCCCCGGCGAGCTCCACCCCGGAGGCGAACGCTCCGATCTGGAGCCGGGTGCTGTCGGTCGTGCCCACCACCAGGGCGGGAGCGTCGGCCGGCTGGTCCGACCCGGCCCGGGGCTCGACCGAGATGCGGATGGCGGGAGCGAAGCTGGCGAACGCTCTCACCGGCTTCCCGATGAAGAGGCCGAACTGGCCGGCGCCGGTGATCTCCGTCGTGTAGGTGGTGTCCCCCACGGTCATGGGGAGCTGGAAGGCGGTCGTCGCCGACAGGAACAGGCCCGGACCCCCGTGGCCTTTGGGCACGCCGATCAGGGTGAGGGCGGGCCGGACGCCCCCCAGCACCTCGTTCTCGAGCACCACGGTCAGGGCGCGGGAGGCGACGACGGCCGCATCGCCCTCTTCGCCCGGGTCCGGGTCCCAGCCGTAGAGGGCGTCGACGGCCCCGTCGAGCTTGGACCAGAAGGTGGCGAGCAGCACGATGGTGACGCCGCCGAGCAT
Organism: Acidimicrobiales bacterium; assembly: GCA_046262035.1. Taxonomy (GTDB): domain Bacteria; phylum Actinomycetota; class Acidimicrobiia; order Acidimicrobiales; family AC-14; genus JBHENM01. Next base: position 5,248 of record JBHENM010000266.1, on the reverse strand, counting down.
CGACAGGCGCTGAACCAGGGCCTCGCCGTCGGCCTCGGTCGCCTCGCCCCGCACCAGCTCGGAGAGGGCGGCGGCGTCGAGCTGGTGAAGGGTCTCGTCGTCCTCGGTCACCAGCCCGGCCAGCCGCACCAGGGCGTATCCCGCCGGGTTGCGCACCCGCAGCACGTCCAGGGCGAACACCTTGAACATGGCCCAGAACAGCGTCCACGGATCGACCCCGTCCGCCTTGACCGCGTCGACGAAGGTGAACACGGTGTCGACCGTGGCTTTGATGTCGGCAATCACCTCGCCGAGGGCGGCCTCGTCGATGTCCTCCTTGGCCACGAATGCGTCGATCTTGGCCTTGCGGGCGGGATCCACCGGTGCGGGAGTGGCCGGATTCGCGGGATTGAGCCCGAGCTCGTCCTTGATCTCGGCCGCCAGCTCCGGATCGCCGAACGTCTCCTCGACCCACTCCTGGAACTCTTTGGCGATCTGGGCGATCTTCTGGAAGAGGTTCTTCTTCTTCTTGGTGTCAGCCACCGGGCGCCACCTGCAGCTGCGGAGCGGCCGGGCTGGGCGTGAGGCCGAGCGAGGCCCGATGCTTGGTGAAGGGCCCGCCTTCGGTGGAGTTCTCGCCCTCGACCGACCACAGCTCGTGCACCACGGCGTGGTCGCTGCCCTCAGAGGGGAAGGACACCAGCCCCAGGTTGGTGCGGAACACCAGCGTCCGCAGCAGCTCCTTGGGGCTCAGGGCCAGCTGGGCGTGGGTCGCGGCGATGGCGTTGTAGCTGGCCAGGGGGTCGGCGCCGTTGAACGCGGGGAGCGGAGGCTGCAGCCCCTCGGGGTGGACGAGCTCGGCCCTTGGCGTCGTGTCCCGGAGAACGGTGAGCCGCCACCGCCAGTTGGGCGGCTTGTCCGCTGGGATGGTCGTGCCTTCGGGCCAGCCCCGGGCCGGAAGCAGGCCCGGTTCCCGCCTGAGCCGCGAGCGTCGGGCGGGCGAGATGGGGCGGCCGCCGGGAACGACGATGGACGACTTCCCCGTCCAGCCGAGGCGCTCGAAGGGCAGGCCCTGGAGGAGCTGCTGGCTGAACCGGGAGGCCCGGATGACGGCCTGGCGGTTGGCGTCCGTTCCGTTGCGGGACGCCGAGGACGTCAGCTGCACGACCCGGGCGTCGACGTTGGGGTCGGGGCCGTTCCAGAAGTCCAGGGCCAGGGTCGACGCGAAATGGACGTCCCCGGACAGCACGATGGTCTTGGGGTAGGTGCCCAGCCGGCGGATCATGGCTTCGAGGTTGACCTCGTCCCCGCCCCACCCTTCGAAGTCGACGTTTTCGTTGCCCGTGATCGGCGGCCCGTCCTCGTCGGGCTTGGCCTTCTCCTTGATGTTGGTGAACAGGTCGAAGAGCGTCGCCGCCAAGGGCTGGATCAGCGTCTCGAACAGTCGGGGAAAGAAGATGGGGACGGGCGAGACCACGACCAAGAGCTCACGGCCGTCGGTGAGAGGCCCTTCCGGGAGCTGGGCGTTGAGGCTGGGGCCGAGGAGGTTGGGCGGCCCGAGGCGGCCCTTGTACCGGCGACGGGTGCGGGTGTCGAGCACCCGTACCATGTGGCGCGGCCCCGGCACGCTGTAGTGGAAGGGAACGGGCGGATCGATCACCGGCTGGGTGAGGCCGAGGAGCGTCTCCAGCGTTCCTCGCTGCTGGGCGCTCAATGACTTGGCCGTACCCACGGCTTCCAGCGTGTCGAGCAGTTCCTCGCCCTTGGGCTTGGTCGCGGCGCCGGTGTGGGAGAACGCCGCGGGATCGTTGCCCCAGGCCTGGCAGACGGCGTACGCGCCCAGGGCGTTGCGGACGACGGCTCGGCCGAACGGCGCGGTCAGCACCTTCTGACGCCAGCTCTGGGAGAGGTACCAGTCGTCGGTGACCTCGTGGTCGTCGAAGATCATGTACGTCGCGCAGTTGGCCAGGACCCGGGCCACGCGTGGGACGGCGGCGCGGAACACCCCCACCCGGGCCGCCTCCTTGGTGAACCCCTCCTCCTGCTCCTCTTTCCACGCGGCCGTGCTCCCGTACTTGGCCTCCCAGTCCTGGAGGTGGTTGTCGGCCACCTTGGTGGACGGCACGAAGACCTGGTTGGCGGTGGCCAGGGGGCGCCACAGGCGGGGGCTCCACACGGCCAGGTGCATGGCCACGAGCTCCCCGAAGCTGAGGAGGTGGTTGGTCCCGTCGACGGTCGAGAACCGGCCGATCTCCCGCACCAGGTGGCGCCGGCGAAGGGCGGGGAAATTGGTGAGGTCGACGACGATGTCGTTGTTGGTGATGGGCAGCGTCTCCCGGAAACCCAGGAGGTCGAAGCTCAAGCCGTCGATCACGGGGAGGAGGCAACTCCCGAGGTCGTCGGCGTAGATCTGGTCGCCGGTCAGGAACAGCTGCTGGGGTCGGCCCGCTGGGTCCGAGCGCTTCTCCTGGATGATGTCGTCCAGGAAGGCCATGGCGTCGGCCCCCTCGGCGTTGGTGCGGCGGCACGAGGCGTGGGCGATGCGCAGGTCGGTGAGGACGGGCGCCGGGGTGGCGAACGTGGGCAGGCGGTCCAGCTCGTAACCCAGGGCGACATGAAGGGGGGCCGACGCGTCCACGCCCGGAAGGCGGCTGCCGGACTGCTCGTCCCGCAGGAGGTTGAGGCTGCGGAGGTTGTCGCTCCCGATCGTGAGGTCGTAGCTGTGGACGGTCCCGGGGGGAAGAATTCCGGTGGCCGTGACCACGGCCACGTGGAGACGGTCACCGAACCGGCGGGTCTGGGCCTGCCCGGTGGCCACCAGCGGAGCACCGCCATCCACCGCGCCCACGCCTGCGGACCGCAGGAGCCCGGGCCACACGTTCAGGGTGACGGCGCTGGCGTCCCTCAGCGCGATCCAGACGGACACGGAGCCGGCCGAGACGCGACGGACGATGGGGCCTGCCAGCACCCGGGGGAGGTCCGCCAATTCGCCTCACTTCGTGGGCCGTCCGCGGCAGAGTAACAAACGCTGAAATGCGACGCTCGGCGGGTTGGACCGGCTTCAGCCGGCCGCCACCGGCGTGACCTACTCGGGAAGACGGAGCTTGTAGAGGGCCAGCGCCTCCACCTGGCGGAGGAACCCGGGAGTCCGGCGGAAGCGGGCGGATATCTGCTCGTAGTCGGCGCCCGTCGCCCGCCACCGCAGCACCCGGCGCTCGAGCGGCGTCAGCACGTCCCCCTGCATGTGGTGACCGCCTCGGGGATGGTCGGCCAGCGCCCGGACCCGGGCCACCCACTCGGGGCTGTGCCGGAACCGGCGGCCGATCTCGGTGTCGTCGACGCCCTCGCTCGTCAGGCGGAGGACCCGCCGCTCGACGGGCCGGAGCGTACGGTCCTGCAGCACAGGGTTACCTCCTGGTCGAGACGTTCTCAGATTACCGCGACGGCGGGTCCGGCCGCGGGTCCCGGCGGTCGGCGCCGTTCGGCGTGCCTCCGACGACCCGCTCGGAGTTCCGCAGCGACCTCTCCCCTTCGCTCGCCGCCTCGTTCACGATCTCGTGCGTGATGGACTCCAGGCCCTCGCGCACTCCCACGCGATCGCCCGCGCTCTCGGGGATGGCTCCGACCAGCCGGGCCACGCGCTCGGCGTTGGTGTCCATTATCTCCAACACGACCTCGGGGTCCCACTCGGTCGGCCCCCGCCGGGGACCTCCCGGAGGGACAGCGTCGGACACGGGCCGGCTGTCCTCCAGCAGGCGCTCCACGCGCTGGGCCGCCGCGCCGAGCACGTCGCGCGTGCGGGCCGCCTCCTCGAGCGCAGCCAGCTCGGCGGGGTCGGCGCGGTCCCGGTCGCCGGCCAGCACCGCCCGGTAGCGGTCGGGCAGTGAGCGCAGCGCTTCCAGCGCCGGATCCGGGGGTGGCTCGGAGAGCGGGATGTCAGGCATGTTCTCCTCCGTCAGCAGTCGAGCGGCGCACCAACCGTTCGCCCGGCACAGCAGGGAGGCCAGGCGGAGGCATATCGTCTGTACCTACCGTCCTGACCGGGAATGAAACCCGGGGTCTGCGCCGATGGGCTCGTCGCCCGGTCAGGTAGGCCATCATTCGAGGCGGTTCATCACGGAGGGGCTCTCATGGCCAGTCCTGTCATCGCCGATGTCGGCACCGTGATCGCCGGTCGGCACCGGGATCCCCACCAGGTCCTCGGCTTCCACGACGGCCGGGTGATCGCCTACCGGCCTGCCGCGTGCGCGATGCAGGTGATCCTCCCCTCGGGCGTACAGGTCGAGATGAGGCTCCTCCACGAGGCCGGGGTCTACGTCACCGAGGCGCCGGAGGCCGAGTCCGGATACCGGCTCCGGGCCGAGTACCCCCAGGGGGACGCCCACGAGTTCGTCGACCCCTACCGGTTCGGCCCCACGGTGGGCGACCAGGACCTGCACTTCTTCGGCGAGGGCCGGCACCGCAACCTGTGGAAGGTGCTCGGGGCCAACGTCCGGACCCACGAAGGCGAGGCGGGCACGTCCTTCGCCGTCTGGGCCCCGGCGGCGCGTGCGGTGAGCGTGGTGGGGGACTTCAACAGCTGGGACGGTCGCCTTCACCCGATGCGCTCGCTCGGCTCATCGGGGATCTGGGAGATCTTCCTGCCGGACGTAGGAGGGGGAGCGCTCTACAAGTTCGAGATTCTCACGCAGGATGGCCATCTGCGCATGAAGGCCGACCCCTTCGCCTTCGAGACGCAGCCGCCGCCGAGCACCGACTCCGTCGTGCACTTCTCGCGTCACCGATGGGCCGACCGCGCCTGGATCGAGCGCCGCCGCGAGGTCGAGCCCCACGGCAAGCCGATGTCCATCTACGAGCTGCATCTCGGGTCGTGGCGGCTCAACACGCTCGAGGACAACCGCTCGCTCACCTACGCCGAGCTGGCCGACGAGCTGGCCGCCTACGTGAATGACCTCGGCTTCACCCACGTCGAGCTGATGCCGGTGATGGAGCATCCCTACGCCGGCTCGTGGGGCTATCAGGTGTCGGGCTACTTCGCCCCGACCGCGCGCCACGGAACGCCCGATGAGTTCCGTGCGCTCGTCGACAGCCTGCACGGCCAGGGGATCGGCGTGATCGTCGACTGGGTTCCGGCGCACTTTCCGCGCGACGACTGGGCACTCGCGCGCTTCGACGGCAGCGCGCTCTACGAGCACGCCGACCCACGCTGCGGGTCGCATCCCGAGTGGGGCACGCTGATCTTCAACTACGGCCGCCAGGAGGTACGCAA
>JBHENM010000265.1:0-10179 GCA_046262035.1 Acidimicrobiales bacterium | reverse complement strand
ACGTCGAGCTCGTCGGTCAGCCGGATGCTCACCGACTGCGGCGCATACGCCTCGGGAAGGGAACCATCCAGCGTGTGGATCTCGGCCACCCGGGTGCGAAGCCCGGCGGGAAGGACGACGACCTCGTCACCCGCGGCCAGCACGCCTCCGGCCAGCCTTCCCGCGTAACGGCGGTGGTCGTGGTGGCCGCCCTCGCCCGACAGGATCACGTACTGGACGGGGAAGCGGACATCCGCCAGGTTGTGCGAGGACGCCACCTCCACCGTTTCCAGGTGCTCCAGCAGCGTGGGCCCGTCGTACCAGGGCATGGACGTGGAGGGGGCCACGATGTTGTCGCCGACGAGGGCGGACACGGGGATGACCCGGAAGTCGGTGATCCCGAGGGAGTCGGCCATCTCGGCGAACTCGACGCCCACCTCGTCGAACACGTCCTCCGACCAGTCGACCAGGTCCATCTTGTTGACGGCCAGCACCACGTGGGGCACCCGGAGGAGCGCGGCGATGGAGGAGTGGCGGCGGCTCTGGACGACGAGGCCCTTGCGGGCGTCCACCAGCACGACGGCCACGTCCGCGGTCGACGTCCCCGTGACCATGTTGCGGGTGTACTGGACGTGCCCGGGGGCGTCTATGAGCACGAACGACCGGTTGACGGTGGTGAAGTAGCGGTAGGCGACGTCGATGGTGATGCCCTGGTCCCGCTCGGCCCGCAGCCCGTCGGTGAGGAGGGCCAGGTTCAGGGCGTCGTGGCCGCGTCGCAAGGAATCGCGTTCGACGGCGTCGAGCTGGTCCTGGAGGATGGACTTGGTGTCGTAGAGGAGTCGCCCGATGAGCGTGCTCTTGCCGTCGTCGACCGACCCCGCCGTTGCCACCCGCAACAGGCCCACCCGGCTGTCGGGCAGGCCGGGTTCCACTAGAAGTAGCCCTCCCGCTTGCGGTCTTCCATGGCCGCTTCCGAGAAGCGGTCGTCGGCCCGAGTGGCGCCGCGCTCGGTGATGCGGGTGGCGGCCACCTCGACCACGATCTCGTCGACGTTGGCCGCGCCCGACCGCACGGCGCCGGTGCAGCTCATGTCGCCCACGGTGCGGTAGCGGACGAGGGCGTTCTCCTCCACTTGCTCACCGGGCTGGGGAGTCACCGGGCCGCCCACGCTGAGGAGCATGCCCTCGCGGTGCACCACCGTGCGGCGGTGGCCGAAGTAGATGCTCGGCACCTCCAGCTCCTCACGGGCGATGTACTGCCAGATGTCCAGCTCGGTCCAGTTGGACAGGGGAAAAGCCCGCAGGTGCTCGCCTCGCCGGATTCGGGCGTTAAGCAGGTTCCAGGGCTCGGGGCGCTGGCTCTTGGGGCTCCACTGGCCGAACTCGTCGCGGAAGCTGAGGATCCGCTCCTTGGCCCGCGCCTTCTCCTCGTCGCGGCGGGCTCCGCCGTAGGCGGCGTCGAAGCCGTGCTCCTTGATGGCCCGGAGCAGGGTGACGGTCTGGAGGCGGTTGCGGCTGGGCTGGGCGCCGGGCTCCTCAGCCGCCGTGCCCCGGTCGATGTCCTCCTGCACCGCCGCCACCACCAAACGCTCCCCCAGCTCGGCCACCCGCCGGTTCCGGAACTCGAGGACCTCGTCGAAGTTGTGACCGGTGTCGACGTGCATGAGCGGGAACGGGAAGCGGCCCGGCCGGAAGGCCTTCTCGGCCAGACGCAGGAGCACGATCGAGTCCTTGCCCCCGCTGAACAGCAGCACCGGCCGCTCGACCTCTGCCGCGACCTCACGGAAGATGAAGATCGCCTCCGCCTCGAGGGCGTCGAGGTGGTCGAGCTCGTAGCACGTGGGCGCTTGTGCCAGCAGGGTCACGTCAGTCCTTCAGGGTCAGGAGTGCAGCCCGCACTCGGTCTTTTCGAGGCCCGCCCACCGGCCGGCGCGCGGGTCGTCGCCCTCTGCCACCTGCTTGGTGCAGGGCCAGCAGCCAATCGACGGGTAGCCCCTCTGCAGCAAGGGGTTGGTCGGGAGGTCGTTCATCGCCGCGTAGGTGGACAGGTCGGCCGCGGTCCAGGTGGCGAGGGGGTTGACCTTGACCATGCTCCGTTGGGCGTCCCAGGAGACGATGGGCGCTCCGGCCCGGGTGGGGCCGTCCCCCCGCTTGAGCCCGGTGATCCACGCCGCCTTGCCCGCCAGGGCCTGGTTCAGGGGCTCCACCTTGCGCACGCGGCAGCAGTCGGCCACGTCGAGCTGCCAGCGGTTGTCGGGCTGCACCTTGGGCTCGGTGACCGTGAGGTTGAGCCGGAACTGGCGCTTGACCTCCTCCACGAACCAGAGGGTCTCGGCGAAGTGGTACTGGGTGTCGAGAAAGAGGATCTCGACGTCGGGCTTCACCGACACCGCCAGGTGGGGGAGCACGGCGTCCTCGAAGGAGCAGGCCACGATGAGGTCATCACCGAAGCGCTCCGCAGCCCACGTGATGATCTGGCCCGGCGCCGCTCCTTCGAGCTCCCGCGAGACGCGGGCCAGCTCGTCCAGGTCGGGCGTGGCGGTGGCGACGTCGGTCATCGGAGGGCGGACCTCACGTTGCGCACTCGGAGGCGCCGATGCTCTTCAGGTAGGGGCCGGTCTCGTCGTAGTCGACGTAGAACTCGGGGCCCTCGTCGGGGGTGGGGAAGACGTCGAGGTAGGCCAGTTCGGCGCCGACGGCCTTGGGGCCGCCCGACCGGTCGAGCCATTCGGTGAAGCTCTCGCCCGCAGCCCGCTCGCCCACGAATCTGGCCACCACCTGCACCACGGCCTTGCTCACGTTCTTGGCCGGCAGCCGGAGGGCCTTCTCGCCGAACTCGATCTGGGTCTGGCCGACATGGCCCCCCAGGAACATCTGGTAGCCGGGGGCGGCCGTGCCGTGGGCCCGCCGCTCGGCTCCGCAGAAGCCGATGTCGCTGATGTGGTGCTGGCCGCAGGAGTTCGTGCAGCCCGAGATGTTGATCCGCACTCCGCCTACCTCGGCCAGGCCCGCTTCCTCGAGGGCTTGGCCGATGTCGTCGGCCAGCCCCCGGCTCTGGGTGACAGCCAGGTTGCAGGTGTCGGCGCCGGGGCAGGCGACGACGTCCCGAGCCAGCTCGGCGCCGGGCTCGGCCATTCCGAGGGCGGCCAGATGGGCGTACAGGCGGGGGAGCTGGCCCTCGTCGAGTCCCCGGAAGACCACGTTCTGGCGGTTGGTGACCCGCACCTCCACCCCCAGCTCCCGCTGGATGGTGGCGACGGCCCGGAACTGCTCGGCCGTGAGGTCGCCCAGGCGGGCGAAGGCGTAGGCCGAGACGGTGGCCTTGGCCACGCCCCGCACCACGTTGACCCGTTCCCAGTCCCGGTAGGCGTCGCGCTCGCCTGTCCCGTTTCCCAGGTGCAGCACGACGGGAGTGCCGACCGGTGTGACGTCGACGGTGGCGCTCACCCCCGCAGGAGCGTCGCCCTCCTCCTTCACTGTCTCCGGCAGGCCCCCGGGCCAGGTGGCGCTGGCCCGCAGGAACTTGCGCTCCTTCTCGATGCGGATCCGCAGCTCGTCGATGCCGATGGTGTCGACCAGCCACTTCAGCCGGGCCCGGAGCTTGTTGTCCCGGTTTCCAGCCCGGTCGAACACCCGGAGGATGGCCTCCATGGTGGGGAGCAGGTCTTCCCGGGCGGTGAACTCCTCGAGGGCCTGGGCCGGGTGGGGGTTGGCGCCCAGCCCTCCGGCGACGAACACCCGGAACCCGGGCTCCACCGTGCCGTCGTCACGGGGACGGGCCACGGCGATCACGCCGATGTCGTTGAACATGGCCTGGCCGCAGTCGGTGGCGCAGCCCGAGAAGTTGATCTTGAACTTCCGGGGCAGGCGCTGGGCGATGGGGGAGCGCAGGAAGTGGCGGAAGGTGGCGTCGGCCCACGGGCTGATGTCGAGGACCTCGAACGGGCAGGCGCCGGCCAGGTGGCAGCCGGTGACGTTGCGCACGGTGTCGCCGCAGGCCTCGCGGGTGGTGAGGCCCACGCTGGCCAGGTCCCGCATCACCGCCGGGATCTGCTCCAGCGGCACGAAGTGGAACTGGACGTTCTGGCGGGTGGTGATGTGGCCCCAGCCCCGGCTGTAGGTTTCGGCGATGTGGCCCAGCATCTCCAGCTGCTCAGGCGAGAGCGAGCCGTACGGGATCTTCACCCGTACCATCTGGTTGCGGCCCCCTTGGCGCTGGCCGTAGATGCCGTTGTTGAGCCGGAAGACCCGGAAGACGTCCTCCTCCAGATCGCCGGCAAGGTAGAGGGCGAGCTGCTCCTCGAACTTCTCGATGTCTCGGAGCGCTTCGACGTCGATTTCGCGGGTGACAGCCATCCCCCTCAGACTACCCAATACCTGAGTACTCCGATCAACTTTCGCAAGATTCGGGTCAGCCCTCATAAGTAGGATTTGCCGGTGACCTTCCCCGCGCGGCGGATGCGACGCCTCCGGCGCACGCCCGCCCTGCGGCGGCTGGTGGCCGAGACCCGCTTGACCGTCGACGACCTGGTCGCTCCCGTCTTCGTGCGGGAGGGCATCGACAGTCCGGTCCCCGTGCCGTCCATGCCCGGCGTGGTCCAGCACACCCGGGATTCGCTGCGCAAGGAGGCCCGAGCTCTGGTCGAGGCGGGCGTCCCCGCCCTCGTCCTCTTCGGCCTGCCCGAGGCGCGGTCCAAGGACGGCGAGGGCTCCCAGGCGTGGGCCCCGGACGGGATCGCCCAGGTGGCCCTCCGGGACCTGCGGGACGAGGTGGGAGACGACCTCGTCCTCATGGCCGACCTGTGCCTCGACGAGTACACCGACCACGGCCACTGCGGCGTCCTCGGCCCGGACGGCACAGTGGACAACGACGCATCCCTGGAGCGCTATGCCCTGGTGGCGGTGGCCCAGGCCAGGGCCGGCGCCGACATCGTGGCCCCGTCCGGGATGATGGACGGCCAGGTTGGCGTCATTCGGGCCGCCCTCGACGCCGCCGGTCATTCCGACACCGCCATCCTGGCCTACGCGGCCAAGTACGCCTCGGCCCTGTACGGCCCCTTCCGGGAGGCGGTCGACGTGCGGATCGTGGGCGGGGCGGGCGACCGCAAGGCCTACCAGCAGGACTGGCGGAACCGGCGGGAGGCGCTCGCCGAGGTCGCGCTGGACGTGGCCGAGGGGGCGGACATGGTGATGGTCAAGCCCGCCCTGCCCTATCTGGACGTGGTTGCTGCCGTCCGCCGCCGGTTCCAGGTGCCGGTGGCCGCCTACCACGTGTCGGGCGAGTACTCCATGCTCAAAGCCGCGGCCGAGAGGGGCTGGATCGACGGGACGGCGGTCGCCCTCGAGCAGCTTACCGCCATCAAGCGGGCCGGCGCCGACGTCATCCTCACGTACCTGGCCCGGGAGCTGGCCGAGTCGGACCTTCTGTGACCACCAACCAGGGTCTGTTCGACCGGGCGTGCGCGGTCACGCCCGGCGGCGTCAACTCGCCCGTCCGGGCCTTCGGCAAGGTGGGAGGAACCCCGTACTTCGTGGCCCGGGCCGAGGGGGCCTACGTCTGGGACGTCGAGGGTCGCCGCTACACCGACTACGTCCAGTCGTGGGGTGCGTCGATCCTGGGCCACGCCCATTCGGCGGTGGTGGAGGCCGTCCAGCGGGCCGCGGCCGAGGGCAGTTCCTACGGCGCCCCCACCGAGCGGGAGGTCCTGCTGGCCGAAGCCATCACCCGTCGGGTGCCTTCCTGCGCCCGGGTGCGCCTGGTGTCGAGCGGGACCGAGGCGGCCATGACCGCGGTTCGGGTGGCCCGGGGCTTCACCGGCCGGGAGCGCATCGTGATCTTCGCCGGCTGCTACCACGGCCACTCCGACGCCCTCCTCGCGGGGGGCGGAAGCGGGCTGGCGACGCTGGGTCTGCCGGGCTCGGCCGGAGTGCCCAAGGCGGCGGTGGCCGACACCCTGGTCGTCCCCTACAACGTCGTCCCCGAGATCGGTGATGACGTGGCCGCGGTGCTGGTGGAGCCGGTGGCGGCCAACATGGGTCTGGTGGCGCCCGCCCCCGGTTTCCTCGAAGGGCTCCGGGCCGCGTGCGACGCCAGCGGCGCCCTGCTCGTGTTCGACGAGGTCATCACCGGGTTCCGCCTCGGCCCCGGCGGCGCTCAGGAACGCTTCGGAGTGCGGCCCGACCTCACCGTCCTGGGCAAGGTCATAGGCGGAGGGCTGCCGCTGGCCGCCCTGGGTGGCCGGGCCGACGTGATGGGCGTTCTCGCCCCCGAAGGCCCCGTCTACCAAGCCGGGACCCTGTCCGGGAACCCGCTGGCCACGGCGGCGGGCCTGGCCGTGCTCGACCACCTCGATGCCGCGGACTACGCCCAGCTCGACGGCCGGGCTGCCCAGCTCGCCGGGTGGCTGACCGAAGTCATCGAGGACGCGGGGCTCGCCGTGCAGGTTCCCGTCGTCGGGCCCCTCATGGGCCTGTTCTTCAGCGAGTCCGCCCCCACCGACTACGACTCGGCCAAGGCGGCCGACGGCCAGCGCTACGCCGCCTTCTTTCACCAGCTCCTGGACCGCGGCGTGGCCCTCCCGCCCAGCCCGTTCGAGGCCATCTTTCCCAGCCTGGCCCACACCAAGGAGGAGCTGGAGCGCACGGCCGACCTGGCCGCGGCCGCGGCCCGGGCCGTGGCCGCCGGCGTCTCGACCCGCTAGTGCGCCTCTGGGCGACCCACCCCGAGCTGGAGGAGAGCTGGCTGGACCGGGCGGCCAAGGCGGTCGCCGTCGCCCTGGTCGTGTCGGGCGGGATGACGCTGGCCATCCTCCAGTACTTCGGCGCCGTCTTCTTCTTCAAGGGGAGGAACGAGGGTCGCCTCGCCCGGCAGGGGATCGTCCAGGGGGGTGACGCCCTGAACGAGGCCGTGCTGCCCGCCCTCTGGCTCACCCTGGCCGTCCTCGCCGCCGAGATCCTCGTCATCACCCTCCTGGTCCGCCGTCGCCGCCGCCGGCGCGGGGTGGGTTAGGTGATGAGACCTAGGCCCGGACGTCGCGCGACCACGGGGTGAACGGGCGCCGTAGGCGCTCGCCGTCAACGACGAGGTCCACTCGCTCGTTGAAGAACGCGATCAGGCTTGCGATTCGCGGGTTTTCCGGAATGGGGTCGGGATAGCTCCAGGCGAGGTCGCGGTACAGCTTGCCGCCGATCCGCACCGAGAGGTACTGCGCCACCCCTTGTGGGTTCGACCCTGGACGGCGGAATTTCCATGTCGAACGCGGGGGCGGGCATCAGGGCTTCGGGGGCTTCTTCTTCTTGGGCGGCAGCTCAGCGACGTAGTCGAGGGCCCGGCTGACCCAGGGCTCGGCCTGGTCGCGGCTCGATCGCCATGTAGGCGGCAGACTCACGTAGCGACCCATCGGGCGCTCCGCAGGCCCGAAGGGACCGGCCCCGGGCTCCGTCATCAGCTGGTACCGGTCGGCCTCGTCGAGCTTGACGCCCACGTCCGACCCGAACAGCCCCATGAACATGTTCCCGTTCACGAACGCCGCCAGGTTCCCGAACATGGGCTTGATCTCCACCCGCGGGTCGTCGGGCACCAGGGATCGGAAGAAGACCTTGTCCTCCTCGGTCGGCTTCGGCATCTCCATCCCGACGTCAGCCTACGGCGGGTCTGCGGCTCGGCCCCTTAGTCCCAGCCCAGCTCCTCCAGGCGGTCGTCGTCGATCCCGAAGTGGTGCGCTACTTCGTGGATGACGGTTTCCCGCACGTTCTCGACGACCTCCTCGTCGTCCCGGCTCATCTCGCAGATGGGGAGGCGGTAGATCGTGATGCGGTCGGGCAGCACCATGCCCCCGTAGGCCTCCCGCTCGGTGAGGGGGACGCCGTCGTACAGGCCCAGCAGGCCCTCGGGCGAGTCGTCCTCGACGGTCACCCAGACGTTGTCCATGAGCCGCCCCAGCTCCTCGGGCAGGCTGTCGAGGGCCTCGCCCACCAGCTCCTCGAAGCGGGCGACAGGCAGCGCGTGCAAGGCCTCAGCGGGCGGGGGCGAGGCGGGCCAGCGCGGCCAGGGCCTTGTACGCAGCCTCCGCCGGGCCCAGCTCGTCCGGGCGCAGGAGGTTGGCCATGATCCGCAGCACCCACTCCATGAGCGTGCGCGAGCGCATGCCCGTGTCGACCAGGGCCCGCATCAGCAGCGGCCGGCCGATGATCTTCACGAAGGCGCGGGCCACCTTGAAGTACAGGGCGTACTCCCGCTGCAGCCGCTCCTCGTAGGCGGCCAGCGCCCCGGGGGCGTCTCCGGTAGCCAGGGCCTGGTGGACGGCCTCGGCCGCGTAGCGCCCGGTCTCGTAGGCGTAGGCGATGCCCTCGCCGTTGAAGGGGTTGATGGCCCCTCCGGCGTCCCCGGCCACCAGCCACCCGGGGCCGGCCCGGGGGCCGACCGAGAGGCCCATGGGGAGCTTGCCGCCGACGGGAGGGCCGCACGACGTCTCCGGGCGAATGTCCCAGGAGGCGGGGGCGTGGTGGGAGAAGGCCTCCATCAGGTGGCTGGTGTTGATGTCCTTCCAGTCCCGGAAGGTGGACAGCAGGCCCACGCCCACGTTCACCCGGCCGTCGCCGAGGGGGAAGATCCAGCCGTAGCCGGGCAGGACGTTGCCCGACCGGTCGCGGATGTCCAGGTGGGACTCGATCCACGGCTCGTCGTGGCGGGGAGACTGGTAGTAGCCCCTGATGGCCATGCCCAGGGGGTAGGCCCGGTTCCGGGTGGTGCCCAGGGCCCGCCCGAACCGGGAGTTGGCCCCGTCGGCCACGACCACGTGGCGGGCCCGTACCTCGACGGCGTCAGCTTCACCGTCCGCCCCCTTGCGGCGCACGACCGCGCCCCGGACCTCACCGTCCTCCACCACGGGGGCGACGGCCTCGCTGCCCTGCCACAGGACCGCGCCCGACTTCTCGGCCCGCTCGGCCACCAGCTGGTCGAGGTCGTGACGGGTGATGACGTAGCCGTGGCGGGGGAATCCCGGCATCTCCGGCCACTGCAGCTCCAGGGTCTTGCCGAAGGCCACCGAGCGCAACCCGTCGAAGCGGTGGTGACCGGTAAGGGCGCCGGCCAGTCCCATGTCCTCCAACTGGCGGACGGCCCGGGGCGTCAGGCCGTCGCCGCAGGTCTTGACCCTCGGGTACCTCTTCTTCTCCAGGACCAGGACGTCGTGGCCGGCCTCCGCCAGCCAGTGGCCGCACGACGCCCCAGCGGGGCCGCCGCCCACCACCAGGACCTCGTGCTCTCTCAGAGCCCGTCTCGCTCGAAGAGGACGACGGCGGCGATCTCCTCGGGGCTGAGCTGGCCGGCGAAGCCGGGCATGCTCCCCGTGGAGGCGATCTTCCCGCGGGCCGGATCGCCGTAGGGCTGCCCCCGCTTGGTGGACGAGCCCGTCTCGACCCAGGCGATGTGGTCCGGCTCGTTGGGGAAGGTGAGCTTGGCCTCGCCGGCCGCCAGCTTGGGGCCGGCTCCGCCTCCGCCGGTGGCGCCATGGCAGGACGAGCACGACCGCTGGTACACCTGGGCGCCCAGCTCGATCCCGGTGAGCTCCACCTGCGACGTCTCGCCGAACGCCCCCAGGTACATGATCCCCCACAGGGGCAGGATCAGGAGGATGGGCATCATCCAGTACGGGATCCCGCTCTTGGGGCCGGGGTCGCGCACGTAGTCGGGAAGGGGGGCGGCCGGCGCCTCGGGGACGGCAGGGGCCCGGGCCTCCGGGGCGGGAGCCTCGGCCACGGCTGGCGCAGCCGACGAGGCCGCGGCAGGGGCGTCGGTTTCGCCCGAACTCGGCGCATCCGAAGGCGCGGGCGCGTCTCCACCCAGGCCGAGTGCGGCCCGGCGGGCCCGGGAGCGTTCGAGCAGGTACTCCGGTACCTGGGTCACGGCGATGACTGTACGCGCCGCGAGGGCGGTTCGGCCAAGCGGGGGAACCGGCCCGTGGGGGGTCCACGGGGCTTGAAATCGCCTGCTCCCGATGTGCCGACGCCGGAGGGGCCGTGCTAAAACCGCCGAGGTGCTGAATCGCCGTCCAAGGGTGTCACGGCTAGAATGTGACTGCGTTCACGAGGGGAGGTGCGACCGGTGGCTGCATTCGTTTCATCATTAGTCGTCCTCATCCTCGGCGTCGCGATCTGCCTCTACGTGGGCCGCCGTCGGCCGCAGGGGACGCCCCTCACC
>JBHENM010000264.1:0-1077 GCA_046262035.1 Acidimicrobiales bacterium | reverse complement strand
ACTGTTGGGGTTGACCGTGCTGGAGGCGATGGCCAGCGGCACTCCGGTGGTGGCCAGCCGCGTGGGGGGTCTCCCGGAGCTGGTGGTGGACGGGGTCACCGGGTTCCTCGTGGAGCCGGGCGACGTCGACCAGCTCCAGGACCGGCTCCGGCTGCTGCTGGCCGACCGAGGCCTGGCCCGTCGCCTGGGGGAGAACGGGCGGGACCTGGTCCTGAGGCAGTTCACGTGGGAGGCCTGCGCCGAACGCTGCCTGGCCGCCTACCGCGAGCTGGCGCCTCCCGGCTAAGCCGGTGCCTTGTAGCCGCCGAAGGCCACGGGCGATTCCCACACCCGGACGCTCAGCATCTCGCCGCCTCCCGATCGAACAGCGGGCGCCAGCTGTCCATGGGCCCAGCGGGCGAACACTTCGACCGTCACCGCCTCCGCTTCGGGAGGTCGGATCCGGTCCAGGTCGGCGTCCCGGACCTCGTCCGCCACTGCGGCCAGGGCGGCGTCGAGGATGTCCAGGTCGCACACCATGCCCGCCTCGTCCAGCTCGCCTCGCTCCACCACCACGTCGATCCGGTAGTCGTGGGCGTGGAGGCTGCCTTCCGGCTCGGGCGCGCCGGGCATGACGTGGAACGCCCTCACCTCGACCGCCGACCCCACCTCGTAACTCATCGGGTGATTGCCTCCTCGTCATAGGAGAGCGCAGCGTGGAGCAGGCCGTCCTCACCCCGGTCCAGCACGTCGAAGGCCGTGGCCGCGTCCCGGAACGGGAACTCGTGGGTGGCCAGCACGGAAAGGGGCAGCTCCTCCAGCAGTCGCTGGACCGTCGCCCGGCGCCGCTCGACCGTCCAGCGGACGCTCAGGTGGGAAGGGATGCTCGACACCTGGGTGCTGCGGATCGACAGCCTCCGGCGATGGAAGGCTCCCCCCAAAGGCAACCGGACCTCGTTGGTGCCGTACCAGGACGCCACCAGCGCGGTTCCCTCGTGGGCCAGGAGACCCAGGGCCGTTTCCAGGCTCTGCGGGTTCCCCGACACCTCCACCACGAGGGGTACGCCGGCCCCGCGCGTCTCCTCGGCCACGACGTCG
>JBHENM010000263.1:0-9389 GCA_046262035.1 Acidimicrobiales bacterium | reverse complement strand
ATGTCCAACGACAGTAAGTTCGGCGGGCTTGTCGGCGTGCTCGGCGTCAGCATGGTCGTGTGCTGCGGCCTCCCGGTGCTTCTCGGGGCCGGCATCGCCGTGGGCGCCGCCGGCCTGGCCCTGGGCAGCGGCCTCGTCGTGGTTGCCGGCGCCCTGCTCGGCGTATGGGGATGGCGCCGCCACCGTGCCGCACGGGACTGCGAACTTCCCCACCCGGGGGCCGACGAGCGACGCCCAGCCGAGCATGACACGCTTCGATGAGGACCCCGGACCGGCCGGTGTGCTTGAGCCCGATGACCGACGAGAGCTCCGAGCAAGGCCGCATACAAAGCGCTGACGGAGAGTCCCGCCGCGGCGGTGGTATGCCGGCGGCGCCGTCGCCGTGGTCGCGATCGTCATCGCCTTGGTCGTCGCCAGGACCGGCGACACCACTGCGAGGGTTTCGACCGAGGGCGCCCCCTCCGCCGGGTCGTTCCAGATGCTTGACGGCAGCAGCGCCAGCTTCGAGAAGTACCGGGGCCGGCCGCTGGTGGTGAACTTCTTCGCCTCGTGGTGTGCGCCGTGCCTGGCGGAGATGCCCGGCTTCGAGCGCACCAGCCAGGACCTCAGCGGTCGGGTGGCCTTTCTGGGCCTCAACCTCCAGGACAGTCCCGAAGCCGGCCGGCGGGTCGTCGAGCGGACCGGAATCACCTACGACGTCGCCCGGGATCCCTCGGGGTCGCTCTTCCAGTCCTTCGGCGCCATCGCCATGCCCACCACCGTGCTTCTTGACGCCAACGGCCAAGTCGTCGACCTCATCAGCGGCGAGATCTCCGCCCGTAGCTTGCGGGAGCGGATCGACAAGGCCCTCCTGTCGTGATCGACGCTCCGCTGGCTCTGGCCTTCACCGCCGGGCTGGTCGCGACCGTGAACCCATGCGGGTTCGCCATGCTGCCCGCATACCTGTCCTGGTACCTCGGGGCCGAAGGCGATCCCGCCCAACCCACCGGTCTGGCCAGGCGCCTGGGCCGAGCCCTACTGGTCGGCGCCACGGTGTCGGCCGGTTTCCTCGTCGTCTTCGGGGCCACCGGAGCCCTCGTCACCGCCGGGGTGCGCAGCTTCATCGACTATGTCCCGTGGGTGGCCATGATCATCGGCGTGGCCCTCGCCGGGCTCGGCATCGCGCTCCTTGCCGGGCGGGAGGTGACCGTGGCGCTTCCCAAGCCCCAGGCCGGCACCGGGTCGCGTCAGTTGCGATCCATGGTCGTCTTCGGCGCCTCCTACGCGGTGGCGTCGCTGTCATGCACGCTGCCGGTCTTCCTGGCCGTGGTCGCCTCCACCTTCACCCGCAGCGATCTCGCCTCTGGCGTCGTCACCTTCGCGGTCTACGCGGCGGGGATGAGCGTCGCTCTGTTGACGGTCACCGTCGCCGTCGCCGTCGCCCACCACTCGCTGGTGCGGCGCATCCGCAGCTTCGCCCGCTACCTCAACCGGGTCGCCGGGGGCCTCCTCGTCCTCGCCGGCGGGTACATCGTCTACTACTGGGCGTTCAATCTCGGCACCGAGCCGGGCCAGACGACCGGGGCCGGCCCCGCCCGCTTCATCGAGGGCCTTTCCGCCGACGCCACCGGCTGGCTCCGGACCCTCGGCTGGCCCCGCACGCTGGTGCTCTTCGGCGGCGTTCTCGCCACCGCAGCCACCGTTGCACTGCTCGGGCGGCGCCCCGCCCCGACTGTCCCCACGGACGCTCCTGCAGCCGCCGCCGACCGGATGCCCCAAGCCGCACCTGCGGCGGTCGAACGTTGACCGCCGCGAACGTGGGGACGCCTCCCGTCGAGCAGGAAGACTGGGACGGGACCGGGCCCGTGGGGACCGGTGAGCTCGGCGTCGTCGCCGGGCTTCTCACCGCCATCCCGCTCGTCGGGCCGGCACTGGTCGCCGGTTGCCTCGGCTGTGTTGGTGTCGGCGCCGCTGCCGGAGTGGGGTTGACCGCGGCTTTGCCGCCCCGCTGGTGGCTGGCGGGGCTGGCCATCGCCGCCGGCGCCGCCGCGATGGTCGAGCGCCGCCGTGCCCGCCGTTGCCAGCGGACAGCGGCGCCGCTGCGGGCCGGGGCGACGCTGGTGATGGTGGCCGTCGCCGCCTGGCTCGTCACCCGGTTCGGTGTCCTTTCCGGGCTCGACTGGGCCACCGGGTCCGGTGGCGGTCCGCCTGGCGAGCCACGGCTGCCATGACCGCCTCGAAGCCTTACGCCGATCCGGTTGACGAGCCGCTGACCGGCCCATCGCAGACCGGGATCCCGGCGGGAACCCGCTGGCCCAACCGGGTCCCACCCGTCTGGCTGGTAGGTCAGGGGAGGAGGTGACGGTCCCCGAGGTCGTTGGAACCGCTCTCTCCTCCCCAGCTTCGCCGTACCCGCCGCTCGAGTCGCTGGGAGCGGTGGGTGACGGCCGGTCGGTGGCGTTGCTGGACCAACAGGGCCAGTTGCAGTGGTACTGCCCGTGGCGGTTCGACACCGATCCGCTCGTCTGGCCGCTGCTCGACGTCCAGCGCGGAGGCCGGATCGTGGTGCGCCCGACCGGGGCTGTGCTTGAGCGTTGGGCCTATGAACCTGACACCGCCATCCTGGCCTATGAGTGGAGCACCCCGACCGGACGAGTGAGAACCCGTGTGGGCATGCGATGGCCGGGCGACGAGGACGCTCAAGACCTGATCGTGGTCGTCGAGGGGCTCGAAGGCCTCGTCCCTGTCGAGGTGGCGTTCGCGCCCAGACCGACCTGGGGCACTCACGGCTTTAACCTCGGCCAGGCGGGGGGCACCGTCGGCTTCGAGGTCGGCGGCCACACCGTCACCTTCGCCGGCCCCTGTGAGCTGTTCGGTGGCTCTAGTGGACTGACCGGGACGCTTGACGTGCGGGCGAGTGAGGGCCTCGGGTTCTGTCTGCGGGTGACGCCCGGGTCAGCGGCCGGATCCCGCCCACCAGCAGGTGACTGGGCTGGCGTGCTGGACGGGACAGGGGCGGCGTGGCGGGACTGGGCGGCCGGCATCACCTACCAGGGGCCGTGGCGGGACCAGGTGGTGCGGTCGGCGATCACCCTCAAGCTCCTGACCTACGCACCCACCGGGGCGGTGGTGGCGGCGGTCACCACGTCTTTGCCAGAACAGATCGGCGGCGTGCGCAACTGGGACTACCGCTACACCTGGCTGCGCGACGCCAGCTTCACCCTCAACGCCCTGTACCAGCTCGGCTGCACCGCCGAAGCCAAGCTGTGGGCCCGGTGGATGTGCGAAGCGACCACCGCCGGCGGCATGCCGCTGCGTGTCCTCTACGGCGTCGGCGGCGAGACCGACCTCGCCGAACGAGAGATCGATCACGTCGAGGGCTACCGCGGGTCGCGGCCGGTGCGGGTCGGCAACGGTGCCGAGCGGCAGCTGCAGCTCGACAGCTACGGCGAGCTGCTCGACTGCCTGAGCACCTGCGAAGCCCTCGGTGACGACGTCATGCGCACCGAGTGGCCGCACTTCGCCCGCCTGGCCGACTTCGTGGCCGACAACTGGCGGGAGCCGGACAGCGGCATCTGGGAGGTCCGCGACAGTCCCCGCCACTTCGTGCACTCCAAGGCCATGGCTTGGGTTGCCCTTGACCGGGCCGGGCGTCTCGCGAAGCGGCTCGGCCTCCCCGGCGACGTGACCAGATGGGCCAAAGAGGCCGCCGAAGTCCGGGACCAGGTCCTCGAACGGGGCGTCACCGGTGGGCGGTTCCGCAGGGCGTATGACGACGACGGCCTGGACGCCAGCCTGCTCATGCTGCCCCTCGTCGGGTTCATCGCCGGGGACGACCCCCTCATGGCCGCCACCGTCGACGCCGTCGCCGAGCAGCTCCGGCCCGACGACGGCCCACCCGGGCTCCTGCTCCGCTACCAGCCGGCCTCGGGCGACGGCCTCCCAGGCCACGAAGGGGCCTTCGCCATCTGCAGCTTCTGGCTCGTCGAGGCCCTTGTCCTCGCCGGCCGCCGACACGACGCCGAAAGGCTGTTCGGCCGCCTCGTCGGCTACGCCGGTGCCGTCGGACTGCTGTCCGAAGAGCTCGACCCGGCTACCGGCGCCCACCTCGGCAACACTCCCCAAGCCTTCACCCACATCGGCCTCATCAACGCCGCTGTCCGCCTCAGCACCGAACCCACAACGAAAGGTACCTGATGCCCACCGAGATCGATCGCCACGAAGTCCAGCGGCTGGTCGCCGCCGGCGCCCAACTCGTCGACGTCATGCCCAAAGCCGAGTGGGAGGAGTCCCACATCGTCGGGGCCGTCCACGTGCCCCTCAAGAAGCTGGTCGAGCTCGCCCCCGAACGGCTCGACAGCAGCCGTGGGGTGATCACCTACTGCTACGACTCGCTCTGAGACATGAGCCCCCGAGCCGCGTGGCGGCTCGAGCGCCTTGGCTTCACCGAGACCTACGACTACGTCGGCTCCAAGATGGACTGGATCGGCGACGGCCTGCCCTTCGAAGGCACCCTGGCCGAACAGCCCCGCCTGTCGACCCTCGCCGATCCTGACGTGCCCACCTGCGGCCTCGACGAGACCGTCGCCCAGGCCCGAGGCCGGCTCGGCCACTGGGAACTGACCCTGGTCGTCGCCGGCCCGAAGCGCGCGGTGCTGGGACTGGTCCGGGCCGAAGCCCTCGGCTTGGAGGACACCCGCCCCATCGTCGACGTCATGCAGGAGGGGCCAAGCACCTACCGACCGCACGTCACCGCCGAGGAGATGTCCACGAACCTGAAGAGCAGGCCCGCCCCGTTCGTCGTGGTCACCACCCTCTCCGGCCACCTCGTGGGAGTAGCCAGACCGGACGCCATCCACGCCGCGGCAGGAGCCAACAGTGACTGACACCAAGCCGTCGCTCCTCGAGCTCGGTTACTGGCTGTCCAGCGAAGAGCACGACCCGAAGGTGCTGGTCCGCAACGCCGCCCGGGCCGAAGAGGTCGGCTTCCGCCTCGCCGGCATCTCCGACCACTTCCACCCCTGGGTTCCCGAACAAGGCCAAAGCCCCTTCGTGTGGTCGGTCCTCGGTGGCATCGCCGAG
This sequence comes from Acidimicrobiales bacterium, assembly GCA_046262035.1. GTDB lineage: Bacteria > Actinomycetota > Acidimicrobiia > Acidimicrobiales > AC-14 > JBHENM01. Next base: position 4,328 of record JBHENM010000263.1, on the reverse strand, counting down.
GCCACCGACCAGCTTTGCGTCGGCACGGGCGTCACCGCCCCCCTCATCCGCATGCACCCGGCCATCGTCGCTCACGCCGCCGCCACCGCCGCCGTCATGCTCGACGGCCGCTTCTTCCTGGGCGTCGGCACCGGGGAACGCCTCAACGAACACATCACCGGCGTCCACTGGCCCCGCCCCGACGTGCGCCGAGAGATGCTGGAGGAAGCGGTCAGCATCATCCGCCGACTGTGGGAAGGCGAACCGGTCGAGCACCACGGCGCCCACTACACCGTGGAACAGGCCCAGCTGTTCACCCGACCGGAGCGACCACCACCCATCGTCGTGGCCGGCTCGTCAACCAAGAGCGCAGAACTGGCCGGCCGCATCGGTGACGGGTTCTTCGGTGTCATCCCGTCCAGCCTGCACGTCGACACCTTCGAAGGGGCAGGCGGCGCCAGCAAGCCCCGGGTCGCCCAGATCCACGTGTGCTGGGCCGCCACCGAGGACCAAGCACGCCAGACAGCCACCCGATGGTGGCCGAACGCCGCCCTCAAGGGGACGGCCATCACCGAGCTCGCCCACCCCAAAGACTTCGCCCAGGTCCTCACCCTCGCTCGCCCCGACGACATCGTCGAGACCATCGCCCTCGGCCCCGACCCCCAACGGCACCTCGACCTCATCGCCATCTACGCCAAAGCAGGCTTCAACCAGATCCTCATCCACCAGATCGGCCCCGACCAGGAAGGTTTCCTACGCTTCTACGAGAAAGAACTCATGACAGCGCTCAATGATGCTTCTCCCGGCGCCCGTTGATCAGCGTAGGTACGTTCGTTGTCTCAGCCGCCGGGATTCGGTATCGCCGTCTCGACGCCCGTCCGACGGTCGTTGCAGTTGGAAATCGTGTAGCGGATGTGTCCCGCAGCTGCCAGCCCCGTTATTTCGAGCAGACATAGCCGGTGTTCGAGCCGCAACGGGCAGTCACGAGCTGTTCGGTCCGCGACTCGGCGGGTCCCGTGAAGGCCGCTGACGGTCGCCGTGCCGCTCGGACGCCGACGGACAGCCCGCACCGAGCAGCGAGGCAGCTAGTCGTCATCTGGGTGACCGTGGCAATCGTCCTCGGGGTGCTGCTCGCCGTTGCCCGAGCGGCACGAGAACCGCTCGACGACCCGGATCCGGCCTGGCAGCGCCCAGGGTTCCTCGACGCCGGCGACCTCCCCGTTCCCGCACCCCCGGTAGCGCCAGGCATTCCCGGGCGCGCCCGGCCGACAGTGGTGTTCTTCGAGCGGACAGAGCGCCTCTCCGAGCTGTGCCGGGCGCTCGTGCAGAACCCTCTGCAGCGAGAGGCGACAGCGGTGGTGGTGAACGTCAACGGCCGTGAGGCGCCCAGCTGTGTCGGCGCCGCGGGGATCGTCAGCGATCCCGACGGCGCCTTGGCAGCGGCATACGGCATGCGAACCCCTAGGGGCGGCGGTCCGCCGGTGGGCTACACCGTGGTCGACGGCGCCGGCACCATCCGCTACCGCACCCTTGACCCCGTCATGGCTGAGCAGCTCAGCGAAGTCAAGACCATCGTGGATGCTCTGCCATGACCGCCTCGGGCACAGCCGTACAGCCACCCGCCGCCCTGCGAGTGTGCCTGTGGTGCCTCATCGCCGTGGTGGCCGAAGTCGGCCTCTACGCCTCCTACCGGGGTCACGACGCCCGCTTCCACTGGTTCACACACTTCTTCGTCGGCTCAGCGGCGGCACTGCTGGTGATGGCCGCGGTCACCGCTCGAACCCACAGACCGGTGCCGCTGCCACTGGTGTGGCCTTTCCTGGCCCACCTCGTGGCCATGTTCCCCGACTTCCTCTTCACCGGGGGCGTGGCCCACGAACGTTGGATGGACCTGTTCCTCGGCCACATCAGCACCCACTTCGTTCCCGGGCGCAACCTCACCTGGTTCGTGGTGTTCCTCCTCGCCCTCGCCACCTACCTGGTTGCCGTCGCCCGTCTTGGCTCAGCGGAAGACCACTGACAGCAGCCGCATGTAGTGCACCCACAGGCCGCCGTGTGCGTGGTGGCGAGGTGGAAGGTTCGATCCAGACGCCCGCCGCAACCAGATCCTCATCCACCAGATCGGCCCCGACCAGGAAGGCTCCCTATGCGTACCAGGAGGAAGTGATGACGGTGCTCCAAGATGCTTCCTCTAAATGAGCTTAGTGGAAGCACATCTGCCGTGAACTTCCACTACGTGGCCGCCGGCCGGGTTGTAGCCCGGCGAAAGTGCTTCCACTAACAGGGAGGGGCGATGGCGGGCCGAGCGAAGAAGGCCGTAGGGGCGACGCGGGAGGCGCTGGACGCCGGGGCCGTGCTCGACGAGTACGCCCGGTGGCTGAAGCGCCAGCCACTCTCCCAGCGGTCGAGAGACGCCTACCTGGCCCAGGTGCGCACGTTCCTCTCGTGGCTGGCGTCGTCCGAGCATGGAGCGGCGGCGTTGGTCGACGGGCGCGTCCGGGACTGGGCGGTGCGGGACTACAAGCACCATGTCAAGACGGCGCGCCGGTGGGCGCCGACGTCGGTGAACCAGTCCCTGGCCGCCATCGACAACCTCTACCGCTCGCTCGGCGGCGGCCGCCCCGACGTCCCCCGCGAGGAGCTGGCCCAGGTCGCGCCCCGGGCCCTCGAGGAGGCCGACCAACGGGCGTTCCTGCGCGCCGTCGAGACCTGCCCGTCAGCGCGGGACCGGGCCATCGCCACCGTGTTCTTCTACGCCGCCCTGCGGTTGTCCGAGCTGTCCGCTCTCGACCTCGACGACGTGGAGATGTCGGCGCGCCGGGGTCGGGTGCGGGTCCGTAGCGACAAGGGCGACGCCTACCGTGAGGTGCCGCTCAACAGCGCGTGCCGCAAGGCGCTCGACGAGTGGCTGGTGGCCTGGGCCGACCAGCTGGGCCGCCTAGCGGCGCGGGCCGGGGCATCGAAAACACCGGCGCCCTCTGGCTGTCGCGTTCAGGGGGACGGATCAGCCCCCGGGCCGTCGACCTGGTCGTGCGCCGCCTGGCGGCGGAGGCGAAGCTCGAGCTGCCTCCCACGTGCTGCGCCACACCTGCGTGACCAACTTGATCCGCTGGGGGGCGGACGTCGTGCTCGTGGCCGAGATCGCCGGGCACCGGCGACTGGACACCACCCGCCGCTACAGCCTGCCGTCCCAGGCCGACAAGGACGCCGCGCTCGAGGCCGTGCTGGTCGAAACCTTAGCGCCGGCTCCACGGCCTGACCTCCGTGCCCGGCAGGTCCTGCCCGACGACGAGCTGGAGCGCCTGTCGACGTGGCCGCCCCACGTGGTCCGCAGCGACCTGGTGGCCCACTTCACCCTGTCGCTGGAGGACCGCCCCTGGGTCCGGTCCCACCGGCGAGCGGAGGAGCGCATCGGCCTCGCCGTCCAGCTCTGCACACTCGGCTTCCTCGGGTTCGTGCCGGCCGATCTCGCCGCCGCCCCACGTGAGGTCGTGGCTTCGTTGCCCGCCAGATCGGCGTGGCCCAGGCCGCCTTCGGTCGCTACGCATCGACCGCCGATGGGCGGACCCGGCGCCGCCACCATGGCGATGGGTAAGTGTTCCGACAGGTACCTCTTGGGTTGTTGCTTCCCGGTGGGGGGCGGTCGTCGTGGTTGACTTGAATGAGCAAGGCGGCGGCCATTGGCGTCGTGCTCAGCAGCTCGCGTCGAGACAACCCCTGCTGCTCACGACCCGCCTTCACGTTCGCTCCGATGTGTCTTGTCAGGCTCGCCACCGTTCCCATGATGTCGAGCCGACCCGGCCGACCGATAGGCCCTCATCAGTATCCGATCGACCGTCGAGCCCAAGCGTCAGCCCCAAGCTGACCGCGAGCCCATCGACTTGCCCACCACCTTCGAGTCTCGACCGTCGAGCCCAAGCGAGCCAGACTTCCCACTCGACCATCAGCTGGACCAGCTGATGGGTAGATCAAAGACGAAGCACAGTCGGACCGGCACTATCGACGAGGATAAGGATTGTCGATCTTGCCGGCCGACCTCAGGGAGACACACTTGCAACTCTCGCTTTCAGCGAGAGTTGCTCGTCGTGACCTCACCGCCATACCGCGCTATTTTCGTGCCGCCGCGAGTCTCCGTCGCCGAACCCGCCCGGTATCGCTGACCAGCAAGTTCTCGAAGGCGGGCCGAGCGTCGGCGTCCCTGAGGGCGGGATATTCGCAAACCGGGAGTCGAACCGCGGGCGAGCCCTGGAGCCATACGTTGCCGCCGTGATCGTCAGCGTCACCACGCTCGGCAGTCGCGACGGCAACGCCGCCGCCGCGGCCATCGCCGTGGTGCGCTACCTCGAAGG
>JBHENM010000262.1:0-2737 GCA_046262035.1 Acidimicrobiales bacterium | reverse complement strand
GGATCCGTGCAGGATCCTGAACGCGGCGGCCGGTCACTGGGGGTCGGGGGGCTCGGGTTGCGACTCGGTGGCAAGCTCGGGGAACCGCTCGTACAGGACGGCCAGGTGCTCGATGTCCTTGGCCCGGCGCAGTAGTTCCTTCGACCGGATGAGGTCGGCGAGCCCCCCGACCCGGATCTCGACATCGCCTCGGCGCACCCGAGTCGACCCGGCCATCAGCGCGGAGTAGCCGGCCTCGAAGCCCCTGGGCTCCAGGACCACGTTCGACCGCCCCAGGCGGGTGACCAGGCCGATGGCGGCTGAGTCGCCCAGAAAGTGGCGGGCTTCCAGACCGCCGTCGATCTTCATGCCCTCGGGGATGCCCTCGACCCGCCACCGGGGCCGCAGCAGGTTTAGAGCCTCGGCGAGGCGGGTGAGGTTGTCGACCATGCGGGCCGGCACGACGTCGACGTCGACGGTCTCCACGGGCACGCCGTTGAGCCTGGCCACGTGACTCCCGAACACGATGTAGCCCACGCGGAAGTAGTTGAGGATCCGGCACAGCTTCTCGAGCTGGCGATCGGGGTCAGCCGGTTCGGCCACGGCCGTAGTGCTCCTCGATCTCGGCCGCCACCGCCGCCACCCGGGCCCAGTAGCGCCGACCACTGTCTGTCGTCGGCTCTCGGTGGCCATCGGGCGGCAGGCTCAGGTCGTGCTCGTAGCCGTCGTCCCACCACTCGGGCCGAGGAGGCTGGGTCGCTCGGACCAGGGCCATCCACTGGCTGTAGAGCACGTCGTGGGTGCCCTCGCCGGCCTCGATCCGCCTGAGCCACTCAACATCGACCCCGGCCCGCTCGGCCAGCTCCTCGACGGTCATGCCCGCGGCCTCACGCAGGCGCTGCAGCTGCTGGCCGGCGTGGGCAGCCTCGGCGACCTCGCCCATGTCCGCACCCTCGGTGTCGGGAGTCTCGGCCATCTTGGTCACCCGGCCCTTCGAAGGGGCCGCAACCCGCCGCTGGTCGCCCGGCTCGTGGTTCGATAGCGGCCGTTGAGGTTGATGGTCGGGTGTCCGAGAGGAGAGAGCCGGGCTACGTCCGCCCGATCGATCTTGTGCCCCTTGGCGGCAAGGTGGTCGATGGCGGCCTGGATGTACACGGTCTGCCACAGCACGATGACGTTGACCATGAGCCCCAGTGCCCCCAGCTGGTTCTCCTGGCCGGCCTGGTAGTGCTGGCGCAGTTGACCCCGCCCCCCGTGGAAGGTGTCTCGGGCCAGGCTGTTGCGGCTCTCGCCCCGGACCAGGATGCGGTGGATGGCCCGTCGGTACACGGGGTCGTGGCAGTAGTCGAGGACGTGGAGGGTCTTGATGATCCGGCCCAGCTCGGCTAGGGCCCGCCCCAGGCTGGAAGGGTTCGGTCCCCGCTGGAGGGAGCGCAGGATGGCCGAGGGTGCGACGGTCCGGGCTTCCAGCGAGGCTGCGAGGCGACAGATCTGGTCCCACTGGTTGGCGATTATCGACGTGTTGGCGCGGTTTCGGGCCAGGCCTTGCAGCGGTCCGTAGTCAGCGCGGGCGTCGATCACCCAAAGCCGGTGGTCGGCCAGGTCGGCCAGGCGTGGCCCGTAGCGGTAGCCGAGGGCCCAAGCGAGGGCGAAGACGACCTCCGACGCCCCGGCGGTGTCGGTCGACACGGTGTCGGGGCGTACCACCGTCTGGTTGGCCATCAGGCCGTCGAGGGCGTAGAGGCTGTCCCTTTCGGTACCGGGGATCAGCGTCTGGTGGAACGAGGAATGGGTGTCGGCCATCCAAGTGTAGAGCGTCGAGCCCCGCTGGCGGCCGAAGTAGCGGGGGTTGTAGCCGGCGTGGATCGTCGTGACCGGGATGACGAAGCGCATGCCGTCGGCCGACGCCATCTCCCCGCCGCCCCACGCGTCACGGGCCAGGTCGAGGTCGGCGTGGTAGTCGAACAGGCGGGTGTTGGCCGCGGCGTGGGTGGCCGAGCGGAAGTAGTTGTGCGCCGTCCAGTTCAGCCGGTCGCGCGTCAGAGGGGGGTAGTCGTCGTCGACGACTGGCGTGAGGCCGACGTTGCATGCCTCCGAGACGAGCAGCGCCGACAGCGACTCCACCAGCCCAGCGGCTCGTGACGGGGCGCCGCTGATGTGGGTGTACTCGTCGAGGAAGCCGGTCCAGCCGTGCACCTCCAGGGGCAGGTCGGCGATCTCGACCTCGGGCAGCAACGCCTCGACCATCCCTCGCAGCTGGACCAGCGATGCCGGCTCGTCGACAGCGTCGAGGGGGGTGACGACGATCCGGTCGGCCCCGTCACGGTGCTCAATGCGGAGATCGGGGTTGGCCGCCATCCCGTCGGCCGTCCGCCGCCACGCCGAGTCGAGGGTCTGGGCCAGGTTGGCCTCGACCCTGGCCGGGTCGGTGTCCAGCGCCAGGTCCTCGCACGCCTGCTCCCGGCGTTGCTCCCACGTCTCGGGCGACAACAGCTCGGCCCGGGGGTCCCCCCAGCGGACGCTGCCCGGGGCGTACACCTCGCGTCTGCGGAGCCCGACTCGCAGACGGTCGAGTACGCAGCACGCGTAGGCCGCCCGGTCGACAATCCCCGTCTCCTGGTCCCTCACGTGGCGCTCCCAGGAGGCGGTGACCACCTCCATGGGCACCTCGGTGTCGGGCAAGCGGGTTGTGCGGGGCCGCTCGGCCAGCCACGTCCCCAGGGCGCGGTAAGCGTCGAGGACCGGTCGTGCCGGCGCC
>JBHENM010000261.1:0-38758 GCA_046262035.1 Acidimicrobiales bacterium | reverse complement strand
TGGGCGTGTTCACCTCGAACTCGACGAGGACGATGGCCCGACGAGCTCACCCTCGGACGCCGGAAGAGTGGCGGTCACCACCCAGTCGGTGTCGGTTTCGGTTCCCGGCACGTACGACCGCGGCAGGACGCCTCGGTACCGGCCGCCGGCGTCGGTGGTCGTGTCCGCGACGTCATACTGGCTCCCGGTGCATACGGACGAGTCGGCCAGGCACCCCAGCCCCAGGGAAAACAGAGCGAACAGGATCCCCGCGAAACCGGGGTGATCGATGCCCACGACGTTCACCGGAACGCCAACCGCGGGGTCGCCGTTTTGTCGCTCGACCACCCCCTCACGTGGGCGTCCTGCGCGGCTGAAGACGTCTGGGCGCCGGCCGGGATAGCGGCCCACGTCACCGCGAACAGGAGTGCTCCTGCTACACCTATTCGCCGGCGGCTCACGTCACTCGGACCCTAACGCCCGGGCCTGGGTTACCCCTACGCTCGTCCGGTCACGCCCGGAAGCTGGCGAATTGCCAGGCGTCGTCCGGATCAGGACGGTCGCCGTCCCATCCGTCGAAGAGGTTCACCCTGCTGGTCGACGGGTTCCAGTCCGTCCGGCAGGACACGATGTCACCCAGCCACGGCCGGGCCGTCTCCAAGACGTCGGCCCAGGGCAGGTCGTCGGGAACGAGAACGCCCCGATCGGGATGGGCCAGCATCCAGCGCACGGCCCCGAGGATCGACGCCGCCACCTGCAGCGTGGTGGCGTTGTGGCCCGGCAGCAGCCGCCGGGACTCGTCGATGGTCAGGACCGTCCCCGTCCACCAGCCGTTGAGGCGGTGTCCGAGCAGCAGCACGCCCAGCTCGTCGTGACCGGAGACGATCTCGTGGTCCCGGAGGATGCGCTGGTCGGGCTGAAGGCGGAAGCGCCGCATCTCGAGCTCGTGAAGGGAGGCAATGGCCACGTCGGCCGGGCAGTAGGCGTAGTGGACGGTCGGCCGGTAGGCCGCCCCGCGGCCGTTCCACACGGTCAGCTGGTCCGAGATGGTGAACGCCTCGCCGTGGCGGACGACCATGCCCGTGATCTCGCCACTCGGGACCCACGACCGGACCCACGTCTTCATCCCCGGTCGGGCCAGGCAGATCTGGTTGCCCGGCCCCTCTGCATGGGTGAAGGCCCCTGCCGGCAGCGTCCGCTCATGGGTCCCCCACCCCATCTCGGCCGTGGCGATGCCTTCCTCGTAGAAGCCCTCGACGCTCCAGGTGTTGACGAACTCGTCCACCCGCTTGGGAATCGACGTGATCTGCGTGTCGCGCTCGGAGATGTGAATCGTGCGGACACCGAGAAGCTGGGCGAGGGTGTTGTAGGCGCCCTCCTCCCGCGCCTCTTCCAGAGAGGTGGCGAGCTCCGCCGCCGGATCCTCCCGGATGACCTCGGCCGCGATCTCGGTGAGGGCCTGCTTGGTGAAGTGCGAGACCAGGCCGGGGTTGGCCCCGTGCTCGACCACGGCCGTGGGACCGGGCCGGTCCCAAGCTGATTTCATCTCCCGCAGGCGCAGGTGACGGGCGTACAGGGTGCGGTCGACCGGGTGCCGGGCCGCTCCCCCCTCGTAGGGGTCCCAGACCTCGACCGACGTGTTCAGGTAGAGGACACCGTGGTCATGGCACCACGAGACGATGGTCGCCGTGTCGATGTTCCACGCCAGGTCGATGAGCAGATCGCCGGACCCGACGTGAGCGCCCAAGATCTCCGGGAGGTTCTCCCTGGTGACGGACGCCTGCTCGTACCGGACGCCGCGCTGAAGGCTAGTCCGGATGTGTTCTCTACCGTTCTCGGGGGCCATCACCGTGACCGTCCTCGGGTCGGTTGGGAGCTGGTCGAGAAGGAGCGGCAGGGTCGCCTGAGCCACCGAGCCACAGCCGAGAATGAGAACGCGACGACTGGGGACCATTCAGAACACCTCCGGTTGTTGTCCGCCGGCGACGCCGGCGAGCGAGAGAACAGAAGAACCAGGGATCGGGGAGCGCTGCCCGCGAAGGAACAGCGAGCCGGCCGTGGCCAGGCTGAGCAGGGAGACCCCCAGTCCGACGACGACGACGGCCGGTCGCAGGCCGGCCCCCCGCACGAGGATCGGCGCCACCCACGACCCGAGGAGGATGGCGGCCAGGAGCATCGACTCGATGACCCCGAACACCCCACCCACCAGGCGGTCGGGCAGGCTCCGTTGAAGCCAGCTCGTGGCCAGGACGTCGGTCACCATGCTGGCCCCGCCCGACACCGCCATGAGGCAGAACGCCGCCGGGCGGGAAGGCGCCGCCGCCAGCAGGGCGAACGTGGCCCCGGTCGCGACCACAGCCAGGACGTGGACCATGGGGGAACCGTCCCGGCCCGACAAGCGGCCGGTCAAGAGCAAGGCCGCGAAAGTGCCGGCTCCGAAGGCCAGGGTCAGCTCGCCGTAGCCGGCTTTCCCGGTGCCCAACAGGCTGGCCGTCACCGGGACGAGCAGGACCACGAAGAAGCCGTAGAGAAGGTTCCCGGCGACCAGGAGGACTACGGGCGCGGCCACCCGCGGTGACCGGGAGATGGCGTGGAACGCCTCCGCCAGCCGTCCGCCCAGGCCCCGGTTCCCGTCGTCCACCGGCCGCGACACCACCTCCGGGGCGTGGCGGTGGGCCGTTCGGGCGCAGGACCAGGCCGCTCCGAACACGGCCGCGTTCAACATCAGGACCAGCACCGGCGAGCCGGCGATGAGGAGCGCCCCGCCGAGGGCAGGACCCAGGACGAAGGCGGCGTTGTCCACCGTGGCGACCGAAGCCGTGGCCGCCACCAGCTCCGCCGGTGGGACCAGGGTGCGCACGCCGGCCACCACGGCCGGATAGGCGGGAGTCCCGAGCGCGGCCACGGCCAGGACCAGGGCCAGTAGGGCGGGAGCAGGCAGGGGGATGGCGACCGCGGCGGCCAGGGCCAGGACCACGAAGGCACGGGCGGAGCTGGTCCTGGCCAGGAGAGCCATCCGGTCGGTGCGATCGGCCATGACCCCGGCCAGGCCCGAGAGCAGCAGGGGCGGCAGGAACTGCGCCGACGCCGCCGCCGCGACCCACGCCGTGGACCCTGTCGTCCGGTAGACGGCCACGCTCACCGCGGCCAGGCCGAGGGTTTGGCCTGTGGACGAGAGGGCGTGCCCGGCCAGCAGCCAGCGGAGGGCTGGGTTCCTCAGGACGCGAACCGGGGAGGACCCCCGGTCGCGGCGTTCACGCCGCAGCATCGCCGGTTTCGGGCAGGTAGTGCGCCCGCAGCGGCGCCAGCCCGTTGAACCCCACACTCGAGTAAGTGGTCGTGTAGGCGCCGGTCGACATCAGCTCGACCCGGTCTCCGGCGGTGAGGGCCAGGGGCAGCCGGTAGTCGGTCCGCTCGTAGAGCACGTCGGCGCTGTCGCACGTGGGCCCGGCGATGGCCACCGGCCCCGTGGGTTCCCCGTCATGAGGGGTGCGGATCCGGTACCGGATGGCTTCCTCCATCACCTCGGCCAGGCCGCCGAACATTCCGATGTCAAGGTAGACCCAACGCTGCCGGTCCTCCTCGGACTTTCGGCACACCAGGACCACCTCGGACTGCAACACGCCTGCGTCGGCGACGAGGTAACGACCGGGCTCGGCGATCACCTCGGGAAGGCGGGGGCCGAGGTGACGGTGCAGCGATCGGGCGATGGCCCGGCCGTACTCCTCGACCGGTGGCATGCGGTCGAGGTACTGACCCGGGAAGCCGCCCCCGATGTTGACCAGCGCCGGCTCCACGTCATGCCTACGCAGATCGGCGAACATGCGACCGACCAGGGAAAGGACGGGATCCCACGCCTGGACATCCCGCTGTTGCGAGCCGACGTGGAACGAGAACCCGACACGGAGACCGGCCCGGGATGCAGCTACGGCCAACCGGGCGGCGGTGCCGGGGTCGCACCCGAACTTACGCGACAGGGGCCAGTCGGCGCCGGCGCCGTCGGTGGTAACCCGGCAGAAGGCCGTGGAACCGGGGGCCGACTCGGCGATCTTGGCCAGCTCGGCGGCACTGTCGAAGGCGAACAGGCGGATTCCGCGCCGGTAGGCCTCGGCGATGTCCCGCTGCTTCTTGACCGTGTTCCCGTAGGAAATGTGTTCGGGACGGGCCCCGGCCTGAAGGCACAGCTCGATCTCCCCCGGGCTGGCCACGTCGAACCTCGATCCCATGCGGACCAGCAGGCGAAGAATCTCGTCGGCTGGGTTCGCCTTCACCGCGTAGTGGATGCTGGCCATGGGCAGGGCCGCGGCCAGGCGTCGGTAGCGCTCGACGACCACATCCAGATCGAGGACCACGAACGGGGTCGGAAGGCGGTTGCCGGCCAGGAACCGCTCGATCCTGGGAGTCGCTCTCAGCCTCTCCGGACGCCTCGGGCTTCGGTCCCGCCGGGACCAGCGCTCCCCGCCTGGCGACGGCGCCGCGACGCGCTCCAACTCTGCCGTGCTTGCCGCCGTGCCCATTGTCCCCCCAGTCACCCGAACCTATGGGGGTGACCCTGACGGCTCGAGCCCCGCATCGCCGTCTCAGCCCGCGCGTTCGCAGAGTGACGGGCGTCACGTTCTGGCCTTCTAGCGCGCTTGACCGACCCATTCGGGCGAGTCAGGCAGGTCTGCCACCGGCCGCTCGCGCCGCCGGAGGCGGCCAAGTCGGCTGGTGGCCGAAGGTCGCTAGGGGTTCCGGAGCATGCCCCGCAGCTTCAGCCCCAACCAGGGCCGCCGTCCCCACGCCAGGAGCTGCCCCCGGGCGATGGCCGGCCACTGACTCGTCCGCCCCCAGGCCACCAGCATGAAGGCGACGGGGTCCACCGACAGGTGACAGTCGACCCGCCCGCCGGGGCCGTCGGTGATGGCGAAGTCGCCCCGATCGAAGTGGAAGTAGGCGCGGCCTCCGCCCCGGAGGCGGACTTCGAGGATGGCCCGCGTGTCCCCCGCCGCCTCCTGCTCGACCATGGCTCCCCCGAGGCTGTTCAGCGCCGGGAACACGAACCCGAGCAGGATCAACGTGGCGTGGGCTCGATCGATCGGCCACGGGGCTCCTTCGGCCTGGGCGATGTCGTAGCCGTGGACGACCAGCTCGTTGAGGGCCTGGCACACCAGGGTTGAGACGGGAAACTGGATACCGCCGATCAGCCAGGCGTGGGCCACCCCTTCGTCGGCGGCGCCGACGAGGGGAATGAACTCGGCCACCGTGGCTTCGATCCGGTCGGCCAGCTTCCCCAGGTCTCGCTCCGCCTCCCCCCCCACCAACGCTCCGCTCAGCTTGGGCAGGTCCCAGATGTCCTTGAGGATGGAACCTCCGCCCTTGGCCACCCCGCTGATGGCGTCGAGGGAGTGAGAGAGGTGCACGGCGACCTCGGTGAGGTCCCACTCCCCCAGGGCCGGCGCGTTCGGGCGGGTCACGTTCCGGAGCATGGACGTCACCGGGGCCACCATGGCTACCACCGCGGCCCGAGCAGCCGCAGCGTCAACCCCCGTGGTGGACGACACCGGCGGGGTCACGGCCAGGTCACCGGCCGGCTCACCCGAGCTCGTGGAAGTACGGGATGGGCGAGTTCAGTCGCATGTCGATGAACTGATCGTTCAGAGCAGAAACGAGGACGTCGTACTCGAGCCGGCTGGGGCGAGTGGCCCCGGCGAGGTAGCACTCCATCTGGGACAGCGTGGCCATCCCGCCGTTTCCGACGTACCGCATCCACAGGTCACTCACGCCCAGGCCGGCCCGTTCCCGACCGTTTTCGAGGATCGAACCCAAGTCCGACGCCTGAAAGCTCACGCCGGATCGTACCTCTCACCGCCGTCATCGACCGTAGGCTCCGCCCGTGATCCGGGCCACGTTCGAACTCGAACCTCCGGGCTCGGCGGAAGCCCTGGCCATCGAGGAGTCATCCGGCATGGAGGGGGGCCCGGACTTCGTGCGCGGCCGGGTCGTGTCCGACACCGGGGGCCGGGCCGTGATCGAGTTCCCGGACGCCAACTGGGGCGCCAACGTCCCCCTCCTCGTCTCGTCCCTCGTTGCCGGAGAGGCCTCGGAGACGGCTGCCTTCAGCCGGTGCCGGTTGGTCGACCTCGAACTGCCCACCGGCCTGCTCCCCGGTCCCGCTTTCGGCGCCGCGCCCGGAGTACGGGTCGGAGTGATCGTGAAGCCGTCCCTCGGTCTTTCTCCCACCGAGGTGGCCGCCGTCGTCGAGCAGGCAACGGGCGCCGGCGCCTGGCTGATCAAGGACGACGAGCTACTGGGCGACCCCGACTGGTGCCCCCTCGAGGATCGGGTCCGAGTTGTGGCTCAGGTGCTACCGCCCGATACCGTCTACTGCGCCAACGTCACCGGCCCGTCTGCCTCTCTCATCGAGCGAGCCCGTCGAGCGGTGTCGCTCGGGGCCACAGGGGTGATGGTCAACGCTGTCGCCCAGGGTCTGGACAGCGTTCTGGCCCTCAGGCAGGCCGAGCTGGGCGTGCCCATCCTCGTCCACCGCGCCGGGTCGGGGCCGTGGTGCCGAAACCCCGATTTCGGCCTCACCGGGGCCGTCCTGACCCGCCTGTTCCGGTTGTGTGGCGCCGACTTCGTCATTGCCGGGGCCTTCGGAGGAAAGCTCTTCGAGACCCGGGACGAGGTGAGCGCCAACCTCGGGGCCGCCCGTGAGCCGCTTCCCGGCGTCCGGCCGTCGTGGGGGCTCCTCGGAGGAGGGATCGGGCCCGACAACGCCACGGAACAAGCGGCTGCCGGCGGAGGCGACGGGCTGATCCTGCTGCTCGGGTCCCGGGCGTACTCCGCCGCCGGCGGGATCGGCGAGAGCGTCCGGGCCGTTCTCAAGGCCCTGTCGTGACCGCGGCCGCCGATCCCATCCCTTCGACCATCGAGTGGCGCGAGGGGCGGGTGCGGATGATCGACCAGCGCCGGCTGCCGGGTGACCTGGTCTTCCTCGACGTGGCCACGGTGGACGAGCTCTGCGAGGCCATCCGCACCATGGCCGTGCGGGGTGCTCCCGCCCTCGGGGTGGCGGGGGCCATGGGCGTGGCCCTGGCCGCAGCCACCGGCGTTCCTGTCGAGGAGGCGGCCGCCCGTCTGGTGGCCACGCGTCCGACGGCCGTCAACCTAGCTTGGGGCATCGAGCGGGCCCTGGCCGCGCCCGATCCCCTCGTCGAGGCGCATCGCATCGCCGCCGACGACATCTCCTGCAACCGCCGGCTGTCGGCTTGGGGCGCGCCGCTCCTCGGCCAGGGGGCGCGGGTCTACACCCACTGCAACGCGGGAGCCCTCGCCTGCGCCGGCTACGGCACCGCCCTCGGCGTGATTCGTTCCGCCCACGAGGAGGGGCGGGACCTGGCGGTATGGGTGGGCGAGACCCGGCCCGCCCTCCAGGGAGCCCGCCTCACGGCCTGGGAGTTGGGGCGCCTGGGTGTGCCTGCCACCTTGGTCGCCGACGTCATGGCCGCCTCCCTCATGGGCAACGGGGAAGTCGACTGCGTGGTGGTGGGGGCCGACCGGATTGCCGCCAACGGGGACGTCGCCAACAAGGTCGGCACCTACGGCCTCGCCGTCCTCGCTCACCACCACGGCGTCCCCTTCTACGTGGCCGCTCCGACGTCCACCGTGGATCTGACGTGCACCACCGGCGCCGACATCCCCATCGAGCAGCGCTCGTCCGAGGAGGTCACGTCCGTCGGCGGCCACTCCGTCGCCCCCGATGGCACGAGCGCCGACAACCGGGCCTTCGACGTCACCCCGGCACGTCTGGTCACGGCCATCGTCACCGAGGAGGGCGTGGCTCGGGACCCGCTGGGGCCTGCCCTCGCGAGTTTCGTGAGCCGGAGCCGGAGGTAGCATCCCGGACGTGTCGACACGGCAACAGAAGGCATCGAGCGGCCGGGTGGTGCTCGGGACTCGGCAGAAGGGGATGGTCGCCTTCCGCTGGTCGGCGAAGGAGCCCCGGGCATGAGCGACGTGGGGACGGCCGAGGAGCTGGGCACGCAGTGGGAAGGTGACGAGCTGGTGGTCTACGACTATCCCGGCTTCACCCAGCTCTTCGAGTACTACGAGAGCGGTGAGTACCTCCCCGACAACGATTGATGCGGGCGCGCCTGCTCCGCGCCGCGATCCTCCTCGGAAGCGCGGTCACGGCCGGAGCGGGCTGCGGGGGATCTACATCGGACAGTGAGGAGCCAACAGCGGCGCCCGAGAAGCTGGTCGACACCCAGGAGGTCGAGCAGCTGCTGGTGAACACCCAACGGCGGGCCAGCCCCGACTTCGAAGTGGGGGCCGCATCCTGCCCCGCCCAGGTCGTCGTCGCCGAGGGCGTGACCTTCGAATGCACGGTCGTGGTCGAGGGTGTGGTCGCGCCGTACGTCGTCACCATGGCCGACGTGAACCCCAGGAACCAGACCGGCCGCTACGACCTCCGCCCGGCCAAGGCCATCCTGTCCGTCCCCCGGCTGGTGGACTTCGTTAAACGGCTGGCCACCGAGCCCGACGCTCAGGTCGATTGCGGCCCGGAGCGCGTGCGGATAGCCGACGTGGGCAGCACCTTCGAGTGCCAGCTGACGGACAGTGAGGGGCCGCACACGGTCAGCCTCAAGGTCGACGACATCAAGGGAAAGGTCACCATTGTCGGCGTCGTCTGAGACCGGACGTAGGCTGCGGCCGTGTCGATGAGGCAGGGCCGGCTCGCCGTTCTGCTGCTCCTGCCCGCAGGGGTCCTCGGCGCCCACGCCGTCGGGTACGCGGGCGCCGGCCACAGCCACTCGTCGGCCGCCGCCCACGGCTATGTGAGCCTGGCTACGGCCGTCGCCGCGCCACTGGCCCTCCTCGCCGTCCTGTGGAGCATGGTCGGGGACCGGCCGGCCACGGGGATGCCCTTCGGGCGCGTCCTGGCCCTCCAGTGGACCGCGCTGCTCTTTCAGGAGTCCACCGAGAGCCTGGTGGCAGGTCACCCCTTCACGGCGATGCTGTCGTCACGGCCGCTCTGGCTCGCCTTGGCGGCCCAGCTGGTGGTGGCCGCCGGCGCGGTAGTCCTGCTGCGCTCGGCCTGCGCGGTAGGCGCCCGGCTCGTATCCCGGTCCCGGCTGTCGCCGCTAATAGTGACCGCGTCGGCCTCGGCGCCCCTGCGGCCGGTGGCGGCTTCTCCCCGCTGGCGTCCCCGTCTCACCCTTCCCGCACGAGCTCCCCCTCTGATCGTCGCTGGCTGACAGTCCAACGCCGTCGACAAACCGGAGGATCCTTCATGACGGTTGCCCGTCGGGCGCGGCTGGCCGCGCTCGCCCTCCCCCTGACCCTGGTTCTGGCCGCCTGCGGAGGCGACGACGAGCCGTCGACTCCCAGCTCCGGCGCCGGGACGACCGCGGCGGCGCCCGCAGTCACGCCCGCCGCCGGTCCCGCCACGAGCACCACCGCGCCAGCCGCCGTGTCCTTCACCGTCAGCGGCGGCTCCGTCGAGGGGCCGTCCCGGCACACGGTGGAGCTCGGCGATCAAGTCTTCCTGCGGGTGACCAGCGACGAGGCCGACGAGCTCCACGTCCACGGGTACGACCACACGGCCGCCGTTGGTCCCGGCAAGATCGCCGAGTTGAGGTTCCCGGCGGACATCCCGGGCGTGTTCGAGGTGGAGCTCGAGCACTCGCGCCGGCGGGTCACCACCTTGGAGGTGCGACCATGAGCCGGCTCCGGCGGGGCGGGGGCGTCGCGGCCCTCACCGCCGGAGCCGTCCTGGCCACCGCCCCACCGGCTTCCGCTCACGGCCTGGGGTCCCGGGGCGACCTCCCCCTCCCCATCTGGATGTTCGCCTACGGCGCGGCCGCCGCCCTGCTCATCTCCTTCGCCGGGCTGGCCGTCTTCTGGCGGACGGCCCGCCTCGAGGGCGGGATCGAGGGACGGGTCCTCCTCGAACCGGGTGAGGCAACCAGGGCCATTGCTGCCGCAGGGCGAGCGTTGGGACTGGGGCTGTTCGTGCTCGTCTTCGTGGCCGCCGCCTTCGGCGATCCCGACACGGCCGACAACCTGGCCCCCGTCTTCGTCTATGTCGTCTGCTGGGTGGGGCTGACCCTCGTCTCCGCCCTGGTGGGCGACGTCTGGCGGATCCTCAACCCCTTCGACACCCTCGCCGCCCTGGGGCAGCGGCTCCGCCCCAACCGGCGTCAGCCTTCGGACTACCGGTTGGGCCACTGGCCCGCCCTGGCCGGACTGGTCGCCTTCGTGTGGCTGGAGCTGATCTATCCGTACCGGGCCGAGCCGCGGACCCTGGCCGTGGCCATCGCCGTCTACACGGCAGTCGTGCTGGCCGGCACCGCTCGATGGGGGAGGGCCTGGCTGCGCCAGGGAGAGGCCTTCACCGTGTTCTTCGGCCTCCTGAGCCACATCGGCCCGCTCTACGCCGACGACGCCGGGCGGATCAGGGCCCGGCCTCCCCTGGCCGGTCTGGTGGGGCTCAAGCCCGACGCCGGCGCCCAGGCGATCGTGATCGTGGCCCTGGGCTCGACCAGCTTCGACGGCCTCAGCCGGACCCGGTTCTGGGCCGATCTCACCAGGGACTACGAGCTGTGGCAGAACGTCGTCCTGTCGACGGTCGGACTGGTGTGGGCCATGTCGGTGGTGACGCTCGCCTTCGTCGGAGCCATGCGCATCACCGCCCGTCTCCACCGCCGCCGGCACCCGGAGCTGACTTCCGCCTTCGCCCACTCACTCGTCCCCATCGCCTTCGCCTACGCCCTCGCCCACTACTTCTCGCTGCTCGTGTTCGAGGGCCAGAGCGCGGTTGCCCTGGCGTCCGATCCATTGGGAAGAGGATGGAACCTGTTCGGCACCGCCGGGCAGGCGGTGAACTTCACCGCCGTCTCCACGTCCACCATCGCCTACGTCCAGGCCGCGGGGATCGTGGTCGGACACGTCGCCGGCGTGGTCATGGCCCATGACCGGGCCCTCGTCCTGTTCCGCCAGAAGGCGGCCACCCGCTCCCAGTACCCGCTGCTGGGGGCCATGGTCCTCTTCACCGTCGGAGGCCTCGCCCTCCTGTTGGGAGCGTGATGTCGATCGCTGCCCTTCTGGCTCACGGCGGCGCGGCCGGCGCCGCCTTCGAGATCAGCTTCATCCTCGTGCCCGTCATCATCTTCGCCGTGCTGGCCCGGTGGTCCAAGCGGAAGATGGACCGGGAAGCGGCCGAAGAGGCGGGAGAAGTCGAAGAGGGCGAAGAGGCCGAAGGCGCGGTAGCCGACGACGACTCTCGGGACTGATCGAATGGTCGTCGCCGAGCGCCGGATCGCCCCGCCCCTGAATGCCGGCCTGGTCGTGGTCGCCGGCGGGATGCTGGTTCTCCTCGCCCGCCCGTGGCTGCTGGCCGACGACCGGGCGGCGGTCAGCCCGCGACTGGCCGTGTTCCTCACCCTCGGGCTGGCCGGCGCCCTGTGGCCGCTTCGCCGCCGGGACGAACCCAGCCGGCGAACGGTGTGGCCGGCGCTGGCGCTGGGCTGCGCCGCGTTCGGTGTGGGCCGGCTCCTGGTCGGCCTGCCGCCGGTGGCGAGCGGGCTGGCCCTGGCGTTGGCCCTCAACGCCATCGCCGCCATAGCGGAGGAGGTTTTCTTCCGCCGCCTGGTCTACGGCCTGCTCCTCCCAAGGGGAACGGGCGCAGCCGCCGCCGGCTCCGCCGCCCTGTTCGCCGTCGCCCACGTCACCGTCTGGGGCCTCTGGGTCCTCCCCCTCGACCTGGCCGCGGGGCTGGTCCTGTCCTGGCAGCGCGCCGCGACCGGCAGGTGGTCGGTGCCCGCCGTCACCCACGTCGTCGCCAACACGCTGGCTCTCCTGTGAGGTGCAGATGCGCAAGAACCTGACGCTCACGATCCTGACCGCGCTCACGGTGACGGCCACGGCCTGCACCGCCTCCGACCGCTCCGACCCGGTCACAATCGGGGCCATTTACCCGGTATCCGGCCGCCAGGGGCCCGGCGGGGTGGACGAGGCCAACGGCGCGCGCCTGGCCGTGGATCTGGCCAACGAGCGGGGTGGCGTCAACGGGCGCCCTGTCGAGCTGGACCTCGTGGACGTGGACTCCGGCGACCAGGCCGCGGCCGCCCTGCGGGAACTGCGCCAGCGTGACGTCGACCTCGTCCTCGGCAGCTACGGGAGCACCATCTCGGCGCCCGCCGCCGTGGCCGCCCGGCGGTCCGGGATGCTGCTGTGGGAGACGGGCGCCGTCGGCGAGATCGGGCCCGACGCAGGGGCAGGCGAGTCGTTCTTCCGGCTGGCACCCATGGGCGCCGCCCTCGGGCGGGCGGCGGTCACCTTCGTGCGGGAGCAGCTCGTCCCCTTGCTGGAGCCGGGGGCGCCCCTTCGCTATGCCGTGGCCTACGTCGACGACGCCTACGGCCGCTCGGTGGGGCTCGGCGCGGCGGCCGAGGCGAAGGCGAGCGGGGAGCAGCTGGTGGGGACGTTCCCCTACGACGTCCACCATCTGGACTCCGAGGCGCTCGTACGATCCATCGCCGTCAGCCGCCCCGATGTGCTCTTCGTGTCGGCCTACCTGCAGGACGGCGTGGCCATCCGCCAGGCGACCATCGCCCAGGGCCTCCCGCTCCGGGCCAGCATCGGGACGAGCTCCAGCTACTGCATGCCGGCGTTCGCGGCCGCTCTCGGCCCGGGCGCCGTCGGCCTCTTCGCGTCGGACAAGCCCGATGCGGCACGGGTCCGCCCGGACGCCCTGGACGCCAGTGCCCGTAAGGCCCTGGCCTGGGCCCAGAAGCGCTTCTCCGACCGCCACCGAGAGGAGATGAGCCCCGCCGCCCTGTCGGGGTTCGCCAACGCCTGGGCCCTGCTCGGTCACATCCTCCCCGCCTCGCCCGGCCTCCGCCCGCCGGAGGTCGCATCCACCGCCCGGTCGCTGAAGCTCCCGTCCGGCAGCCTGCCCAACGGCGCCGGCCTCGACCTGGCCGGTCCCCGGGAGCTGGACGCCGGCGAGAACCGCGCTGCGGTCAGCGTCATCTGGCAGTGGGTCGACCAGCGCACCCAGGCCGTGGTGTGGCCGCCCACCTTCGCCACCCAGCCCCTCCGAGCGATCCCCATCCTCCCGTGACGGCCGGCCTCCGCCGGGCCGGCGTCGGGCTGGCGCTGCTGTACGTGGCCGTGGCCGTGGCCACCCAGCTGCTGTCGTCCAGGCCTTTCCGGCCGCTGTTCAACGGCTTCGCTCCGCCTCAGCCCTACCGCTGGGTGGCGCCCCCGCCGGAATCGGCCCGCGACAACCTGCCACCCGCCTCGGCCGAGCGCGACGTGGTCCTCGGGCCTGAGGGCTCGGAGGTGACCAACGTCACCACCAGCGACGATCAGGCCGTGGCCGGGCTGGAGCTCGGCTCCGTCCCCCCCAACCCACCGGACACAGGCGTCAAGCTGCAGGTGGCCCCGGTTGATCCCGGCCGGCTGGCGCCGCTCCCCCAGGGCCTCGACGCCCTGAGCAACGCCTACCAGGTCACCCTCACGTACCTGCCATCCCAGACGGCGGTGCTAAGGCTGGCCAAGGACGGGACCATCGCCCTCACCGCCGTCTCGCCCCACGGGATCCTGCTCTATTCGGCCGACGGCGCCGAGTGGGCGGAGGTACCGTCCCGGCCCTTCGGCAACACCAACGGCCGGTTCACGACCCTGCAGGCCACCGGCCACTACCTCGTGGCCGGGACCCGCGTTCCGCCTCCCGCGGAGCCCGACGAGTCCGCGCCCTCGGGGCCGAACACCGCGCTGCTGACGATCGTAGGACTGCTGCCCATCATCGGGGCGATGCTCGTCCTTCGGCCGCCCCCGCCCGCTCCGGCACCCCCGGTCCCGGCGAAACGAAACCCGCGGGCGGGCCCGAAGCCGAAGGGCGGGAAGCGACCTCGGTCCGGCCCTTAGGATCACCGACGTGTCCGAGCCGGTCATCGTCGTGCGCGGGCTGCGGAAGTCCTACGGCAACCTCGAGGCGGTTCAGGGCATCGACCTGACCGTGGAGCGGGGCGAGGTGTTCGCCTTCCTCGGGCCCAACGGAGCAGGCAAGACGACCACCGTGGAGGTCCTCGAGGGTTACCGCGATCGCTCGGCCGGCGAGGTCACCGTCCTCGGCATCGATCCCGCTCGCGCCACTCCGGAGTGGCGGGCACGGGTGGGCGTCGTCCTGCAGGAGTGCCGGCTGCCGTCCCTGCTGAGCGTGCGCGAGGCCATGCACATGTACGCCGGCTACTACCCGTCCCCACGCCCGGTCGACGAGACCATCGACGTGGTCGGCCTCACGGAGCAGGCCGGGCAGCGGGCGGGCAAGCTGTCCGGAGGCCAGCAGCGCCGGCTCGACGTGGCCCTCGCCCTGGTCGGGGATCCGGAGCTCCTCTTCCTCGACGAGCCCACCACCGGATTCGACCCCGCCGCCCGTCGGGGTGCGTGGGGCATGATCGCCAACCTGCGACGGCTGGGCAAGACCGTGTTCCTCACCACCCACTACATGGACGAGGCCCAGAACCTGGCCGACCGGGTGGCGATCATCAAGGGTGGACGCATCGTGGCCGAAGGCAGGCCCGAGGAGCTGGGCCAGTCCGACGGAAGCACGACCGTGGTCCGCTTCCGCCTCCCGTCAGGGCTGACCCGAGCAGACCTGCCCGGTGATCTCCCCGCTCGAGTCGAGGAGCAGAACGGCCGCCTCGAGTTCACCAGCCGCACCCCGGTCCAGGACCTGGGTGACCTTTGCGGTTGGGCCATGACCCGCTCCGTCGACCTGCCCGACCTCGAGGTTCACCGCCCCACGCTGGAAGACGTGTACCTCGAGCTGACCGTGGACCAGGCCCCGGCGTGAAGACCGCGGCCCTGATCAGGCATCAGTACCGGTACGACCAGAAACAGTTCTGGCGGGAACCGGCCACCGTGTTCTTCACGGTGGCCCTGCCCCTGATCTTCCTGTTCATCTTCGTCTCGATCTTCGGGAACGAGCCCACTGAGGTCGGCGACCACACGGTCAAGGGGGCCACCTACTACGTCCCCGGCATCCTCACCCTGGCCATGGTCTCGGCCACCATCCTCAACCTGGCCATCACCTTCACCATCCTGAGAGAGAAGGGCCTCCTCAAGCGGGTCCGAAGCACGCCCCTGCCGCCGTGGGTCTACCTAGCGGGACGGGTCCTGACGGCAACGGTGGTGACGATCCTGCTGGTGGTGACGGTCACGGTCATCGGGCGGCTGGTCTACGGCGTCACCATCCCGAGCAACACCCTGCCGGGGCTGGTTCTGACCGTTATTGTCGGCACCGCTTCCTGCTGCGCCCTCGGCTTCGCCCTGACGACCGTCATTCCCAGCGAGAACGCCGCTCCTGCCGTCACCAACGCCGTCATCCTCCCCCTCTACTTCTTCTCCGGAATCTTCATCCCCAACGAGCAGATCCCGAGTGGGATGCGCGTCATCGGCGATCTCTTCCCGGTGAAGCACCTGTTCCAGGCCCTGCTGACGGCCTTCGATCCCGCCACCTCGGGGACGGGGATCGCGTGGACGCATCTGGCCGTGCTGGCCGCGTGGGGGGTGGCCGGCGGGATCATCGCCGTCCGCTGGTTCCGCTGGACCCCGGGCCGCGCCTGACGCCACGCCGACGGTTGGCGCCCCATGCCCGCGGGTAGCACCGAGCCATGCCCAACGACCCCCAGAACTCCTCGACGCCCGACCGCGACAACGACCCCGACCCGATGGCCGATCAGGTCAAGAGCGCGGTGCTGGAGGACGAAGAGGGTGAGCCCTACGTCGTCGACCAGCAGAACATGGGGCCCGACCCCGAGACCGACGGCGCCGGCGAATGGCCCAGCCCTTCGGAATCCCCTCCCGAGGCGCCCGCCCCGGGCGCGGCCTGATCGGGGCCGGGGCGATCAGTCCCCTGGGGGGCGGGCGTCGAACGTCGGTATGAGCTGACGGGCGGCGCGGGCCTCGTCCACCCTGCGTACGGGGGCCGTGCGGGGCGCCTCGTGGGCCTCCTCGCCCGTCTCCCCCGCGATCTCCTCGAAAGCCGCGGCCAGCGCCTCCAGGGTCTGGGGGCTCTCGGTTTCAGTGGGCTCGATCATGAGCGCCTCTTCCACGATGAGCGGGAAGTAGACCGTCGGCGCGTGAAACCCCTCCTCCAGGAGCCGCTTGGCCACGTCGAGGGCCCGGAGGCCGCTCCGCCGCTTGAGGCCGGCGGTCGACGCTACGAACTCGTGCATGCTCGGGCGGTCGTAGGGGATGTCGTAGACGCCCCTCAACCGGTGCCGCAGCCAGTTGGCGTTGAGGACGGCGCCCTCGGACACCCGGCGTAGCCCGTCTCCCCCGTTGGCCAGGATGTAGCTGTAGGCCCGGGCCAGAGCGAGGGCGTTGCCGTACCAGGAGTGCACGCGGCCGATGGAGCGCTCCGGCCACTGCCACACCCAGCCCCGTCCGTCCTCGGCCGCCACCGGGCGGGGCCCGGGCAGGTAGGGCGCCAGCCGGTGGCTCACGGCCACCGGGCCGGCACCGGGCCCGCCGCCTCCGTGGGGGACGGCGAAGGTCTTGTGCAGGTTGAGGTGCACGATGTCGAAGCCCATGTCGCCCGGCCGGGTGACGCCGAGAATGGCGTTGAGGTTGGCGCCGTCGTAGTAGAGCAGCCCGCCGACCTCGTGGACGGCGGCGGCGATCTCGACGATGTCCTCCTCGAACAGGCCGAGGGTGTTCGGGTTGGTGAGCATGATGCCGGCCACGTCGTCGTCCAGGCGCGCCCGGAGGGCGGCGACGTCGACCAGCCCGCGACTGTCGGACGGCACCTGGGTCACCTCGTACCCGCCCAGGGTCACGGAGGCGGGGTTGGTGCCGTGGGCCGAGTCGGGGATGAGCACCCGCGTGCGCTGGCGACGGCCGGGGCGGTCGGCGTGCCAGGCCCTCATGAGCAGGAGCCCGGTCAGCTCCCCGGCGGCCCCGGCCGGGGGCTGGAGGGTGGCGGCGTGCATCCCGGTGACCCGGCACAGGGAGTCTTCGAGACCGGCCAGCAGCTCCAGCCACCCCTGCACCAGGCCCACCGGGGTGGCCGGGTGCACGGCGGCCAGACCCTCGAGGGCGGCGGCGTCGTCACAAAGCTTGGGGTTGTACTTCATGGTGCACGACCCGAGGGGGTAGGCCCCCAGGTCGACCGAGTACTGCCGGTGGCTCAAGCGGGTGTAGTGGGCCACCAGGTCGCGCTCGGACACCTCGGCCACGGCCGCCGGCTCCGACCGCAGGTGCTCGGCCGCCACCAGATCCTCGGGCGCCCACTCGGGCACGTCCGTGAGGCGGAAGTTGGCCGCCGTGCGCCCCGGTGACGACAGCTCGAAGATCGTCGGCTCGGCGTCCCGCCCCATGAGCGGCGCGCTGCTGGCCTTTCCGCCGGAGGCGGTCACCGCACCACCATCTCTGATGGCGGTGCGGTCGATGCTGGCTGGGACCGGCCTCCCGGGCCGGTCACCGGACCACCTTCTCGAAGGCGGCGGCGAAGGCGTCGATCTCGGCGCGGGTGCGCTTCTCGGTGACCGCCACCAGTAGCCCGCCTCCGTACTCGTCACCCAGGGGCACGCCAGCCAGGAACCCCTCCTCGGCCATGCGCTCGACGACCACCTCGGCTCGGGTAGGGGTGTCGACGGTGAACTCCCGCAGGGCGGGCGCGGTCACAGCCGGCTCCACGCCGTCGATGGCGAGAAGTGCCTCGCGGGCGTAGCGCGTCCCCCGGGCGCAACGGAGGGCTAGCTCCCGAAGTCCGGACGTGCCGAGCCACGCCATCTGGATGGCGAAGGCCACGGCGATGAGGGTCTGGTTGGTGCAGACGTTGGAGGACGCCTTCTCCCGCCGGATGTCCTGCTCCCGGGTGCGCAGGGTCGTCACGTAGGCCCGGCGCCCGTCGACGTCCACCGTCTCGCCCACGAGCCGGCCCGGCAGGCGACGGACGTGCTCCCGGCGGCAGGCGAAGAGCCCCAGGTACGGCCCGCCGAAGGAGAGGGGCGTGCCGAAGGGTTGGCCCTCCCCCACCACCACGTCCGCTCCGTGGTCACCGGGCGAGCGCAGAAGACCGGCGGCGACCGGATCCACGGCCACCACCAGAAGCGCGCCGGCCGCCGTGGCCACCCGGCGGACGGCGGCCAGGTCCTCCAGGCAGCCCAGGTAGTTCGGGTACTGGACGACGACGGCCCCGGCCTGACCTTCCTCGGGCCACGCCGTCAGGCCGTCCTGCAGGGGGATGTCGACCAGCTCGTGGCCCGTGCCGCCGGCGAACGTGGCCGCCACCTCCCGCCAGTGGGGATGGACCCCCCGGGAAAGCCAGACGGTCGACCGCCCGGTGGCGGCCACAGCCAGGTTCACGGCCTCCACGGTGGCGCTGGCCCCGTCGTACAGGGAGGCGTTGGCCACGTCCATCCCGGTGAGGCGGCTCACCAGCGTCTGGTACTCGAAGAGGGTTTGGAGCACTCCCTGGGCGACCTCGGGCTGGTAGGGCGTGTAGGCGGTGACGAACTCGGAGCGGAAGGCCACGCGACGAACGGCGGCCGGAAGCTCGTGGTCGTAGGCCCCGCCTCCGGCGAAGCACACCAGGTCCCGCCCCACCGGGCGGTTGAGGCGGGCCAGAGCGTCCATCCGGTCCAGCGTGTCGAACTCCGACAGCCCGGGAGCCAGGTCGAGTCCGGTGGCCAGGCGGAGGGCCTCGGGAACGGTCGAGAACAGCTCGTCGAGCGACGACAGGCCCATGGAGGCGAGCATGTCGGCAACCTCGGCCTCGGTATGGGGGACGAAGTGGGCCACGGCCCTCCGACGTTAGGCGTTCGGACGGGCGACCTCGCGCACCCGCGGGCCGGCCGCCGCCCTGGGGTCACCCCCGCTTGGCGGGAACGAACGGGAGGGGGACGATCGTGGCCGGCAGGCTCTGGCCCCGGGCGTCCAGGGTGACCGATTGCCCCTCCCGGGTGGGGGGCGACAGAAAGGCCATGGCGATTCCCTGGCTCAGGGTCGGCGAAAAGTTCCCGCTGGTCACCTCGCCGATGACCTCTCCCCCGGCCAGGACGGGATATCCGGCCCGGGGGGGCTGGCGCCCGTCGACGGCCAGACCGCGTAGCTCCCGGTCCACGCCCCGCTGCCGCTCCTTCTCCAGGGCCGCCCGCCCCAGGAAGTCACCCTTGTTCCACGCCACGACCCAGCCCAAGCCGGCCTGAAGGGGCGTGATGCCCGGCCCCAGCTCGTGGCCGTGGAGCGGAAGGCCCGCCTCCAGCCGCAGCGTGTCGCGCGCCCCCAGGCCGGCGGGGAGGATCCCCGCGTCCAACAGGGCCGTCCAGAAGGCCGGGGCCACCGCCGCCGGGACGGCCACCTCGACCCCGTCCTCGCCGGTGTAGCCGGTGCCCGCCACCACACAGGTGATGCCCTGCCACTCGAAGCGACGGACGCCGAATCGGGGGACCTCCACCGCGCTCGGCGCCACGTCACCCAGCCAGCGGCGGGCTTCGGGCCCTTGCACGGCGATGACGGCCCGGGCCGATGTGATGTCCTCCGCCCCCGGCAGGGCCTCGAGCACCCGGGTGGTGTTGGACGCGTTGGGCATGACGTGGAACTCCTCGTGGTCGACCCACCAGACGATGAGGTCGTCGACCACCGAGGCGTCGTTGTCGTCGAGGAGGTGCGTGTACTGCGCCCGGCCCTTCCTGATCTTGGCCAGGTCGTTGGTCAGGGTGCGCTGGATGACATCGAAGGCGTCGGGGCCCACAAGGCGCACCGTCCCAAGATGGCTGACGTCGAAGGCGACGGCGCCGGTGCGGCAGGTACGGTGCTCGGAGAGGGTGCCCGCCGGATAGGACAAGGGCATCTCCCACCCGCCAAAGGGGACCATCTTGGCCCCGAGGGCGCGGTGGCTGCGGTCCAGAGGCGAGTGGCGCACGGCGGGCAAGGCTAACGGGCTGCTAGAAGGCCGTTGATTATCGCTTCGGCCGCTTCGCGGCCGGGCGGCTGACCAGGAACTGATGCGCCAGAGAGCGACGGTCAGCCGCCAAGAGAGGCTTATTCAACAGCCTTCGAAGACCGGCCCAGGAGGGCCAGGACCTCGTCGTGGAGCAGGCCGTTGGTCGAGACGGCACTGCGCCCGTCAGCCCGCCGGCGGCCGGTGACATCGGTGAAGCGGCCGCCCGCCTCCTCGACGATGACCCACAGGGGGGCGACGTCCCAGTGCTCCACCACCGGCTCCAGGGCGACGTCCACCGCTCCTTCGGCGACCAGGACGTGGGACCAGAAGTCTCCGAAACCCCGGCTCCGCCAGCAGCGGCGCTCGAGGGCGAGGGCGGCCGGGCCCAGGCCGTGGCGCTCGAAGTCGACGAAGCCGTCGTAGCTGAGCTGGGCGTCGGCCAGGTCGGCCACGCCCGACACCCGGATGCGCTGGCCGTCGGCGAACGCTCCCTCCCCGCGCGCCGCCCACCACCGGCGCCCGAGGGCGGGGGCGGACACGACGCCCACGGTGGGGACACCGTCCTGTTCGAGGGCGATGAGCGAGCCCCACACGGGGATGCCCCGCACATAGTTCTTGGTGCCGTCGAGCGGGTCCAGCACCCACCGCCGCCCCCCGTGACCCGCCGATTCCCCGAACTCCTCCCCCAGCACCGCGTCGTCGGGCCGGGCCGCGGTCAGGCGCTTGCGGAGCGCCTCCTCGGCGGCCCGATCGGCGTCGGACACGGGGGTGAGATCGGGCTTCGTGGTGACCCTCAGGTCGGTGGCCCGGAAACGGGGAAGGGTGATGGCGTCGGCCAGGTCGGCCAGCTCCAGGGCGAGCTCGAGGTCGGCTTTCACGGCGGAGATTGCGGGCTTGGGCGCCGGCTACGCCGGCTTGCGGGTGTCGTGCGCCGCCCGGGGCGGGTCGTCGGCATCCCGCTCGGTGTCGTCGAACCGCAAGGGCATGGGCTCGACCGACTCATCCACGGGCATGGCCTGGGAAGGCTCCTCCAGCCCGTACTTCACCAGGAGGTTCAGGTAGTCACGCTGGTAGAAGACCTTGATGCGGACGTCGGGGTACAGCTCCCGCAGCCGGCGGGCCTTCCGGTTCTTCTTGGTGACCAGCTTCTGGTTCATCGTGGTGATCTCGATGAACAGGTCGTAGGCGGGCAGGTAGAAGTCGGGGGTGAAAGCCTGCTCAGGGCCGCCCTCCCGATCCCAGTCCAGCACGAACGTGCGGGGCTCGTACTTCCAGGCGATGCCGTAGAAGTCGAGGAGCTTGGCGAACTGCCGCTCGGAGTTGTGGGCGAACCGCACCGCCTCGTGGGGAAGCGGGTCGTTGGCGCCGGCCTTCGGAGACAGGCCTTCCGACGCACTCTCCGGAGGTGGCGCTCCGGCCAGCCCTAGCCCCCTCGTGTGGCCCGGGCCGCGGCCGCGGGGTGGCGCGCGCCGTCGGTTGCCGCCTCCGGCTCGACCGGCGGACGGAGCTCGGTGATTGCCGCGTCGAGCTCCTCCTTCACGCCGTCGAGGGCCACGATGCTAAAAACGCCCTGGCCACGGCGCATGAGGTCGACCAGCTCGCCGTCCCCCCGCACCAGCACCGACCCGGGGCCGTTCAGCACCAGTCGGGTGGAGGCCAGGTCTTCGCCGAGGTTGTTCCGCAGGTACTCGACCGCGACCCGAGCCGACTGCAGGGACACTCCGGCGTCGAGCAGGCTCTTGATAACCTTCAGGTCGACCAGATCGCGGTAGGAGTACCGGCGCTGGGATCCGCTGCCGTGGGCGTCGGCGATGGACGGCCGGATGAGGTTGGTCCGGGCCCAGTAGTCCAGCTGCCGGTAGGTGATGCCGACGACCTTGCACACCTGAGGACCGCGGTAACCCTCCTCGGCCGCGCCCTCCTCGAGCGCACCGTCGCCGGTCACGCCCGTGCCTCCAGCCACATCACCTGCGGCCACGCTTCCTCCATCTCCGGCGGCTCACAGCCGCGTAGTTACGCTCGTGTCACAGGCTACGGCGTACCGCCCAGGGCGTCAACGAATGGGCCCGGGGCCTTCCTCAGGAGGCGAAGTCCTCGGGGTTGACGCCCTCGAGGAACTCACGGAAGCGCTCGACCTCGTCTTCGTGGTCGTCGTCGTCGTCGGCCAGGGGGACGGCGGCCTCGTCGAGCACGGCCTCGTCGGCGAAGATGGGGGTGCCCAGGCGGGCGGCCAGGGCGATGGCGTCCGAGGGGCGGCTGGAGACCTTGCAACCGGACCCGTTGCGCGTCATCTCGATTTCGGCGTAGAAGGTGCGATCGCGCAGCTCGGTGATGACGACCCGCTCCACGCCCACTCCCAGGGTCTGAAGCAGGTCCCGCAGCAGGTCGTGGGTCATGGGGCGGGGCGTGGTCACGCCCTGGAGGGCGAAGGCGATGGCCGTGGCCTCCACCGGCCCGATGAAGATGGGAAGCACCCGGTGCTGCCCGTCGGCCTCCCGCAGGAGCACGATCGGGTTGTTGGTGGGCATCTCGACCCGCACGCCCACCAGGTGCATCTCGACCACGATTCGACCCTACCTCGCGTAGAGGTCTGGGACGTACGCATCGGGATCGGCCCGGAGGGTCGCCAAATCGCCGGCCACCACTCGGTCCAGGTTGCGGTAGCGACCGGCGAAATCCAGCCCGTACCCGAGGACGAAGTCGTCCCCGATCTCGAACGCACGGAAGCGCAGGGGCACGGGCACGATCCGCCGCGCGGCCTTGTCCAGCAGGGTGCAGGCCTCGAGCGAGCGGGGCTCACGCCGCCGAAGGGCCCCCAGCAGGTAGGTGAGGGTCAGGCCGGTGTCGACGATGTCCTCCACCAGCACGACGTCCCGTCCGTAGACGTCCAGGTCGAGGTCCTTGACGATGCGCACCCGGCCCGTGTCGGGGGCGTAGCTGGAGATGGCCATGAAGTCGATGACCGGGAATACCCCCATGGCTCGGACCAGGTCGGCCAGGAAGGGGACGCTGCCCTTGAGGACGGCCACCATGACCACGCCGTGCGCATAGGCGGCCGACAGCTCCCGGCCGACACGGGTGACGCCCTCCTGCAGCTCGCCCGGGGTGATGAGGGTGCGGAGGCCCGGCCGAAGGGCACGGGACTCCCGCTCAGGGGGCCGCTCGGAGGGCCCGGCCAGCGCCTACTGGCCCTCGAAGTACTGCCGCAACGCCTGGCGCAGCATTGCCGCCCGGAGGCTTTGGCCCAGCCGGGAGAGCTCGGAGAGGGTCTCCGTGGCCTGACGCCGGGCTTGGGGGTTGCGCTGCTTGAGCATGGGCATCACGACCTGCTCGAAGAAGCTCGCTTCCCGCTCCCCCGCCACCTTGTACATGCGCAGGTGCCGGGCCTCGACGCCGTAGCGCATGAACCCCGCGGCCAGGTTGGCGACGACCATGGCGTCCTCGTCGTAGTACACGTTGGACCCCACCCGCCGGGGCACGAGCAGCCCGAACTTCTCGAGCTCGCGAAGGTCGTCCTCCTCCAGCCCCGTGGCCGTGGCCAGCTCGGCCAAGGTCAGGCTGGCGCCCGTGCGGGGGACGGTCAACGGAGCCGACTCGACTGATTGCGACGCTGCCGGCGCGGGAGCCGGCCGCCCGAGGGGCGCCGGAACTGTGCCGTCGTCGTCCACGGGGTCACCTACCGCGTCCCGCAAGCGGCCCTTGATGACCTTGAGCGGGAGAAAGTTCTCCCGCTGCTGGCGCAGGATCCACCTGAGTCGGTCGACGTCGGTCTCATAGAACTTCCTGTACCCCGAAGGGGTTCGTTCGGGATCGAGGAGCCCCTGGCTCTCCAGGAAGCGGATCTTCGAGATGGTGACATCCGGGAACTCCTCCTTCAGCAGAGAGAGCACTTCGCCGATGGACAGATAGGCACGGTCCTCCACCGTCACCTCTGGCTCTGCCCGGCCGTGCCCGAGAAAAAGACGAGCTTGAACTTGCCGATCTGCAACTCGTCCCCATTGGTCAGCGTGCCCTCATCGATCCGCTCCCGATTCAGGTACGTCCCGTTCAGAGAACCGACATCCCGGAGGACGAACTCGCCGTCGACGCGGGCGATCTCGGCGTGGCGCCGGGAGACGGTGATGTCGTCGAGGAAAATGTCTGAATCCGGATGACGTCCGGCGCGGGTGATGTCGCTGTCGAGCATGAACTTGGACCCCGCATTCGGCCCCCGCTTGACCACGACCATCGCCATTGTGGCCGACAGCTCGCCCAGAGTGACGGTGAGCTCGTCATCGCTGACGTCGCCTGTGGCTTCGACGGGTGCGAACGTGACCGTGGTCTCCTCTCCCGCCGCCGGATCGACGACCGCGCCACAAGAGGAGCAGAAGGTCGCTCCTGTCGGATTTCGGTGACCGCACTGATTGCAGTACACGGCTTTCCAAGGTAGTTCTCCCAGCACCTCGGGAGCGATACCTGCGGTCCCGCTTTCTACTCGGAGGTCAAATCGAGGTACGCCTGGGCGTCGAGCAGGAGCTCGACCGTGCTCGCGTCTTCGGGCTCGATCACACAGATCCATCCTTCGCCGTAGGGGTCCTCGTTAAGTCGGTTGGGCGCGTCCACCAGGTCGTTGTTGACGTCCACCACGAGGCCGGAGACCGGGGCGTAAACGTCGGATACCGACTTGGTCGACTCGACCTCGCCCAGCCCCCCGCCCGCCGCCACCGTGGCCCCGACCGTGGGGAGCTGCACGAACACAACGTCCCCCAGGGCGTCCTGGGCGTAGTCGGTGATCCCGACCCGCACGCGATCGCCTTCCACCAGGACCCACTCGTGATCCTTGCTGTATCGGCGGTCGCCGGGGACGTTCATCGACGGAGAAGGTAGTAGACGGGGCGCGAAGGCGCTCTTAGCGCAGCATCTGGCGGATGCGGCGGGCGTACTCCTGGGCCAGACCCCGGGCCTCGGCCTCGCTCGCGCCCTCGGCCCACACGTGGGTCAGGGGCTCGTCGGGGTCGGGCAGGACCAGGGCCCAGCCCGCATCGTGGAGGACCTTGACCCCGTCCACCAGCACCAGCTCCCGGTCTTTGATCCGCTCCACCAGGAGGCGCATGATCGCCCCCTTCTGCTCCCACGGGGTGACCACCGACTCGTGGGTGATGTACACCCGGGGAAGGCCGGCCACGATCTTGGATAGCCGGAGGCCGGAGCGGGCCAGCAGCTCCAAGGTGTTCACGAACGTGGCGGTGGCGTCGTAGGCGGGGAGGAAGTCGGGGAAGATGAAGCCGCCGTCCTGGCTGCAGGCCAGAGAGATCCCGCCTCCGGTGGCCGTCTCCATCAGGTGGGGGCCGGAGAGCTTGGTCCAGACGACCTCCGCCCCGTGCTCAGCCGCGGTTCGTTGGGCGGCCGAGCTGGAGGAGACGGGGAGGGCGATGCGGGCGTTGTCCTCGAGGGAGGCAACGAGCGTGACCAGCGTGAGCAGGGCCTGGTCGTGGGTCAGCACGTGGCCCTCGTCGTCCACGAGGACGATGTGCTCCCCGTCGGGATCGATCACCGCCCCCAGATGGGCGCTGGAAGTGCGGACCAGCTGGGCCACCCGCTGAGCGTGGACGGCAGCGTCAAACGACGCCGCTCCGGCCGTGGAGGCGTAGGGGTTGACGGCGAGGACGTCGGCCCCCAGTTTGGCCAGCACGTTGGGCATCAGCACCGAGCTCGAGCCGAAGGCGTAGTCCATGACCACCTGGTACCCGAAGGCGCGGATGGCCTTGACGTCGACGCTGCCGATCAGGGCCGCGGTGTAGTGCTCCAGGGCCCGGGGCGCGAAGCCGATGTCGCCGATCTCGGCTGCGAACGCCCTGCGGAAGTCCTGGCGGTGGAAAGTGCGCTCGATCTTGCGCCGGGCGGCCTCGTCGAGGTCGATCCCGTCGGCGTCGAAGAAGCGGATGGTGACCGACTGCGGATCGCCCAGCGCCAGCCGCACGGTGAGCCCGCCCTGGGTCTGGCCGGAGCGGACCTGGAAGCGGGTGACGGGGACGGGCGCCATCTCCAGGTCGTCCACGGTCACGCCGGCGGCGTTGAGCCCGGCCTGAACCGCGCGCTTGAGGGCGCGTGCCGCACGGCTGGAGTCGCGCGAGGTGGTGACGGTGTCGCCCTTCTTCAGGGTCGTGCCGTAGGCCATGGCCACCCGGCACGCCAGCTCGGGGGTGACATCCACGTTGGCCAGGCCGCTGATCCCGAGCCGCCCGAACAGGCTCCGTGCCCCCCGGGACTCCCACACGATGGACGAGTTGATGATGGCCCCGGGCTCGACCGACTTGAAGGGATAGACCTTCACCCCGGGGTTCACGACGGCGTGCTCCCCGACGAAGCAGTCGTCCCCCAGGACCACCCCCTCTTCCAGGCGGGCGTAGGCCCGGAGGTCGCAGGAGCGGCCCACCACCGCCCCCCGGAGCCGAACCGCCTTGCTCAGGTAGGCGTTGTCGTGGACGACGGTGCGCTCGATGAAGGCGTCCTGGCGGACCATCACGTTGGCGCCAAGAACGGTGTAGGCGCCCAAGTGGGCACCGGGCTCGATGCGGCAGTAAGGGCCGATGATGGCCGGCCCGACGACGTCGGCAGCCGGGTCGACCTCGGCGCCCTCTCCCAGCCAGACTCCCTCGGCGATGCGGAAGCCCGGAGGCTCGAGCTCGACCTTCCCGTCGAGTACGTCCCGGTGGACCCGGACGTAGGCCTCGAGGGTGCCCACGTCCTCCCAGTAGCCCTCGGCGACGTGGCCGTAGAGCGGCTTCCCGTCGGACAGGAGCTTGGGAAAGACGCTCTCGCTGAAGTCCACGGACTGGCCCTCGGGGATGTAGTCGAAGACCTCGGGCTCCAGCACGTAGATCCCGGTGTTGACCGTGTCGCTGAAAACCTGGCCCCACGTGGGCTTCTCCAGGAACCGCTCGATCGACCCGTCCTCGCGGGCGATGACGATGCCGAACTCCAGCGGATTCTCCATGGACTTGAGGGCGATGGTGGCCATGGCCCCCTTCTCGCGGTGAAAGGCCAGCACCTCCGACAGGTCGATGTCGGTCAGGACGTCGCCCGAGATCACGAGGAACGTCTCGGTCAGCTCGGCCTGCGCGTTGCGAACCGAACCCGCAGTACCGAGGGGTGTCTCCTCGGTGGCGTAGACCATGCGGACCCCGAACTCCGAACCGTCGCCGAAGTAGGTCCGGATGGTCTGCGGCAGGAACGCCAGGGTGACCACGACCTCTTCGAACCCGTGGGCCTTGAGCAGCCGGACGACGTGTTCCATCATCGGGCGGTTGGCCAGAGGCATCAGCGGCTTCGGCTGATTCGAGGTCAGCGGGCGGAGCCGGGTGCCCTCGCCGCCGGCCATGATCACCGCTTTCACGGGTCTGACCCTACCCGGCCGCCTGGAGCGGCCTTGGCTTTCCTACCCTCCCGGAGAGCCGCTCTCCCGAGGGGGATGTAGCGGAATCCGGCGTAGTAACTGACTACGAGGCCGACGAGGGCACAGGCCCAGGCGGCGATGCGGGCCGGGTCGTGCAGCCAGAAGTCGTCGTCGTTGCCCGCCAGGAACAGGGGGAAGGCGGTCATGAGCAGGAACGTGGCGCACTTGCCGACCCAGGTCACGTCGATCCGGCGGGCGCCCATGGCCGCCAGGACCACGACCCCCAGCGACACCAGGACCTCGCGGACGATGACGAGCACCGCGATGGCGACGGGAACGGAGCCATCGATCAGGATGGAGACGACGGCCACGACGAGCAGCAGGCGGTCGGCCGTGGGGTCGAGCACCTTGCCCAGCGTGGTGACCTGGTTGTAGCGGCGGGCGATGAAGCCGTCCACCCAGTCCGTAGCCCCCAGGGCTCCGAGGAGCACGGCCGCGCCGACCCGGTTGTCACGCCCGAACAAAAGCCAGACGAAGATCGGGATGCAGAGCAGGCGGACGACGGACAGGAGGTTGGGGACGGTGAGAATCCGGCCGAGCCCGTCGTCGGCGGGAGGCTCCGATCCTTCGGGCGGGAGGGGCCTGGGCTCCGCTCCCGTGTCGGTCACGGGCTGAGTCTAGGAGCGGCCAGGCCGGCGCCGGCTCAGAAGCGTGACTCGGCGGAACCGCCCAGGGCCTCCCAAACCGACTCCGTTGTCTCGTAAGGGCCGTCGGGAAGCGCCCGCAGCAACTCGGTGATCCAGGTGGGCGCGTGGTTGCGCTCGGCCGAGGCCACCAGCGCCTCCCGCTCGGCAGGGAACACCGACGGCTCGAGGTGTCGGGCCAGGTCGGTCCGAGCCTCCAGCTCCCCGTCCGTCGGCCAGCGGGAGTCGCCGCCCACCAGCGGTCCACCGACCAACCGGGCGTCGGGCGTGGGTTCGCCCTCGCCGGGGCCCTCCTGCTCGCGACCCTCCGAGGCTCTCGCCTCGACCGGCGAACCTTGCACCAGCGAACGTGTGTCGGCCTTGAGGCTCTCGTCAAGGCGGGGGGCGTGCTTGTCGCTTCCTCGGTCCATGGTCCGGTATATCCCCCGCAATCCTGGGAAGAACACGGGAAGGGTGGACCCGATCAACGCGTTGTAAGGAGCAAGCGGCCAGTGGGGGCCTGCTGAATCAGGAGGGCGGAAGGAAGTGCCGATGCAGCGAGTGAGGACCAACTCCGGCGGGGGCGAGGACGAGTTGGTCCGCCTGTATCTGGCCGACGTGGGGCGTCACCCCTTGCTGACCCGGGCCGAAGAGACGCAGCTGGCCCAGGAGATCCTGGCCGGTCGGGAGGCTTCGCAGGCTCTCGAGAACCCCCGTAGGGCGCTGAGCGACGACGAGCGGCGACACCTCGAGTCGGTCGTGGCTCAGGCCGACATCGCCACCGAGCAGTTCGTCCGGGCCAACCTGCGGCTGGTCGTGTCCATCGCCAAGCGCTACACCTCCTCGGGGCTCTCCCTGCTCGACCTCGTGCAGGAGGGCAACGTGGGGCTGATGCACGCCGTCGACCGCTTCGACGTGCGCCGCGGGTTCCGGTTCTCGACCTACGCCACGTGGTGGATCCGCCAGGCCGTCTCGCGCGCCATCGCCAACACGGGTCGTGCCATCCGGCTGCCGGTGCAGGCGGGCGACCTTGTCTCGAAGGTTCGCCGGGCCCAGGCTCACCTCGAGGCAGAAACGGGCCGAGCCCCTACGGTCGAAGAGGTGGCCAAGGACGTTTCGGTCTCACCGGCCAAGGTTCGCCAGGTCCTGGCCATGCCGCTGGAGATGCTCTCCATGTCGGAGCCCCAGGCCGCCGACTCGGACTCCGAGTTGGGGGACAGCATCGCCGATCACGAGGCCGCCTCTCCGTTCGATGTGGTGGCTGCCTCGATGCTGCCGGCCCAGATCCGCACCCTCCTCGATGCCCTCTCCGAACGGGAACGGCGGGTGGTCTACCTCCGTTACGGCCTCGATCGCGGCCGGGCTCGCACGCTCGATGAGGTCGGGCAGCTGTTCAGCCTGAGCCGGGAGCAGATCCGCCAGATCGAGCGTCGGGCGCTGATGAAGCTGCGGGAGCGGTCTGAGCGCACGGGCGCCCGAGAGCTGCTGGTCGGCTGAGGCGGCCTCTACAGCCGCTCGCCGGGAAACCGCAGCTGCAGCTCGGAGACCAACTGGTTCACCTGCCCGGCAGCGTTCGGGTCACTCTCTTCGGCCAGGTCGAGGGCGATCCGGCCGAGCTCCGGCCAGCTGACCCAGCCCAAAGCTCCCGCGAGCAGGTCGCCGGCCAAGCGCCCGTCGTGGAGCTGCACATCGGCCGCCACCTCCAGCCGGCTGAGTAGGTGATCGCTGCCGGGCGGAGCCACCAGCACGACTCCCGCCTCGCGCCCCCCGCGGAGGGAGGCCTCCAGCGCAGCCACCACGGCCGCCCGTAGTTGCTCTTCGGGAGGGTCGGGCCGAGCCGTGCAGGCCACGAGCACCAGCGCCTCGGGCCCGTCGAGGACGACGTCGCAGATGTCTCCCATCCCCAGACTCGCTCCCCACGGCACCACCGAGCCACCGCCCCACTCGACGGGCGACAGCGGGTTCTCGTCGCCACAGGCGACCTCGAGCAGGGACGGAACCCAGGCGTCCGTGTCCCACAGAGCGAGCGTCCGGAAGGTGTTCCAGGCCAAGCGGTCGGGCCGAGCAGGGTCCTCCAGGAGGGCCAGCACCGCCGGCTCGGAGAGCAACGGGCTGGCGAGATCCACGAGCCAGGGCCCGTCCTCCGCCTCGCCGTAGGCGCCCCCTTGGGGCTGGCTCGCTTCGGTCACAGGTAGGTCCATCTCCCTCTCCTCGGCAATTGCCCAACGTCCCTACCCGCCGCCGACGGGACGGGAACTTCTGGTTGCGATAAGAACAGGCGATGACCGACGCGTCCGAAGCCGACCTTCAGGAGCAGCAGTTCCCGGTGAGGCCGAACGGGGAACCCGTTCCCCTCACGGTGCCGCCCGAGGTACCCGAGGCCGATGCCGTCGAGCAGGCCCAGCCCGCCCCGCTCGACGACGAAGAGCACCGCTGAGAGCCTAGGAAGCTCCCGCGGCCGCCTTCTTGGCGGACTTGCGGGCCGGGGCCTTCTTTGCCGTCTCGTCCTTGACCGGCGCGGCGTGGTCGTGAACGTGGGCTTCGCCCTCGTGCTCGCGCTGGAAGTCGGCGTGTGGGTAATGGCTGTGACGGATCACGGCGTGGTCGTGCTCGTGCTCGTGGAACGAGCTGAGGTGCTCGAACGCGCCGCTCATTTCCCGGTAGTTGTGGGTGACGTGGTAATGGCCGTGGGCATGAACCGCCGCCTCGTGCTCATGCTCCTCCCACTGCTGGCCGTCCTGGACCATCAATACCTCCGTGGCGTCGTAGATCCTGTGCTCGGCCGCCGAACCTCAGGTCCCACCTGGGCCGGGTGTCCCGGCACCGGATGGCTGCTGCTCCTCGTCGTCAGGACGTCCGAACGGGTCCGAGTAGGACTCCGGTCCCGCCGCTCCGCCCTCGTCGCCGATGGTCGCCGTTCCGTCGTAACCCTGCTCCCTGGGACCGCTCGACCCCGGTGCCGCCGCCGAAGCGCCGTCCGGATCCTGCGGCGACCGATCGCCGGGAGAATCAGGCAACTGGATTTACCTCCGGGACAACCACCTGCCACGGTGCTACCCCGGATCTTCCCGCCCGAACCCCGTTCTGGCCAAGACCCGCACTAGTCCCGCAGAAAGCTCACAATCCCAGGGTTCTTCTGCAATAACCTTCGGATATGGCGAGGTATCGCATCGGAGAGGCAGCCGACGCCCTCGGGGTCACGGTGGACACTCTCCGCCGGTGGGTGGACACCGGTCGCGTGGCCTCCGTCCGAACCGCGGGGGGGCAGCGGGTGATCGAGAGCTCGGCCCTGGCCGCCCTGGCCGTGGAGCTGGGCCGGCGCCCGCGCGAAGCATCCACCGGCCAGAGCGCCCGGAACCGACTGCCCGGAGTGGTGACCGCGGTCGTGCGCGACGGGGTGATGGCCCAGGTCGAGCTTCAGGCCGGTGCCCACCGGATCGTCTCGCTCATGACCCGGGAAGCGGCCGACGAGCTCGGGCTGGCGCCCGGCGTCCTCGCCGTCGCCACCGTGAAGGCCACGGCCGTGGTCGTCGAACGCCGCGACCGGCGATGAGGCAGGGCGTGTGGGCGGGGGTGGTGCTCATCGCACTGGTACCGGCCTGCGCCCCGGCTGACCGGGTTGCCGGCGCGCGCCCGGGAGGAAGCACCCCGCTCACGGGAACGGTCACGGTCTTGGCAGCGGCGTCGCTCACCGAGACCTTCGAGGAGCTCGGGCGTCGCTTCCAGGCGGTCCATCCGGGCGTCGACCTCACCTTCAGCTTCGGCCCGTCGTCGACCCTGGTCAGGCAGGTTCAGGAAGGAGCGCCGGCCGACGTCGTGGCCGTCGCCGACGAGGGCCTGCTCCAGCCCGTGGCCGACGCGGGCCTGTCCTCATCACCGGCGATCTTCGCCCGCAACCGCTTGGCCCTGGTCGTGGCCGCAGGTAATCCGGAAGGGGTCGACTCCCTGGCCGCGCTGGCCCGCCCCGGCCTGGCCGTGGTGCTGTGTGCGCCGGAGGTGCCGTGCGGCCGGTTGGCGGCCGAGGCCCTGCGCCGGGCGGGCATCCACGTGGAGCCGCGGTCGCTGGAGCCGGACGTCAAGGCCGTGGTGGCCAAGGTCGCGCTGGGCGAGGCCGACGCCGGGATCGTCTACGTGACCGACGTCAGCGCCGGAGGCAGCAAGGTCGAGGGCGTCGCCATCCCTCCGGCCGAGAACGCCGTCGCCACCTACCCCATCGCCACTCTGCGCCGGGCGCCCAACCCGGCCGCGGCCGCCGCCTTCGTCGACTTCGTGCGGTCGGACGAGGGCCGCGCCTTACTCACCTCGGCCGGCTTCGAGGTCTGATGGTCCGAAACCGCAGCGGGGATCAGGCGTCAACCGGAGCGGCGCCCCCGCTGGGCGCGTGGATCCTGGCCATCATCGGACTGCTGTTGATCGTGTTGCCGTTGGTGGGCCTGGCCTGGCGAGCCCCGTGGACGAGCGTCCTGCACGACCTGGGCGACCCCCAAGTCGGCCAGGCGCTCCGTCTCTCGCTCCTGTGCTCGCTCTTGGCGACGGGCCTATCCGTCCTCGTGGGCGTGCCCCTGGCGTGGGTCCTGGCCAGGGTCGACTTCCGGGGCCGTGGCCTGGCCCGGGCGCTGACGATCCTTCCCATGGTCCTCCCGCCGGTGGTGGGCGGGGTCGCCCTGCTCCTGACCCTCGGACGGGGCGGGCTCATCGGGCAGTGGTTGGACCGCTGGTTCGGCATCTCCCTCCCCTTCACCACCGCCGGGGTCGTCGTGGCCGAGACGTTCGTCGCCCTGCCCTTCCTGGTCATCGCCGCCGAGTCCGGCTTCCGTCTCGCCGATCGCCGGCTCGAAGAGGCCGCTGCCACCCTGGGCGCCCGCCCGTGGACCGTCTTTCGGAGGGTGACCCTGCCCCTGGTGGGTCCCTCCATCGCTGCGGGAGCGGTCCTGGCCTGGGCGCGGGCCCTCGGCGAGTTCGGCGCCACCATCACGTTCGCCGGGAACTTTCCCGGGCGCACGCAGACGACTCCGCTCAAGGTCTACCTGCTCCTCCAGTCCCGGCCCGACGCCGCCATCGCCCTCAGCCTGGTCCTGCTGGCCGTCTCCCTCGCCGTGCTCATCGGCCTCCGCTCGCGGTGGCTCGGCCTGAGATGACGCCGGCCGGCCTCCAAGCGGCAATGGCTCTCACGCGGGGTGACCTGCGGCTCGACGTCGAGCTCAGCCTGGGCCCCGACGAGACGGTGGCTCTCCTCGGGCCCAACGGGGCGGGAAAGACCACACTCCTGCGGGCTCTCGCCGGGCTCCAGCCGCTCCAGCGTGGGCGGGTGGTCCTCCACGGCGAGGTCCTGGAAGACACCGCCCTCGGAGTGCGCCGGCCAGCCGAGGAGAGACCCGTCGGCGTCGTGTTCCAGGACTACCTCCTGTTCCCCCACCTCTCGGCCCTGGAGAACGTGGCCTTCGGGCTACGCAGCCGGGGTATGGGGAAAGCGGAGGCCCGTCGCCAGGCGATTGACTGGCTCGAGCGCGTCGGCCTGGGCGACCACGCCGCCCGGCGCCCGGGCGCGCTCTCGGGAGGCCAGGCGCAGCGGGTGGCCCTGGCCCGGGCGCTTGCCGCGTCCCCGCACCTTCTCCTCCTCGACGAGCCGCTGTCGGCCCTCGACGCCCCCACCCGGCTGGAGGTGCGGCGTGACTTGCGGCGCCACCTCGCCTCGTTCGAGGGCGTCCGGCTCCTCGTTACCCACGACCCCCTGGAAGCCATGGTCCTGGCCGACCTGCTGGTGGTGCTGGAGGAGGGCCGGGTCGTTCAGGCCGGCTCGGTGGCCGAGGTGAGCGCCCGACCCCGCTCCCGGTACGTCGCCGACCTGGTCGGGGTCAACCTGTACCGCGGTCGGGCGAAGGGCGCGACGGTGTCCGTCGGGGCCGGCCACTCCCTCCACGTGGCCGAGAGCGTCGCCGGCGACGTCTTCGCCCTCGTCCATCCTCGAGCCGTGGCCCTCCATCGCTCGGAACCCCACGGCACCCCTCGCAACGTGTGGGCGGGCGTGGCCGAGGGCCTCGACCGCGAGGCCGAGCGCGTTCGAGTACGCGTCGGCGGCCCGCTCCCGATCGTGGCCGAGGTAACCCCCGCCGCCGTGTCGGAACTGAACCTGGCCGACGGTGGGCCGGTATGGGTGTCGCTCAAGGCTGCCGAGGTGGAGGTCTATCCGGCCTGAGCGGCGAGCGGCGTGGGCTTGGCCTCTAGGTCGAGGCCGACACTCCGACTTCCTCGGCGAAGTGGCACGCCGAGCGGACGGCACCCACCGGTCGCAGGGAAGGGTCCGACGAGCGGCACAGATCCTCGGCCCGGGGACACCGCGGATGGAACGAGCAACCCGACGGCACGGTGCGCATGGAAGGCGGCGCTCCCTTGATCGGGGTCAGCGGCATCCGCCCGCTCTCGGTGAGACGGGGAAGCGAAGCCAGGAGCCCCCGGGTGTAGGGGTGCCGGGGACGGGCGTACACGTCGTCGACCGCCCCCCGCTCCACCACCCGTCCCGCGTAGAGGACTGCCACTTCCTCGGCCAGCCCCGCCACCACGCCCAGGTCGTGGGTGATGAGCACGATGGCGACGCCCTTGTCCCGGCGGACATCCCGAAGCACGTCCAGGATCTGGGCCTGGATGGTCACGTCCAGCGCCGTCGTGGGCTCGTCGGCGATGAGCACGTCGGGGTTGTTGGCCATGGCCATGGCGATCATGGCCCGCTGGCACATGCCACCCGAGAACTGGTGGGGATAGTCGTCGGCCCTCCGATCGGGCTCGGGGATCCCCACCCTCGCCAGGAGCTCCACCGCTCGCCGCAACGCCTCCCGGCGGCCCAGTTCAGGATGGTGGACCCGCACCGCCTCTGCCACCTGGTGACCGACGGTGAACACCGGGTTGAGGGAGGTGACCGGATCCTGGAAGATCATCGCCATCCGTGCTCCGCGGATCTTGCGGAGCTCGCGTGCGGGAAGGCCCAGCAGCTCCCGTCCGCGGAACTTGACCGAGCCCGTGACGGTGGCATTGCGGGGAAGCAGGCCCAGCGCGGCCAGCATGGACACGCTCTTGCCGCATCCCGACTCGCCGACGACGCCGAGGACGCCGCCCTCGTCGACGCTGAGGTCTACTCCCCGGACAGCGTGGACCAGACCCGTCTCGGTGCGGAACGAAACCTCGAGTCGGCTGATCTCGAGGACAGGGGCCGGGCTCATGGCGCGCCCAC
Source organism: Acidimicrobiales bacterium (assembly GCA_046262035.1). Taxonomy (GTDB): domain Bacteria; phylum Actinomycetota; class Acidimicrobiia; order Acidimicrobiales; family AC-14; genus JBHENM01. Next base: position 3,554 of record JBHENM010000261.1, on the reverse strand, counting down.
TCTACGGCGCAGGCTCATAACTCGGCCGTGAAGATGGGCCCGGACCCCTAGCTGGGGGCGACGCCTGACGTTACGATCCGTCCGCACCGAAGTGGTGGGCATGAAGGGGGAAATGGCGTGCGTCGCAAGGCTCTTGCTCTCGTCCTGATCTTGGGCTTCATCGCCGCCGCATGCGGAGGGGATGACGACGACACGAGCCCGGCGGCTCAACCCTCGGCCCAACCGAATCTCGAAGCCGAAGTGCGGGTCGCCGCGCCCGAGGACCAGTGGCCCGACAACGGTCCGGACGCGAAGTCGTGGCAGTTCATGTACGTCCACAACATGAACGTGTACGAGCCTCTCGTCTACCTGGGTTCCGACTACACCCTGCAGCCCGGCCTGGCCGAGCGTTGGGAGCTCCAGCCCGACGGCAAGACGTGGCGGTTCTTCCTCCGCAGGAACGTAAGGTTCCAGGACGGCGCTCCCTTCAGCGCCGACGACGTGGTGTGGAGCTGGGGCGTGCGTCAACTCGAGGGCAAGGTCCTCACCACCGTCACCAACACCCTGGGGCCCGAGTCGGTGAAGAAGGTCGACGACTTCACCGTCGACTTCACCCCGGCCCAGCAGAACCTCCGTATCCCCGAGCAGATCGTCCACCCCGAAGGCGCCATCGTGAAGAACGGCACCCACAATGACACACCCCCCTACGCGGGCACGGGCCCGTGGAAGGTGGTTAGCTACACGCCGAAGCAGAACGCCGTGTTCGAGCGCAACGAGGACTACTGGGGCGAGAAGCCCAAGGTGAAGCGCATCAACATCCGCTTCCTGCCCGATCCCCAGACCCGCCTCGAAGCCCTCCGGGCCAAGCAGGTGGACTTCGTCATCGATCTTCCTGCAGACGCGACGGCGGCCGTCGAATCCGATCCCAACTGGCGGGTGGTCAAGTCCGCCCCGGGGCGAAACCACCTGATCTACGTCAACAAGAAGGAGGGGCGGATCACGGCCGAGGCGGCCGTGCGCGAGGCGGTGAACTACGCCATCAACCGAAGGGCCTACGTAGATGTGGTGCTGGAGGGCAACGGTGAGCCCGGGCGCTGGATGGCGCCCAAGTCCGTCCTGGGGCCCACGGCCGACACCGTCGCGGCCATCCCCCTGGACCTCGGGCGGGCCCGCAAGATCCTCGATGACGCCGGTTGGAGGGTCGGCCCCGACGGCGTCCGCACCAAGGGCGACAAGCGGCTGAGCCTCATCCTGCTGGGTCAGTTCGAAGTGCCCGAGTCGGCCCTCCTCGTCATCCAGTCCAACCTGAAAGAGGCGGGCATGGAAGTCACCCTCAAGAAGACTCCCGACGCGGCCACCCGCAACGCCCTCTACGACCGCGGGAACGGTGACTTCGATCTCGACATCGAGCCCCCCAACCAGAACGACGGAAACCCCGCCTTCCTCCCCGTGCTCCGCATGTACTCCAAGGGCACCAACACCGTTCAGTTTGCGCCCAACTCGCCGCCGATCACTCCCAACGGGCCCGAGTTCGACGCCCAGGCTGAGAAGGCGCTCGCGGCCAAGACCACGCCCGAGGTGCAGCAGGCGTCCGCGGCCATGATGAGGATCCTCTCCAACCAGGACCACATCGTGGTGCCGCTGGCCGGCGTCTACCGGATCTACGGGATGGCCAAGAACGTCAACCTCGGCGATCCCCACCCGTCGTTCACCAACCAACGCTGGGTGAGCCTGACCATGTCGAGCAGCAACTAGCACCGAGTCGCTGGACGGTTGTGGGGCAGTACGTTTCGCGCCGTCTCCTGACGGCCCTACCCACCCTTCTCGGCCTCTCGTTCCTCATCTTCGTCCTGGTCTCGGCCGCGCCGGGCAATCCGGCCGAGGAGCTAGCGCGGCGACGGACCCAGGAGGCAACTCAGGCTGACATCGACCGAGCCCGCCAGGAGCTGAACCTCGATCGTCCGCTCCTGACCCAGTACGGCCTGTGGCTCAAGGGCGCCGTCACCGGCGACCTCGGTGAATCCTTCTCCCGCAGGCAACCCGTGGCGGACATCATCGCTGAGCGCCTGCCGGCAACCATCCAGCTTTCGGCCGCCGCGCTGGCGCTCATCGCCGTGCTCTCGCTGCCCCTCGGGATGGCGGCGGCCGTGTTCCACCGGCGGTGGCCCGACCAGCTGCTGCGCCTGGGAGCGTTGATCGGCGCTTCGATCCCCAACTTCTTCTTCGCCTATCTGATGATCATCTTCCTGGTGACTCGCCTGGGCCTGTTGCCTATCGCCGGCCGCGACGGGCTCTCGAGCGTGGTCATGCCCGCCATAGCCCTGGCCGTGTTGCCCACGGCCGTGGTGTCGCGGCTGCTGCGGTCGAGCCTGCTCGAGGTGATGGGTGAGGACTACATGCGGACGGCCCGGAGCAAGGGAGTGGGCGGCCTGGCCACGCTGGTCAGCCACGGCCTGCGCAACGCCGCCATCCCGGTGATCACCTACCTGGGGACCGTCCTGGGAACGTTCCTGGAGGGCGTGGTCATCGTCGAGTTCATTTTCGCCTGGCCCGGGCTGGGCCAGCTCACGTCGGAGGCGATCTTCCAGCGGGACTACCCGATGATCCAGGCCGTGGTCCTGCTCGCTGGCACCACCTTCGTCGTCATCAACCTGCTCGTCGATATCGCCTACCGCATGCTCGATCCCCGTATCCGGCTCGGAGGCGCGCTTGAGCGCGTCTGAGGCCGTCCTCCGCCAAGCGGAGGAGACCCTCGTACTCGAAGGCCGGCACCGCCTGTTCCGCCGGCTGCTCCGCGACCGAACCGCAGTCTTCGGCGTGATCGTGCTCGTCCTCTTCGTGCTGGGAGCACTGCTCGCCCCCTGGCTGGCCCGGCACGACGCGGTAGAGACCGACTTCCTCAACCGGTTCGCCCCCCGCAGCTGGGATCATCCCCTCGGGACCGACAACGTGGGCCGGGACGTGTTCGCCCGGATCCTCCACGGAGGGCGCCTCTCGCTGGCCATGGCCGTGAGCGCCACCGTCGGCATCACCCTGCTCGGCCTCGTCCTGGGGCTCGTCGCCGGCGTGTACGGCGGGTGGATCGACAGCGTGGTCATGCGGGTGGTCGACGTGCTGCTCTCCATGCCGACGCTGATCATGGCCCTGGTCGTGGTGGGTCTCCTGGGCCAGGGCCTGCGCAACCTGATCATCACCATCATCCTCGTCCAGTGGCCCCGTTATGCCCGCCTGGTGCGGGGCATGACCCTCAAGGTCCGGGAGCGCGAGTTCGTGGAAGCGGGACGCGCCGCAGGGGCTTCGAACACCCGTCTGATGGTGCGTCACATCGCGCCCAACCTCATCGGTCCGGTGGTGGTGTTCAGCACCATCGACATGGGCCAGACCCTGCTGATGGTTTCCAGCCTGTCCTTCCTCGGCTTCGGCGTGCCGCCGCCGGCGCCCGAGTGGGGGTCGATGCTCTCCGAGTCCCGGCACCTGATCGACCGGGCCCCCCAGCTCCTGGCTTACCCCGGCGTGGCCATCACCCTGGTCGTGCTGTCCTTCAACCTGGCGGGGGACGGCCTCCGCGACCTTCT
>JBHENM010000260.1:0-8322 GCA_046262035.1 Acidimicrobiales bacterium | reverse complement strand
CACCGCCAGAAGCCGGGGCTCGAGCCCCTTGACCCGCCCCCGCTCGCCCCGCGATCATCCCGTCGCCGACGCTGATCGGAACCCCGAAGTGGTCCCATGCCAATGGCGAATGGGTGGTCCCATCATGCTGGCGAGCGACACGGTGGCGTGACGTCCGGGTGAGTTGTCACAACAGCCGATGTGGCCACAGGACATGCACATCCGAAGTTGCACCCAACGCCCACCAGAGGCGAGGCATTCCTCGCACCCTCCCGCTCGCGGAGCCACTTCTTGAAGCTGGTCCAAGTGGGTACAGGCCGTTGCCATGATGACTCCTTCCGGGCCGCGCTTCCTGGTGTAGGCACGATCTCTAACAGCTATTCCATCCGGACGCTGCTCGCGTTCCTGGACACGAGTGGCGGCTCTCGTCGCCGCAGCCGCCCTAGGGACTGATGACCAGGGCATGGGCGAAGCCCGCCGACGCGGCCGTCACCTGGGCGAGCCCCGGCACGGAGACGGGCACCGGGCTGTCGGCCGTCGTCCCCGTCCCGAGCTGGCCGACTCCGTTCCACCCCCAGGCCCGCAGGGTGCCGTCGGTCTCGACCGCCAGGCTGTGGAACGACCCGGCGGTGACGGAGTTGACCCCGGCGAGGCCGGGGATGGCGACGGGCTGGTGGCGGTCGACGGTCGTGCCGTCACCGAGCTGGCTGGTGGCATTCCAGCCCCACGCCACGACGCTGCCATCGGCCCTCACCGCGAGGTTGTGGTACGTGCCGGCCGTGATCTCGACCACGCCCGTCAAGCCCGAAACCTGGACGGGCACGCGGCGGTCGACGGTCGTCCCGTCACCCAGCTGGCCGACTCCGTTCCATCCGATCGACCACAGGGTGCCGTCGCCCTTCACCGCCAAGCCGTGGTAGAACGCCGGCGGACACCGACTCGGCACCCGCGAGCCCGGGTGCAGGAACCGGCGCGTGAGCGTCGACCGTGTACCCGGTGCCCAGCTCGCCCACCGGGTTCCAGCCGAAGGCGCTGACTGCCGTTCCCGGCATGTACCGCAGCACGGTGATTTCGTTGTCCGCGTACCCGGCGCCCACCACGCGGCCGTCGGGCTGGATGGCGAGCCCCAGGATGGCTGTCGAAACCGGGTGTGAGACGGGTGACGATCCGCCCGCTTCCACCGAAGGTGGGGTCGGGGGTACCCGACGGGAGGAGCCGCACGACTTCGACGTCCGAAGTCGCGTCCCCGGCTGACGGCAGAGTCCTCGCACCGCCGACGACGATTCGACCGGCGGCGTCGATGGCGACGGCCATGCCCTCGCCCTCGTCGCCCTCGTCGCCGTCGTTGACCCAGGCGCCGCCGGACGCGAACGTGGGATCAAGGGCGCCGGTAGTGGCGTAGCGGGCGACGACCGAGCGTGTCCGCGAATTCGAAAACCTGGTCTCGCGCGCCGTCCCGACGGCGACGATCTTGCCGTCGGGTTGAACGGCAAGGGCGTTGACGTACGAGTAGGGGTGTGCCGACGGCGGAAGAGGCGTGAGGACTCGACCCCCATCGCCGAAGGTGGGGTCGAGCTCCCCGGCGGCGCTGAGGCGGGCGAGGGCGAAGGGGACTGGGGGGACTATGTCCGACGTCGGCTGGCTCTGACCGGCGATGACGATGCGGCTGTCGGCCTGGACGGCCACCGCCATGGCCATGTCGTCGCGTAGCCCCTCTGGCGCCGAGAAGTCGACGAGCGCCACGCCCGCCGAGCCGAATGTGACGTCGGGCTCGCCGCTGGCCGTGATGCGGGCCACGAACATGTCCATGTTGTCTTCTGGCGTCTCCAGCTCGGGGAAGGGGGGGGAGGGCGGTGTTTCCGACCACCAGGATGCTCCCGACGGGCTGCAGGGCCAGGGCCGTTCGCTCGGTGTTGACGATGAGCCCTGAGCCGGTGGCGTGGACGATGCCGCCCTCACCGAAGGTGGGATCGCGCTCACCGGAGGAGTCCAGGCGGACGAGGTCCAGCTGCGAGCCCCAGGTTCCGGGGGCTAGGAGATGCATGGCGGCGAGGACCAGGATGCGGCCGTCAGCCTGGATCGCCACGTCCGTCGCCCATGAGACGTCCACCCCGAAGTCGGGGACGACTACACCCCCGCTGCCGAAGGTGGGGTCGAGCTGACCGTCGGGGAGGAGCCGGGCAACCATGGCGTCCTCGTCCTGAGTGAAGACGTTGCGGGCCCCCGCCACCACGATCTTGCCGTCGCCCTGGAGCGCAACCGCAGTCGCCCAGGACGGCAGAGGCGACGTGTCGACCTTGGCCACGCCACCACTTCCGAACCCGGGATCGAGGTACCCCGGCGTTGCGCCCTGAGCGCTGACCGCGGGAAACAACGCGGCCAGAGCCGCGAGCGCGAAGCGAGGGATGCGCCGCCGAGTTCTCCTCACTACTCAGTCTTGGGCATTTCCGGCGTCTTCTTGATGGACTGGGGGGTGGTCGAGTGTCCGAGGCGGGTGAAGTGACCCAGAAACGTCGGCGCCGCGTCTGGCGCGACACGCTCGTCGGAGCGAAAATAGGGGGCGTGGCGAACGTGGAACGCCCCATCTCGATGCGGATCGGTCGTGTCGCCGAGCAGCTCAAGATGCGCCGACGGCGGCTGGACGCCTACCAGCGATCACCCGACTGGCCCGGGAAGGAGCCGGCGTGGCGATCGGAGCTGGCGCAATACGACCGGTACTTGCTGCTCGCGGCTTCGATGCTCGAAGTCGCCGTCCCCGAGCACGACGCTCTGCCCCTCGCACCCGAGTTGCGGCCGATCGTCGAGGATCGTCTGTCCCTTGCCGGCCTCGACGTCTGGGCACCGCGGGAGATCCGCGCCGGCGGCTGCTACTGACCTTCGTGGCAGCACCCCCCCGGGAAAGGGTGGGGTACCACGGTTTCATCGGAATCCACTCTGTGGCTGAATGGACCGTGGGCGGCGTCTTTGTCAGCTAGGGGACGGGGGATACGGCGGTGGCGGGGATCTTTCTGAGCTACCGGCGTGAGGACACGGCCGGGTATTCGGGTCGACTGGCCGACGCATTGCGCGACAACTTCGGCGAGAACGTGATCTTCCGGGACGTCGACACGATCACCCCCGGAGCGGACTTCACCCAGGCCATTACGAGGGCGGTGAAGGAAGCTGACGTGCTCCTCGCCGTTATCGGCCCGCGGTGGTTGACGGCCAAGGACCAGGACCGGCGGCGGCGGATCGATGATCCCGAGGACTACGTCCGGCTCGAAATCACCGCCGCCCTCGAGCGAGGCGGGAAGGTTCTCCCCGTCCTCGTCGACGGCGGCCGCCTTCCCAGGCCCCAGAATGTGCCCGAGCCGCTGAGGCCCTTGCTTCGTCTTCAGGCTATCGAACTGACCGACAGCCGATGGAGCTACGACCTTGGGGTCCTGCTGGACGAGCTGCGCCCAACGCTGGGCATGAAGGAACCTGTACCGGACGAAGAAGGGCCTGAGCAGGCCTTGCCGACGCGGTCCAGGCGCGGGCGCCGCCTGGGCCTCGTTGCTCTTCTAGGTGTGCTCGTGATCGGACTCGTCGTCGGTTTCGCGCAGACCCGGGACGCTTCCGACCTGGACCCGGCCCGCACCTCGAAGTCATCACCGGTGACGACCGCCCCGGCCGCGTCGTTGCCTTCTTCGTCCATCCCGGAACCGGCCACCCCGACGTCGGTTCCGACCAGCGTCCTGGGCGGTGGGGTGATCGCCCCCCAGCCAACCAACCCGCCGGCCAACCCTTCGCCGACCAGTCCCCCGCAGACAACGCCGCCGGTGCCGCAGACGGCTCCCCCGCCGCCACCGCCAGTGCCGTCCTACGCCTACGAGATGGCGTCCGCCGACGGTGCATTCGGAGCCCACAGGACCGCGGACGGCAGGCACTTCATCGTCCGGAAGGTCTCCACCGGCGAAATGGTCCTGTCCACCCATCCCCAGTACGTGGGCGACCCGGCTGACGCCAACAACGACGTCAAGGCCGGGAAGTTCTGCTCGGGCTCGAACCTGTTCGCGGCCACTTACCACTACTGGGGCGGAACGAGCATCTATTCCTGGATCGGCTACTGGAGCACGGCCACGGGAGGAATCGTTTCCCAAGGCCAGCGCGCTGAAGGGGAGGTCTACTCCCTCGACGCGTACTGCTGAGCGCCGTCCGCGTCACTGCTCTCTTACGCCACGGGCAGCATGTTGGGGTCGGTGGCGCCCGGTCCAGCCTCCGCGGAGCGTTTCTCGCTGGCTGCCGCGGGTAGTCGTTATCGGGAGCGAAGGCAGCCGAAGGAGCGACAGTGGTCATCGATCGCGAACAACCGACCGTCCCCCTCGGCGCTCGTGGAGCGATGCCCATGGTCGGCCTGGGCACCTGGCAGATGACCGGGTCGCAGTGCTACCGGGCCGTCCGGTACTCCCTGGAGGTTGGCTACCGCCACATAGATACGGCAGCCATTTACGGCAACGAGCGCGAGGTCGGCCGGGCGGTACGCGACAGCGGCCTACCCCGTGATGACGTGTTCGTGACGACCAAGCTGCCGCCCCGCGACGCCGGGCGCGAGCGGCCGGCGCTGGAGGCGAGCCTGCGGGCGCTGGGGATGGAGTACGTCGACCTCTGGCTCATACACTGGCCACCGAGCCGCGGGGCGGCGCCGCAGATGTGGAAGCAGCTCCTCACACTTCGGGATGAGGGGATGGCCGCGGCGGTCGGAGTCAGCAACTACAGCCCCGCCCAACTGGACGGACTCCTCGGGGCGACGGGCGAGGCTCCGCAGGTGAACCAGATCCGCTGGGGACCAACGCTGTATGACCCCCCCGAGCTCGAGGACCACCGCCGTCGCGGCGTCATCTTGGAGGGCTACAGCCCGTTCAAGACCACCGACATGCGCCATCCCGTGCTGGCCGACGTAGCGGCGCGCCACGGGGCTACACCCGCCCAGGTCGTCGTGCGCTGGCACGTCGACCATGGCGTGGTCGTGATCCCCAAGTCGGCCACGCCTGAGCGGATCGCGGCCAACTTCGACGTGTTCGGGTTCACCCTCGACGACGAAGACCGGCACGCGTCGACGGGCTGTCCGAAGCCGTTCGCCGGTAGCTCCGCCGCCGACTTGGAGCACGCTTTTCATCTTCTCGTTGACTCCACTGTCTGCGTGGACAAATAGTGTGGGTGAAGGTTCTGGGGCGGACGAAGGGGAACAGACATGGCGACGGCGGCGAAACGCAGATTCAAGCTGATGGTGGTCGGCTCGGTGATCGCCCTTGCCCTGATGGCGCCGGCAGCATGGGCGGCCCATTCGGTCATCCAGGGCACGACGTTCTACAGCGACGGTTCACGCACGAAGACGATCTCGGCCGGCCAACCGGTGTCGATCTTCGCAAACGGCGCCAAGCCCAGCACGAACTTCTGGATTGGTGCCGGCGCCGGCAGTAGCCGTGCCGACGGAGTCGGCGGAGGCGTGACTCCCGCACCGCCGTGTGGAACGGAAATCCAGTTCCCCAACGGCGCCCAGGTTGTGTCCTCCACGGCCCAGGGCGACATTCCTCTCAGTCAGGTCACCATGAGTACCCCGGGGATATACCGCGTGTGCTTCTACGAAGCGATCGGTAACGATCGCTTGAACGATCCGACCGCCACGGTGACGAGGCCGGTGACGCTCGAGGTTCTCTGACGCGCGAAGCATGTCTGGTCTCTACGAAAGGCGCTGGTTGGCGGCGGCGGCCATGAGGAGCAGGCCGCCGTCGACCACGAACGAGGCACCGGTCACGTAGGTCGACTCGGGGGAAGCCAGGAAGCGGATGACGGTGGCGATCTCCCGGGCGTGGCCGGGCCGCCCGAGAGGGATGCCGGGGCGCTCCTGGGCGTGGGGGTCGACGTCGTGCTGGCCGGTCATCGGGGTGGAGATCTCACCCGGAGCCACGGATTTGACGAGCACGCCGTGCTCCGCCAATTCCAGGGCCATCACCTTGGTGAGCAGTCCCAATCCACCCTTCGCCGCGCTGTACGACGAGGAGCCCTCCAGCGGGACGTGTTCGTGCACGGACGTGACGTTGATGATCCGGCCACCACCGGCGGAAACCGTTCGCGTAGAGCGACCACCAGCGCCGTGGCCGCCAGGGTCCGGCGGGTGCTGACCGGCCCGCTTCAACGCGAAGGTCCCCTCAATTCAACTTGAAGGTTGCGAGGAGGCGCTGATAACTGGCAGAAGGGCTGGAGCCCGTCGTCACGTTGTCCAACATTATGAGGCGGCCTCCTACGATCATCACCCGCTCGAAGAGCCGGAATTGATCCGCCTTGTAGACAACATCACGTGCAGGGTTCCCGAGGAAGGTCGACGCACTCTGACGCTCTATCACCGCCCCGACACGAGCCGATGTCGCGCCCATTGCACCGGCCAACTTGGAGCCGGGATTGGAGCCAGGTTCGATCGCGTCATCGACGTACGAGACGCCGACAGTCCCAGAGGCGTCTGTGCTTAGGTATGAGACCGCAATGAACGCTCGACCATACAATTGTATTGGTCCCTCGACGCGCGTCGGCGGACCCGGAAACTCCACGCTGAACCTACCGTCGGTCGCGGTGAAGATCTTCGTTGGTATGGAGCTGGTCGATGCCGCGGTCGTGACCGTAGTAGTGGCCGAGATGGAGGGCGGGGTGGTGGTAAGAGTGGGGATAGGCGAGGCGGAAGTGGCGGTTGGATCGACAGGCGGGCGCGACGCGCCATCTGAAGAGTTGCTTGCCCGCCAGGTTGCCGTGCCGATCCCGAGCACCAGCAGGGCGCCGGCGAGGGAGAAGAGCCAAGCGGGGGACGGACGCCAATGCGCGGAACGCCGGAGCCCGGGACGGACAGGGGGCTTCACACTCGGGGGTCGCGGCCCGAAGTCGTGTGTGCCCCTCCGCGTCGCTTCCTCGGGGCTCCCGTCGGCGTGGGCGCGAGGGGAGCCGAGGAGCACAGAGGAGACACGGTGGCCAACGGACGCCCGGAGTCCCCGGGAAAGCTCCTCGGCCGCGGCGGGACGAAGCCCGGGCTGTCGCTGCACGGAGCGCTCGAGGAGTTCCGCGAGCGATGGAGGAACGTCCGGGCGGATCTCCTGGAGGGGCGGGTGCTGGCCTCCGTCCGCCGCACGCAGCACGGCGAGCGCGTCGTCTCCTTCGTAAGGCGGCGTCCCGGCGAGAATTTCGTAGCCCACTACGCCCAGCGAGTACACATCGCTGCGAGCACCGACGGGGGCGCCCTTGACCACCTCCGGGTCCACGTACTCCGGGGTGGCTCGCACGTGCTCGACGGACGATCGAGGAAGTCCTGGCGCCGTTGCGACGCCGAAGTCGGACAGCAGGGGCTCTCCATCGGAGGTGAAGAGGATGTTGGCCGGCTTGACGTCCCCATGGAACACCGAGCGTCGGTGAGCCGAGGCAAGGGCGTCGGCGATCGGCGCAAGGATGGCGACAGCTTGATCTGCGGCGAGCGGTCCACAGGTTGCCAAGAGGTCCTCGAGCGAACCGCCCGCCGCATGCTGCATGACAATCGCTACCCCGTCGGCCGCGTCGATGATTTCCAGCACCTTCATGGTGTGGGGATGGTCGAGTCCGGCCAAGACCTCCCCTTCACGGCGCAGCCTCTCCATGTCGTCTCGGCTGGCACCCGCCTTCGGCTCCTTGATCGCCACGGTCAGGGCGGCTCGCCCTTTCCGTCTCGCTCGCCATACCGTGCCGGAGGCGCCGCTGCCGAGACGCTCCTCGAGGTCATAGTCCGCATAGTGTCGGTCCGGTCCGTGCCCACCTGAACTTCGACGGACTCGACTGGCAGAACGCTCGATGAGCTTCGCCAGGCGCGTGCCCATTCCGGTCATAGGTAGGCCCCTCTGCAAAGACAGTCTTGAGTAAGCAGCGACTCCGGGATTCCACCGAGCCCGAGCTTCCGTACGGGTACATCGCCGAAAACTGGAGTCCCATAGGCTCCGTGCAATGCTGTGTGTCCGTCATCCTAACGGTCCTCGCTTTGCGCCGGGTCCAGCAGCGGGAACGGACCAAGGGGCCTGGGGGGTTTCGGGCGCGTCCGAACGGGAAACGCGGACGACGCCGTGCGCCCTCCTTCGGCGGGGTCCAACCGCAACCAGGCGGAGTCGACGTGGACTACCCCCGCAGGAGCGCGCTTGGCCGAGTGCCCTTGTGGGGAAGGCCGGGTCCCGGGTCTACCCTGAGGGCAGGCTGCTGTCAGCGGCGGAGGCATGATGTCCAATGAGTTGAGGACCCAGAAGGGCGCCATCTCCAAGCTCGCGCAGGCCTTCGCAACCGAGGCCGCCGAACTGGGGTCAGCGCTGCCGGGGTTTGAGT
>JBHENM010000259.1:0-1037 GCA_046262035.1 Acidimicrobiales bacterium | reverse complement strand
GTCCTCGCCAGAGCAGGCGCCATCACAGTGCTCCTCTGACGGCACCACGCGAGCACGCCGAGGACAACGGGCTCATCTGGCAGGGCGCCAACTACGCAGGCCGCCGCCGGCGATCTCGATGCGCTCACGAAGTACATGAGCGTGGAGGCCTGGGCGTTGAGGAGATCCGCGAACTCCGGGCGCCAGGTATATGTCCCAGTCGACGAGCACGTGGGCGAACTTGTCCAGCCCGAACCAGAAAGGAGCCACGGTCAAGCCGATCCGAAGCAACCAGAGGGCCTGGTAGGCCGGATTCTCCAGCCGGGCGCCGATGCTTCTCGCGTGCCCGGCGCCTGAATCTGGTGAGGGGTGAGGGTCATGCGCCGCCCCGAGCGGGACAACCACACGGCGGCAACGGGTGCACCGCTGCCACCTCGGCAAGGGCGTCAAGTTGGTCGGTCCTGGCCTGGAACCACTCGTCGAAGGCCTTCCGGGACGCGCTGTTGAGAGGCACCGCCCGGTAGGCGCGCCTATGCCGGTGCGGACCTTGAGATGCCCCCGATGGGCGGACATCTCGACATCGGCCATGTCGAGGGCGGCCAGCTCCCAGAGGCGAGCCCGGCGTAGAAGAACACGGTCGCCATGGCCCGGTCCCGGGGTGACGGGCTGGCCTCGACGATTCGCAGGAACCGTCGCTGGTCCTTCTCCTCCAGGGCCCGAGGGGCGACCTGGGCCAGGTCCTCCCGGGGAACCTCCGGGCGGCCGGCGGCAAGGGACCGGTAGAAGTTGTCGATGGCGGCGAGGGCCTGGTTCGCCGACGACGGCGCCCAGTGCTTGGCCGTCTTCACGTGGCGCTTGTAGTCCCGCACCGCCCAGTCGCGCACGTGCGGGTCGGTGAGCGCTTCGGTCCCATGCTCGGAGCCGACGATCCATGTGGTTAAGCCGCGAACCTGGGCGAGATAGGCGTCCCGGGACCGGGTTGCGAGCGGCTGGCGTTGCAACCAGGCGGCGTAGGTGTCCAGCACGGCGTCTGCGTCGACGCCAGCCAGCTCCTTTCC
>JBHENM010000258.1:0-23813 GCA_046262035.1 Acidimicrobiales bacterium | reverse complement strand
GCCACGTACTCGGCGGCCGAGCGGTTCCCCTCCCGCCGCCACAGGTTGGTCTCCTCGATGCGCCGGGTCACCAGCGTGCGCCCGGCCACGGCCAGGCGCTCGGCCTCGGCGAACAGATCCAGGAGCCGGGCCGCCTGCTCGCCCGTGAGGCAGCCCGGCTCCAGGGCAGCCACCGACCGCCTCATCCCCGCAACCGCCGCCGCCACGTCATCACCGAACATGAGTTCGATTGTACCTGAACACATGGAAGAACACAAGAGATAAGAGACAACCCTCTATCGGGGTTCGGGCTCCCGTCCCGCTAGGTGGAGGAGCTTCGTCTGCGTCGGGGCGGTGTCCGCCACACTGCCCGCCGGCTCCGAGAAGTAGCCGCCCCGTTCCAGCCGGGTTCCCGTTTCCGAGAGGCGCTCCCACATGGCGTCCACCAGTGCAGGATCGAGTCGCTCGTCCGCCCCGAGAGCGCGGGCGAGGTCCCAGGCATGAATGGCGAACTCGGTGATCCGCAGCTCCAGCAGCTCCTCGCCTGACATATCCCCCGCTGGATGATGCACAGTCCGGGACAGCGCTCCCGCTTCTCGGAAGGCGGTCTTCACTTCCTGGGCCTTCGTCTCAAACGACCCGACCGGATCTTCTCCGAGATGGTCGAGTGCCCTCGTGACGGCGACGTCGTCGGCCGTGGCGCCGTGGAGGAGCATGGTGTACCTGAGCGCGCCGCCGACGACGTGGTTGACCAGGTCACGAACGTCCCACTCCGAGCAGGGAGTCGGACGGCTCCAGTCCTCGGCCCGGACCAGACGCAGCCGCGCTCCGAACTCGGCGGCGGACCGCTCCAGTTGCTCGAACAGGTCCATGTCGGTCCCGACGATAGAAGCCGCGGCAGCCACGGAACAGAGCCCGGTTGCTGTCGTAGGGCGTCCGTAGCCTCCGGTGGCGATGCTGATACCCACCAGCTGCCCGGTGTGCGGGGCGAACGGTCCGGCCCCCTGCGAGAGATGCCGGTCCCAGCTGCGGCCGGCGAAGAGCTTGCCCCGTCCCGGCGGGGTCGACTGGGCCGGCGCTCTTCTGGACTACGCCGGCGCCGGACGGGAAGTGGTGGCGCGCCTCAAGTACCGCAACGCCCGGTCGGCGCTCCCGTTCCTGGCCTCGGGCATGGCCGAGCTGGTTCCCGCAGCATCGGTGGATGCCGTCACGTGGGTGCCCACGACGCCCGCGCGCCGGCGTCAGCGGGGGTTCGACCAGGCCGAGCTCCTGGCCCGTGCGGTGGCCCGGCGCCTGCGCAGGCCCTGTCGGCCCTACCTCCGGCGGGTTCCCGGCCGCCCGCAGACCGGCCAGGCTCTGGCCGAGCGGCGGCGCGGTCCCACCTTCCGCGCCCGTGGGCGTCCTCCGGCCCGTGTCCTGCTGGTGGACGACGTGGTGACGACGGGGGCGACCGCAGCCTCCGCCTCCCGCACGCTCCGCCAGGCCGGGGTCCGAGAGGTGCTTCTGGTGGCTGCGGCCCGCACCCAACCGCCCACTGGGGGGCGTACACTCGGTCATGGGGCCGTGTGCGGGTCTGTGGTTGCAAGTCGAGGCCAGCCGCAGGCGAAACGACCCACGTAAGGCAACCGGTGGTTGCCGAGCATGGTGCGGCTTAGACGTAAGCCCTGCCTCATCGGGCCCGATTGGCGGGCACCGGTGGGAGAGGGGGGGAAACGCCTCAATTCGGTGGTGTCGGGTCCAGGCTTCCGGGTGACCGGGACATGGGCCGCCGCCCCTCGAGGCGCCAGCTCCCCGGCAGGCGAGTGTGGGGGCAAAGACCAGGTCAGCCGCACACGTCCCCATTCATTTCGGCGCTCAACCGCCCTGAGACCATGGAGGTGGGCATGGAGTTCACCATCCGCAGCCGGCACATGGATGTGCCCGATGCGCTACGGACCGCGGCCCACGAGAAAGTCATCCGCCTGACCCGCCATCTCGACGGCTGGGACACGGCGGAGGTCCACTTCCTGGAGGAGCGAAACCCGCGGATCTCCGAGAAGGAGGTGTGCGAGGTCACGCTGCGAGGCCACGGCCACGTGATCCGGGCCAAGGCGGCATCGGCTGATCCCTTCACCGCCGTCGACCGAGTCGTGGACAAGCTCGCCCATCAGGTCGAGAAGCTGAAGAGCAGGCAGAGCCGGAAGGCGTCCCACCGACGGCCTCCGGTGGAGTCCGTGCTCCCCGGCGACCATGACGAGGACGAGGACGAGGATGCCGACGGTTCCGGGCGTATCGTCAAGATCAAGCGGTTCCACCTGAAGCCCATGACCCCCGAGGAAGCGGTGCTGCAGATGGAGCTCACCGGGCACACCTTCTATTTCTTCAGCAATGCGGATTCGGGCGTTCCCGCCGTCGTGTACAGGCGGAACGACGGAGACGTCGGATTGATCGACGCAAGCTAGGGAGCGCTGTGCCCGAGCGGATCAGAGTCCTCATCGCCGACGATCACGAGCGGTTCCGCCGTGGCCTGAGGATGGTCCTCGAGGCCGAGGACGGGATGGACGTTGTGGCGGAGGCGGCCGACGGCGCCGAGGCGGTGACCAAGGTCGAGGAGCTGGCCCCCGACGTGGTCCTGATGGACGTGCGCATGCCCCACCAGAACGGCATCGAGGCAGCCCGGACGATCCGGGAAGCGTTTCCCTCGACCCGGATCATCATGCTGACTGTGAGCGACGACGAGGACGATCTCTTCGACGCGGTGAAGGCGGGGGCCAACGGCTACCTCCTGAAGGAGGTCTCCATCGAGGAAGTGGCTGACGCCGTGCGGGCCGTGATGCAGGGCCAGAGCCTCATCTCCCCGTCGATGGCGGCGAAGCTGATCAAGGAGTTCGGGACCCTCGCCCGGCGGGCGGCAGAGACGGAGGCCACCCCGAGCCCTCGCCTGACGGATCGGGAGCTCGAGGTCCTCAAGCGGGTGGCGACGGGTATGAGCAACGAGGAGATCGCCGATGAGCTGGGGTTGCTGCCTCCCGCCGTCCGCAACCACGTGGCCAACATCCTGGTGAAGCTCCAGTTGCGGTCGCGCATTGAGGCCGCCATCGTCGCCATGGAGGCCCGGCTGCTGGAAAGCCCCTGAGCGCCGAGCGTCCGGCGGCCCTGCCAGCACCGTTGCCGGGCGACGGAGCAGAATGTGCCGTGAACGACGACGCTCGCGCGCAGGAACCTTCGATTGAGGAAGACCGCGACCGCGTCGATTTCGCGTGGGTCAACAGCCTCGCCCGTCGGCTCGGGCGCCGCATGTTCCCCGAGTCCGACGCCGCCGAGGGAGCACTGACCCAGAACGGCCCCGGCGGTCAGGTGGCCGTCGACACCGCCGTGCCGCCTTCGGAGAATGGGTCGGCGGAGGCGCCAGCTGAGCCCCCGGCGGCCGAGCCCACCGCACCCGCGCCGGTCCTGACGACCGAGGCGCCGGGCCCGATGGCGGACCCCCTCACCGAGGACCGCCCCCCCGAGACGGTCGATTCGGCCGGCCTGACGCTCATCGAAACCGTCCCCGCTCGTCCCGGCGAGGACCGGGTCGAGGTTCTCGACCCGGGAACCGAGACCGGAACCCCGGTTCTCGACCCCGAAACCCAGGCGGAAGCCGAGCCGCCCCCCGAACCGCCACCGCCGCCCGGGCTCATCCGTCATCTCCGTCGCGTGGCCGCCACCGAGCCCTACCGGGGAGCGCTCGACAAGTACACCCTGCCGGTGGTGCTGGTGATCGGGGTGGCCATCGTCTCCATGATCAACCACTTCTCGGGCGTGGATTGGGGCGACGACTTTGCCCTCTACATGCGCCAGGCTCGGGGGCTGACCATCGGCAACATCGGCGAGGTCGTCAGCGCCAACCGGTTCGCGGTCGAGAACTCGGGTTGGAGCAGCTTCAGCCCCTACATCTACCCGTGGGGCTGGCCCTTGCTGGTCTCACCGCTCTACGCCCTGTTCGGGCTCAACTACGAGGTCTTCAAGATCCTCCAGGTGGTTGCGTTCTGCGTCTTCCTACTCGTGTTCTTCGCCATGGTCCGGCCCCGGGCGGGCACGTGGGCAGCCACGATCCTGACTCTCCTGATCGGCGTGTCACGGTCGTTTGTGGGAGCCACGGACACGGTGCTCTCCGACCTGCCGTATCTCTGCTTCGTGGGGCTGAGCCTGTGGTTCATGGACCGCTGCCGCGTGCGCGGGATCCTCGAGGAGAGCAGGAACCGGCTGCTGATCCTGGGCCTGTTGCTCGCCTACACGTACAACGTCCGGCGCGAGGGCATCACCCTGCTCTTCGTGCTCTTGGCGTTGCACTTCGCCGTGCTCGCGGGACGGGCGGTGCGGGCCCGGTCGGCCAACGCCCTCCGGGACGTGAACTGGAGAAAAGTGTTCCTGCCATACCTGGCGTTCGTGGTGGGGGTGGCCACGTTCCACCTGCTCCTGCCGACCGTCCTTCGTCCGAACGCACCCGGAGCCGGCCTTCAGAACGTCTCAGCCCGGATGGACTACTACGAGGACGTCATCGCCGAGCACGTGGGCCTGAAGGATCCCGGCCTGCCCATGCAGCTGTTCTCCAGCGAATCGGCCGCCAGCCTCGCTGTCTCCCTGCTGCTGATGTTCGCCGCCATCGGCGTGGCCGCTCGGCTCCTGTACCGGTTCGAGGAAGACATCACCCTGGCCGCGTACCTGTGCTGCGCCTCGTTCATCATGCTCGTCTCGCCGTACCAGGACGGCCGGTACCTCTTCAGCATCACGCCGCTCCTCGCTTACTTCGCGTACCAGGCGCTCCCGACCATGGCCGCCCTGGTGAGCGACCCGAAGGGCCGGCTGGTCCGCCTCGCCGCGGTTCCGCCCGCCATCGCCCTCGTCGGGCTCATGTACTTCAACGCCCAGGACCTCAAGCGCTCCACCGATTACCACCTTGTGTACAACTACGTCGTGCACGGGCCGGAGACCCCGCAGGCCCAGCAGATGTTCACGGCGGTGAAGGAGCTGACTCGGGGCGACGACGTGATCCTCTTCTTCCGAGCCCGGGCCATGACCCTGTACACGGACCGGCTCGCCATCCAGGGCTCGAACCTCGATCAGCTTTTGAAGCGCTCGGACTGGTACGTCATGGCCAAGGGCAGCACCTATTCCCAGGCCCTGCTGACGGAGGAGACGGCCGCCCCCTACGGGCTGACGAAAGCCTGGGAGAACGCCGAATGGGTCATCTGGCGTGTTCCTCCGCGGGCGTGATGACGTCATCGCCGGCAGTCCCGGGATCGACCTCAGACTTTGCCTCCGCCTGACCAGGCGCGGTTCGGACCCGGCGGATCCCGAGGACGCTGGCGAACAGCGAAGCGAAGATCGTCTGGAAGCTGAGGACGAGGGCGGCCGCCGACGGCACGACCAGTCGCAACGACTCCCGCGGGTCTAACTCACCGAAGTCGTTGAGGTTCCAGTGGACCAACGAGGCCATCAGCCCTCCGACTCCCAGGAGGCCGCACAGTCCACCGATGGCGAGGCCCCGCTCGAGAGTGATCGTCTTGACGAAGCGCTCCACGCGGGGGTCGGGAGGCAGGAAGCCTTCCTCGATGGCGTAGATCTTCGTGAGGACGGCGAAGAGGACGGCCTGGAAGCCGATGATCAGAGCCGCCGCCGCCGCCACGAGGGTGTCGACGTCGAAGGTCACGCTGCCGACGGTGACGGGGCCGAGGGTGAGGGCAAAACCGCTGGTCAAACCCAGAGTCATCAGTAAGACCCCGGGGATGAGGAAGAGCCAGCGGGGGCTGAACAGGAGCAGGAACCGGAGGTGTCGCCAGCCGTCGCTCCAGCTACGGAGGTGAGGTGGCCGGCTACGGCCGTCGGGGGACAGCGTGGTCGGTACTTCGACGATGGTGAGCTTCGCCAGGGTCGCCTTCACCACCATCTCGCTGGCGAACTCCATCCCCGTCGACTGGAGCGAGAGGGCCAAGAGGGCGTCTCGCCGGAAGCCGCGCAGCCCACAATGGAAGTCACGGACCGGACTGCGGAACAACATCCGGCCCAGGGCGCTGAGCACGGGATTGCCGAGATAGCGATGGAGGGGGGGCATGGCGCCGGGGGCGATCCCGCCCTTGAACCGGTTGCCCATCACCAGGTCCGCGCCTCCGCGGAGGGCTTCGACGAACGGCTCGAGGGCGGTGAAGTCGTAGCTGTCGTCGGCGTCACCCATGATGACGAACCGACCTTTGGCCGCTCCGATGCCGGCCATCAGGGCGTTGCCGTAGCCAGGAGCCTCGGCCACGACCACCCTCGCCCCGGCGGAGGTCGCCAGCTCCTGGCTGCCGTCGGTGCTGCCGTTGTCGGCAACCACCACCTCTCCGTGTATGCCGTGGCTCTCCAGGAACCGGCGCGCCTTGACGACGCACGTCCTGACCGTCTCCACCTCGTTGAGGCACGGCATGACCACGGTCAACTCCACGCGCCCGCCTGCCCTAACCCGTGGCCGAGAAGACGAACAGGTGGTTGAGGCCGAGCTCGAAGCGGCGCCGTCGTTCGAGGCTGAGCCGGGGCCCGGAGAAGATGTCGGGCACGTTCCGAGGGTCGAACCCGTGATGCTCGTGGGCCTCCATCCCGTCCAGCAGTCGCAACCGGATGCCGGCGTGGAGGAGGTGATCGACCATGGGGGACGGCACGGTGATCACGAGACGCCCGTCGGGACGGAGCACGTCGGCGGTGGCCGCGGCCCACCGTCCCAGCTCGCTGTCCGAAACGTGCTCCACGACGGCAAGCATCACCACGGCGTCGAACTTCTCCCCGTCGCGGAGGTCGTCCGGGAACCGGCCTGTCCGCCTCTCATAGGGGCCGTCAACCCAGGTCTCGCTGCCCCGGGTGTCAATGCCTACGCCCGAGGCGATGCGGGAGCCCCCCAGCCGGAAGAGGGCGCCATCGGCGCAGCCGACATCCAGCACGTGGGCCTGCGGCGGGATCCAGGGCATCGCGGCCCTTATCCTCAGCGCCTGAAGGCGCTCGTCCAGCTTGGCCACGAACCCGCAGCCTAAGGGCTTTCTAAGGCACGCAGGCGATGGTGGTGGGAGGAAGGGTGCTGGTGGTCGGCCCCGTACCCGTCGTCGAGCTGGTGCTGGTGGTGCTGGTGGGGCAGCGGGGCACGGTGGTGCTCGGCGCCACCGTGGTACTCGCTCCCGGAGGGAGGGTGGTGGTGGTTGTCGGGCCGGAGGTCGTCGTCGATAAGAAGGTGGTCGTCGTCGGACACGGGCCCACGCCGCCGCCGGGGAGCGGGCAGTCGAAGTGGCTGGTCGTGGTGGTGTTCCCCGGCAGGCTGGTGGTGGTCACCGCCGGCGGCGTCCCCGTGCACCCGAACCGGGCCAGGACGGCGGCCAGGGCCTGGCGGGCGGCGGGGTTGTCGCCGAAGGTCGACTGCGCTCTCCGGAGCCGGTCGCAAATCCGGGCCCGGGCCACGTCATGGGCCACAGATCGGATAGCGGCCGTGGGAGGGCTGGCGCTGGCACCTGACGGGGCGGCGTCGGCCGGCAAGGCCAAGAACAGGAGGAGAAGGGCGCCGACGGCCCACCAGGGGGACGGAGGCTTCCAGCCCGACGCACCCGCCGTAGACCGGTCCGCGCCGCTCTGGTTCATGCCGTCCCCTTCCGCCATGGCGATAGACGCAAGGGCAGACTACCCCCGGCGCTGGCCGCCGAGGTCGGTCGATTCGACCCATTGTCCGGCCCGGCGGAGGTCCGGCTGCCGGTCCGCCGGTAAACTCGACTCAGAACGAGGCTGCGACGATGGCCGGATGGCCGCCGGCGGCCGTGACGGCGCGCGCTGCACGCGCACGTGAGACGCCCCCACCGGGGAGGAGAACAGTGTCGATCCTGACCAAGGTCCTGCGAGCGGGTGAGGGAAAGAAGCAGAAGGCCCTCCAGACGCTCGTGCCGGACATCAACGCCCTCGAGCCGGAGATCGAGGCCCTCTCCGACGAGGACCTCCGCCACAAGACCATCGAGTTTCGCGAGCGCCTGGACGGTTTGGAGGGGGATCAGCTCAACGAGGCCCTGAACGACCTGCTCATCGAGTCCTTCGCCGTGGTCCGCGAGGGCGCCCGCCGGGTCATCGGGCAGCGTCACTTCGACGTGCAGCTCATGGGTGGTGCGGCACTCCACTTCGGGTGGATCGCCGAGATGAAGACGGGTGAGGGCAAGACCCTCGTCTCCACCCTTCCCGCCTACCTCAACGGCCTTTCGGCCCGCGGCATGCACATCATCACCGTCAACGACTACCTGGCCCGCCGCGACGCCGAGTGGATGGGGCGCATCCACCGCTTCCTCGGACTGAGCGTGGGGCTAGTCCTGTCCGACACCGATGATCCGGCCATCAAGCGCCAGAACTACGGATGCGACATCACCTACGGCACCAACAACGAGTTCGGTTTCGACTACCTCCGGGACAACATGGCCATGTCGGCCGACCAGATGGTGCAGCGGGGCCACGTCTACGCCATCGTCGACGAGGTCGACTCCATCCTCATCGACGAGGCCCGGACGCCCCTCATCATCAGCGGGCAGGTCTCCGACGCCGCCGCCCTCTATTACAAGTTCGCCAGCATCGTCCGCACCCTGCAGCGAGACGCCGACTACGAGGTCGACGAGGAGAAGAAAGCCGTCGTGCCGCTCGAGACCGGCATCGAGAAGGTCGAGCGGGCCCTCGGGGTGGACAACATCTACGACGAGCTGTCCGCCAACTACGTCCACCACCTGCAGTCCGCCCTGCGGGCCAAAGAGCTCTACAAGCGGGACGTCGACTACGTGGTGAACCACGGCGAGGTGAAGATCGTCGACGAGTTCACCGGCCGCATCCTGGAAGGCCGGCGTTGGTCGGAGGGGCTGCACCAGGCCGTGGAGGCCAAGGAGCGCGTGCGGATCAAGCACGAGAACCAGACCCTGGCCACCATCACCCTCCAGAACTACTTCCGCATGTACGAAAAGTTGGCGGGC
Source organism: Acidimicrobiales bacterium (assembly GCA_046262035.1). Taxonomy (GTDB): domain Bacteria; phylum Actinomycetota; class Acidimicrobiia; order Acidimicrobiales; family AC-14; genus JBHENM01. The sequence goes on along the minus strand of JBHENM010000258.1, from coordinate 14,859 downwards.
ATGACGGGAACCGCCACCACCGAAGCCGGCGAGTTCGCCCACACCTACAACCTGCCGGTGGTTCCCATACCCACCAACCAGGACATGATCCGCCTGGACCAGCCCGACCTGGTGTACAAGACCGAGGAGGGCAAGTTCGGGGCCGTCGTTGACGACCTGGCCGAGCGCTACGAGCGGGGCCAGCCCGTGCTGGTCGGCACCGTCTCGGTGGAGAAGTCCGAGCGGCTCTCCCGGATGCTGGACAAGAAGGGCATCCAGCACTCGGTGCTGAACGCCAAGCACCACGAGCGGGAGGCAGTGATCGTGGCCCAGGCCGGGCGCCTGCACACGGTGACGGTGGCCACCAACATGGCCGGTCGAGGGGTCGACATCATCCTCGGGGGCAACGCCGAGGGGCTGGCCAAGCTCGATGTCCAGGCCGAGGGCTTGCTCGACTCGCCTGAGGGTCAGGCCCGGGTGGCCGAGTTGATGGAGCAGTACGTCCCCGAGTGCGCAGCCGAGGGGGACAAGATCCGGGAGCTGGGCGGCCTGTACGTGCTGGGCACCGAGCGGCACGAGAGCCGCCGGATCGACAACCAGCTGCGTGGTCGCGCCGGCCGCCAGGGAGACCCCGGCGAGAGCCGGTTCTTCCTTTCCCTGGAGGACGACCTCATGCGCCTCTTCGCCACCGGGCTCATGAACTGGGTCATGGGCAAGACCCTCCCTGACGACACGCCCATCGAGGCCAAGATGGTCACCAAGGCCATCGAAAAGGCACAGGGGACGGTCGAGTCTCGCAACGCCGAGCGTCGCAAGGACGTCCTCAAGTACGACGAGGTCATGAACGAGCAGCGCAAGGTCGTCTACCGGCGCCGCCAGGCCATCCTCGAGGGGGCCGACCTCCGAGAGGAGGCGATGGCCACGCTGGACCAGACGTTGGGGCGGGTGGTGACCACCTTCTGCCCGACGACCTTCCACGAGGACTGGGACGCCGCCGGCCTGGTTCACGAGGTCTCGAACTACTTCCCTACGCAGTTCACGCCAGAGGAGCTGGCCGAGGCCGGCAGCCCCGACGCCATCGCCGAGAGCCTCGTGGCCGAGGCGGTCAAGTACTACGAGCAGCGCGAGGAGCAGCTGGGCCCCGAGATCATGCGGCAGATCGAACGCCGGGTGATGCTCTCGATCATCGACCAGCGCTGGCGGGAGCACCTCTACGAGATGGACTACCTGCAGGAGGGCATCAACCTGCGGGCCATGGGCCAAAAGGACCCCCTCGTGGAGTGGCAGCGCGACGGGTACGAGATGTTCACCCAGATGATCGAAGCCATCGCCGACGACTTCGTCCGCTACGTCATGCACCTCGACGTGGTGGTCCAGCCTCAGGCCCGCCCCGCGGTCCACAACGTCCAGTACTCGGCTCCCGAGGACCCCGTCCAGGGCAGCGGGGCCATCCGGCCTGCGGTGGCGGCCGGCAACGGGCAAACCGACGTCGCCGCCGACGGAAACGGCTCCCGCCCTCAGGAAGAGCCGGTGCCCGTCACGGTGGTGAAGTCGGCCGAACAGAAGCTGGGCCGGAACCAGCCCTGCCACTGCGGGTCGGGCAAGAAGTTCAAGCTCTGCCACGGTAAGTGAGGGACCTCACCGACGAGCTCGGTGCGCTGCGCAGGCGTCTTCTGGATGCCGAGCGGGATCTGGACATCGAAGCCAAGCGCGAGCACGTCGCCAAGCTGGAGGAGAAGGCCGCCGACCCCGGGTTGTGGAACGACCAAGAGCAGGCCCGGGCCGTCACCACCGAGATGGCCCGGCTGAAGGACGACATCGAGTTCCTCGAAGCCCTCGAGCAACGCCTGTCGGACGCCGAGATCCTCTACCAGCTGGCGCGGGACGAAGCCGACGAGTCGGTCGAGCCCGAGCTGACCGAGGCCGTGGGCTCCCTGGAGCGGGACCTGGGTGCGCTCGAGCTGCGCTCGCTGTTCCGGGGCGAGTACGACGAGCGTGACGCCCTGTGCGAAGTCCACTCTGGCGCCGGGGGCACCGACTCCCAGGACTGGGCCGAGATGCTCCTGCGCATGGAGCTGCGGTGGGCGGAGCGGCGGGGATTCAGCGTGGAGGTGGACGAGATCACCCCCGGCCAGGAGGCCGGCATCACGTCGGCCACCTTCATCGTGCGCGGGCGGTTCGCCTACGGCCTGTTGCAGGCGGAGAAGGGTGTCCACCGGTTGGTGCGCATCTCACCCTTCGACGCTCAGGCCCGACGCCACACCGCCTTCGCCTCGTTCGACGCCGTCCCCTTCCTCGAGGACGTCAGCGACGAGGTGGACATCGACGAGAAGGACCTGCGCATCGACACGTACCGGTCGTCGGGCGCGGGCGGGCAGCACGTGAACGTCACCGACTCCGCCGTGCGCATCACCCATGTGCCCACGGGGGTGGTGGTGTCGTGTCAGAACGAGCGCAGCCAGCACCAGAACAAGGCCAAGGCCATGCAGATCCTGGCGGCCAAGCTGGCCGAACGGGCCCGTGAGCAGCGGCGGCGGGAGATGGAGGCCCACTCGAGCGACCAGCGGGACGTGGCCTGGGGAAGCCAGATCCGCTCGTACGTCCTGCAGCCGTACCAGCTGGTGAAGGACCTGCGCACCGACGTCGAGGTCGGCAACGTCGGAGCGGTGTTGGACGGCGACATCGACCCCTTCATCGAGGCCTACCTCCGCTGGCGCCGCCGCCAGGCCTGAACTCGGCCTCCTTGGCGCGCCCGAGTCAGACTGCTACGCTTCCTTGTCGGCCCCCGCTTGAGGTCTAGTCCCGGCAGCACGAGCGCCCTCGTAAACCATGATCCGAGTCGAGAACGTCACCAAGACGTACAAGGGCAGCGTCGTTGCGCTGCGAGACATTTCCCTGGACATCCAGAAGCAGGAGTTCGTGTTTCTGGTCGGTCCCACAGGGTCCGGTAAATCCACCCTGATTCGCCTTCTGATCAAAGAGGACTCTCCCGACGCCGGCCGCATCTGGGTCGCAGGCAAGGACATCGGGAAGCTCAACTCCTGGAAGATCCCGCTCCTGCGCCGCAACATCGGTTGCGTGTTCCAGGACTTCAAGCTCCTGCCGCAGAAGACAGCCTACGAGAACGTCGCCTTCGCCCTCGAGGTCATCGGTCGCCCGCAGCACGTGATCGAGGCCCAGGTCCCGCAGGTGCTCGACCTCGTCGGCCTGGCCAAGAAGGCCAACAACCTGCCCGGCGAGCTGTCCGGAGGCGAGCAGCAACGGGTGTCCATCGCCCGGGCCTTCGTCAACCGGCCGCTGATCCTGCTGGCCGACGAGCCCACGGGAAACCTCGACCCCAGCACGTCGGTGGGGATCATGCGTCTGCTCGACCGCATCAACCGAACGGGGACCACCGTGGTCATGGCCACCCACGACCACAGCATCGTCGACACCATGCGCCGCCGAGTGGTCGAGCTCGACCGCGGCCACCTGGTGCGCGACCAGGCTCGCGGCGTGTACGGGGCGTTTACGTGAGCCGTCCGCGCTTCTAGCGGGTCAGGGAGGGGGAGAGAATGGCAATCAAGGTCGATTACGTGACGCGGGAGACCGTCACCAACCTGCGTCGAAACCTGTCCATGGCCTCGGCCGCTCTCCTCACCGTGGCCGTGTCGCTCACCCTCGTCGGCGGGGCCCTCCTCGTGAAGCAGGGTGTCGGGCGAGCCACCATCCAGTGGCGGGGCAACATCGAGCTGTCCATCTTCATGAAGCCCGAGGCCGCGGCTCAGGAGCTGGAAGCCGTGGGACGGCAACTGGCAGCCATGCCCGAAGTGCGGGAATCGCGCTACGTGAGCAAGCCCGAGGCCTTCGACGAGTTCAGGAAGATCTTCGCAAACGAGCCCGACCTGCGGGACAGCCTCACCGTGGAGCAGGTTCCCCCCTCGTACCGGGTGGAGCCCAGGGAGGCGGAACAGACGCGCCTGATCGGGGAGCGGTTCCAGGACAACGCCGGGGTTCTCCGCGTGAGCTATGCCGAGGAGGAGGTCGACGCTCTGGTGTCGCTCACCAACTTCCTCCAGATCATGCTGTGGGCGGTGGCCCTGGTCCTGCTGCTGGCCGCGTCGCTGCTGATCCTCAACACCATCCGAATGGCCATCTTCGCCCGACGGCGTGAGGTCGGGATCATGAAGCTGGTGGGGGCCACGAACTGGTTCATCCGCATCCCCTTCATGTTGGAGGGAATGATCCAGGGCGCGGCCGGAGCCGCCATCGCCTTCGGAGTCGTCTGGATCGGGCGCGGACTGATGGAGAATCGCATCAGCAACGCCAACAACGACATTCAGCTGTTCCGGCAGTTCCTGGTTACGAGCAACGATGTCATGGGCACCGGCATCCTCCTCTTGGTGGTCGGTGTCCTGGTGGGCACCGTTGGCTCGGCAGTGGCAGTCAGCCGGTTCCTCGACGTCTGATCTCCCTACCCCGCGTATCGGAGCGCCTTTGCAGGAGTGGCTGGTGTTGCTACCGTGCGCAAAGTGAACCGGGCCCGTCGATCTCTGCTGGCCGTCCTACCTGCGGCTGCTCTGATCGTCGGCCTCCTCGCTCCCGGGGGCGTGCAGCCCGCTGCGGGCCAGAGCGACGGCGACCAGCAGCGCATCGGCGAGCAGATCGACTCCTATCGAGCCCAGGTCCAGGAGGCCTCGGCCGAGGAGGCCCGGCTGCTGACCGAGCTCGACGCCTCGGCCGCCCGCAAGCGGGAGCTGGACGGCAAGGTCTCGGCCATGGACCAGGAGATCGGGACGGTCCAGCGCAACCTCAGTGCCGCCGAGGGCAAGCTGGCGGCGGCGGAGGCGGAGCGGCGGGGGGCCGAAGGGCGACTGGCTGAAGCTCGGGAGCAGCTGGCCGTGGCCCGGGCCAAGCTCCAGGCCTACGCCATTGCCGCCTACACGGGGCAGTCGGAGGCCACCCAGTTCGTAGACACCGCCCTGCGGTCCCGTTCGATGGGCGAGCTGGTGGCCAAGCGCACCTACATGAAGGTGGTGGCCACCACCCAGACGGAGGCGGTGTCCCTCGACGAGCGGCTGCGGGACGAGGTCAACGACCTCCGTGACGAGCTGGCCGATGTCGAGGAGGAAGCGGAGGTCCAGCGGGACGTCGTCGAGGAAGAGCGCCAGCGGCTGCAGGAGCGACGGGACGCCCAGGACGTGGTGCGCGATCAGGTCGCGTCGGAGATCGCCCACACCGATGAGGTGCGGTCGCAGGTCGTAGCCCGCAAGACCGAGTTCGAGACCCAGATCGAGGAGCTGGAGCAGGAGTCGGCCGCCATCGAGGCCACCCTCCGCCGTCGGGCCGAGGAGGCCCGGGCCGCGGCCGCGGCGGCAACGGCCCCCGCTCCGAGCGCCAGCCCGGGGGCGGGCAGCGAGCCCGGTTCTCCGCCTGCGCCCGAGGAGGAGGCGCCGCCGGCGGCGTCCCCCGGTGGTGGTGGGCTCATCAACCCCGTGCCCGGTTCACCCGTCACCTCCGGCTTTGGCTACCGGGTCCACCCCATCTACGGCGACGCCCGCCTGCACACGGGCGTCGACCTCGGCGCGTCGTCCGGCACCCCCATCCGGGCTGCGGGCTCAGGGGTGGTCGTCACCGCCGAGTGGTACGGCGGGTACGGCAACGCCACCATCATCGACCACGGGAACGGGCTGGCCACCCTCTACGGGCACCAGAGCTCCATAGGCGTGTCCGCCGGCCAGCGGGTGTCGCAGGGCGAGGTCATCGGACGGGTGGGCTGTACCGGTTCGTGCACCGGCCCTCACCTGCACTTCGAGGTCCGGGAGGACGGAACTCCAGTCAACCCCATGGGCTACATCTAGTTTTCTCTTCGACTCGCAAGCAAAGCTTGCTCGTCGAGCTGCAGGAGCTAGCGCCTCTCGCTATGGCGGCGGGTGGCTGAGATCTTGGGCTCGATCCACGTCCGGAGCAGGGCTTCCCGGCGCTGGCGCCACTCCTCGGCGGTGATGGCGTAGCGGATGTGGTCCTCCCACACACCGTTGATGGCCAGGTAGCGCGCGGCGACGCCCTCGTTGCGCAGCTCGAGCTTCTCGGCCACGCGCCGACTGGCCTGGTTGCGGGGAATGATCGCCACCTGTAGCCGGTGCAGGTTCAGCTCCTCGAAGGCGAAGCGGGCGGCCACGACCAGGGCCTCGGGCACGTAGCCCCGGCCGGCCTTGGCCTCGTCGATCCAGTAGCCCACGTACGCGTTCTGGAAGGGGCCACGCTGAACACCGGAGAGGTTGATCTCCCCGCTCAGGTCGGTGCCGACGAAGATGCCGAAGCCGAACCCGGTCCCGAGTTGCCACTCCCTCTCGCGAGCGCCGCAACGAGCGGCGAAGGCGGCGCGATCGGTGCTGTCGCTCGGATAACCCTCAGGCGGCCGGGGCTCCCACTTGGTGAGCCAGTCCACGTTGCGGGTGCGGACCTGGCGCCACGCCTCGAAATCGGCAGCCACCAGTGGCCGCAGGAGGACGCGGCGGCCTTGCAGCTGGGCGCGGATCACTTGACGTCGAGGAGGCTCAGGACGAGACCGTCGAGGATGTCGGCTTCGCTCACCAGGCACGTGGCGTGCTCGAAGTACCGCATGATGGCCACCAGGATGGCCGCCCCGCCGACGATCACGTCGGCCCGTGCCGCCTCTAGTCCAGGGTTGTGGACCCGGTCGGCCCGTCTCTCGGTGGCCAGCGTCCGGAACACGTCTTCCACCGCTTCCCGGGTGAGGACGAAGTGGTGGATCCGGTCTCGGTCGTAGACGGGAAGTCCCTGCTCGACGGCGGCGATGGTCGTCACCGTTCCCGCCAGCCCCACCAGCTGCGAGGCCTCGACCGCCTCGGTAACGTCCCGGGCGACGTCGTCCAGGTAGTCCCGGACGACGGAGAGGGCCTGGCTCAGCTCCATGGCGCTGGGGGGGTCGGAGTGCAGGAACTTCTCGGTGAGCCGGACGCAGCCGACGTCGACGGAGATCGCGCCCGCAGGCTGGTCGGTTCCGACCGCGAACTCTGTCGAGCCTCCGCCGATGTCCACGACGAGGAACGGCCCTTGCGCGGGATCGAGATCGGACGTGGCCCCTAGGAACGACAGGCGGGCTTCCTCGCCGCCGCTCAGCAGCTCGGGACGGGTGCCGATCGCTTCCTCGGCCGGCCCCAAGAACGACTCCCGGTTGGCCGCATCCCGGGCGGCCGACGTGGCCGTCATCCGCACCCGCTCCACGCCGAGCTTGTCCATGACGGCCCGATAGTCCCGCAGGACGGCCACCGTCCGCTCAACCGCCTCAGGGGCCAGCTGGCCGGTGGCGTCCACCCCCTGGCCCAGCCGGGTGATGTGCATCTGGCGCTCCAGGGGCTGGCCCTCGCTGCCCGCTACCAGTAATCGCGCGGAGTTGGTCCCGCAGTCGATGGCGGCCACGGGCGACCCGCCTCCGCTCTCTGCCTGCTGGGACCGGCCTCCCGGGCCGCTCTCTGCCTGCTGGGACCGGCCTCCCGGGCCGGTCACTGGAGCCGCTCCGCCACCCACCGGCCGACCGGGTCGTCGCCCCCGGCCAAGTGCCAGGCCAGGTGGGCGTGCAGGCACTTGACGCCCTGCCGGGTACCGCCCACCCCACCGGAAGGTCGGGGACCCCGGTAGCCGGGGGGGATGGCCGCCTCCCGTTCGGCCGCGTAGCGGGCGTGGGCAAGGGCCAGCTGTTCGGGATCGACGGCCAGGGCCGCGGCCCGGACGCCACCCGACGCCTCCAGCCTGCTCACCCGCTTGCGCAGGTTCTCGTCCACCAACCAGTAGCGCGTGGGCATGGGAGTCCCGTCATCGAGGAACGGGGCGTTGCAGATGACGACGGGTTGGCCCGAGGAGTCACGCACGACCACTTCGTAGGCGCCTTGCGGGAGCCGTCCCAGAAGTGAGGCCACGGCCGCCTGATCCGGGCTCGTTCCCGCGGTTCCCGCGGCGCTCATGCTCGCTCCAGATGCTCCACCAGGGTCTGAGCGTACCGGGGGGCATCGCCATGCTCGTCGTGCTTGAGGAAGACGTACACGTCACCATCTCCGGTCCCAGCCGCAGCCGCCAAACGCGCAGCCCACGCCTTCAGCTCGTCGTCGGTGTACCGGCTCCGGCGGAGCCTCACGTAGGTCATGGGACCGGCCGGGACGGCGGCGGGTTCGGGCCCCTCCTGCCCAGGGTCCCGGTCGATCAGGGCCAGGGAGGCGTTGTGCTGAGCCAGCATCTCGAGCACCTCATCGGTCCGCCACGCAGGCCCGAGCTCGAAGACCGCGGGTGGCGGCCACCCGGCGCCCGTAGCAGGCAGGGACGAGAGCAGGAGCTCGAGCCGGTGCAGGTCGGGCTGGCGATGGGGGAGGACGAACAGGGTCGGGCCTAACCGGTCGTCGAGCGGACGGAGCGAGGCGAAGAAGGCCTCCATCCTCTCGGGCATGCCGTCGAGGTCGCGCCGGTGGGTGATGCCGGCGTGGGCCTTCGGCGCGAACCGGAAGTCGGGCGGCACTTGCGATACCCAGCGGCTCAGGCTCGCCTCCGTGGGCGTGCGGCGGTGGGTGCTGTGGGCCTCGACCGTGCGCAGTCGCCCGGCGTAGTACTCCAGCATGCGGGCGGGCGGCGTGGGCTTGGGATAGAAGGGGCCGACCCACTCGGGATAGGACCATCCGCTGGTTCCGACCCGGACGCCGGCCACGCCTCAGAAGCTCAGAGGATCGACGTGACCCGGGCCCAGGCCCGCTCCCACCAGCTCTGGGAGGGCGAGGTGGGAGGCGCCCGCTCCGCGGCCGGGGCGGGGGGCGTGGCCCCGTCGGGGAGGATGGCGTAGGCCTCCTCGCCCGGCCGGACCAGCTGGTACCGCTCGCGCGCCAGGCGCTCGATGGTCTCGTCGCTCTGGAGCCGGCCGGCCTGCTCGGCCAGAGCCGTGTTCTCCCCGCTCAGCGTCTTCACGCGTGCCGTCAGCTCCTGGCGCTGATGAACCTGGTCCAGGTAAGCGCGGGTGGGGAAGGCGACGAGGAGGAGGACGCCGGCCAGGGCCAGCAGGGAGACGACCAGCCAGGGGTAGCGTCTCACGGTTGGGCCGCGGGGATCGGCCGCCGGGCCAGGACGGCACCGCCCAGGTACTCGGCCGACTCGCCCAGCTCCTCCTCGATGCGGAGCAGTTGGTTGTACTTGGCCACCCGATCGGACCGGGCCGGCGCTCCGGTCTTGATCTGGCCGCAGTTGGTGGCCACGGCGAGATCGGCGATGGTCGTGTCCTCGGTCTCACCCGAGCGGTGGGACACGACGGCGCCGTAGGACGACCGCAGACCGAGGGCCACCGTCGCCAGCGTCTCGGTGAGGGTTCCCACCTGGTTCACCTTCACCAGGACGGCCGTGGCGACGGACTCGTCGATCCCCCGACGCAGGCGGTCGGCGTTGGTGACGAACAGGTCGTCGCCCACCACCTGGACCCGGTGGCCCAGGGCGACTGAGACGGCTCTCCACCCTTTCCGGTCGTCCTCGGCCAGAGGATCCTCGATGGAGACGATGGGATGACGGTCGACCAGGCCGGAGTAGTAGGCGACGAGGTCGTCGGGGCTCAGCGACCGCCCCTCGAGCTCGTAGTGGTCGCCCTTCCACAGCTCGTTGGCGGCCACGTCCAGGGCGATGGCCAGCTGTTCCCCGGGCCGGTAGCCGGCGGCCACGATGGCCTCCTCGAGCAGGGTGAGGGCGTCCTCGTTGGTCGGCAGGTCGGGGGCGAAACCACCCTCGTCACCCACGGCTGTGGCCAGCTTGCGGGCCTGGAGCAGCTGGTTGAGCACGTGGTAGGTCTCGGCCCCCCAGCGCAGGGCTTCGGAGAACGAGGCCGCCCCTACGGGGACCACCATGAACTCCTGCAGCTCGAGGGTGTTGAAGGCGTGGGCGCCCCCGTTGAGGACGTTCATCATCGGCATCGGAAGGATGTGGGCGTCGGGACCGCCTAGGTACCGGTAGAGCGGGAGGTCGAGCTCGTGGGCCGCCGCCCGGGCCACGGCCAGCGACGTGCCCAGGATGGCGTTGGCGCCCAGCCGCTGCTTCCCGTCGGTTCCGTCCAGGTCGATGAGCTGCCGGTCCACGCCGCGCTGGTCGAGCCCTTCCCACCCGGTCAGCGCCTCACGGATCTCGCCGTTGATGCTGCCCACCGCTCCCTGCACACCCTTGCCCCCGTAACGGGCGCCGCCGTCCCGTCGCTCCCACGCCTCGTGGCTCCCGGTGGAAGCGCCCGAGGGCACTCCGGCCCGGCCCTCGGCGCCGGTGGCGAGGATCACCTCGACCTCGACCGTGGGGTTCCCGCGCGAGTCGAGGATCTCCCGGCCGTGAATGTGCTCGATGCTGCTCATGGGGGTCCCGTCGCCTGTTGCTGCTGTTGGTGGTGTGGACAAAGTTAGCGCTGGTGGAGCCGCGCGCCAAGGAGACGGTTGCATCCTGGCCCGTGCGGTAGACCCGACCCTATGGAATCCATCGCCGCCGGCACCATCGTCGTCTACTCCGACATCGGGTGCCCGTGGGCCCACCTGGCCGTCTACCGCCTCCACGCCGCCCGCCGACGCCTCGGCCTGGAGGACTCCGTGGTGCTCGATCACCGGGCGTTCCCGCTGGAGGTGGTCAATAGCCGGCCGACGCCATGGCGCACGCTGAGCGCCGAGGTTCCGGTAGTGGGAGGCCTCGATCCCGAGGCGGGATGGCAGGTGTGGCAGAGCCAGCCGTACACGTGGCCGGTCACCACGCTGCTCTCCATGGAGGCAGTCCAGGCGGCCAAGGAGCAGGGCCTCGCCGCCAGTGACCGGCTGGATCGGTCGCTGCGGGTGGCCCTCTTCGGAGAGAGCCGCTGCGTCTCGATGCGCCACGTCATCCTCGACGTGGCCGACGAGTGCGGCCTGGACGTCGGGGCTCTCCGCTCCGCCCTCGACGAGGGCCGAGCCCGGGCCCCCGTCTTCGACCAGCACCGCACCGCGTCGGAAACGGAGGTGAAGGGAAGCCCGCACCTCTTCCTGCCCGACGGCAGCGACTCGCACAACCCCGGCATCCGGATGGAATGGGCCGGGCCCCAGGGCTCAGGCTTCCCGGTCGTTAGCGAGGACGACGCCAGCGTCTACGACGACCTCCTGTCGCGGGCGGCGCAGCAAGCCGGTTAGGCGGGCTACTCCTTGGCGTCGACGTCGCCTCCAACCTTCACGCCGTTGTCGTCGGTCCCAATGCTTCCTTCGGCGCTGCACCCGCCGAGGGTCAGCGCCGTTCCCGCCAGCAGCGCCGCTACGATCCTGCGAGTCGTCAGCCAGCGTCGGTCTGCGGCCATCATCTACCCCTCATTCACCACCCCGGTGGGGTGCTGTCTTGTTGGTACCTCGGGGCCAGCGGCAGTAAACCGCGGAGACGAGGACCGCTGAACATCTTCGATCTGGTCATCCTGGCGATCATCGCCGGCGCCGTGTTCGGTGGTTACCGCGCCGGGTTCGTCACGCGGGCGATCTCGTGGGTCGGGTTGGGCGCCGGAGTGGGACTGGCGATCCTCGTGGCGCCGCTGATCGTGGACTCCCTTCGCCAGACGGGCGACCCTCAGCTGCGGGCCCTGGTGACGGTGGGGATCTTCGTGACCGTCGCCAGCCTCGGGGCCACGCTGGGCGAGGTGGCGGGAGTGAGCCTGCGCCGCTTGATCCCACCCGGCCCGGCCCGCCAGGTGGACAAGGCCGTGGGCGCGGTCGCCGGCGGGCTCAGCGTCGTCGTGCTCCTGTGGCTCCTGCTACCGGCCCTGGGCGAGGTTCCGGGCGAGATCTCGGGTCAGGTCCGCAACTCGGTGGTCGCCCGGGCCGTCGACGACTACGCCCCCCGGGCTCCGGGCCCCCTCCAGGCCCTGCGGGACCTCGTACAGGACGCCAACTTCCCCCGGGTGTTCGAGGGCCTCCAGCCCTCCCCTGGCACCGGCCCGCCGCCCGAGGCCAGCGGACTCACCGAGGAGGTGGCCGCGCTGGTCACGGCCTCGACCGTGCGGGTGAGCGGTGAAGCCTGCGGTCACGTCCTGGAGGGGAGCGGGTTCTCTCCGGAGGCGGACGTGGTCGTGACCAACGCCCACGTAGTCGCGGGCGTGGAACAGTTGTCGGTCCAGCGGCCGGACGGCCGCCGTCTCCGGGCGCGAGTCGTGGTCTTCGACCCCAACCGCGACCTGGCCGTCCTCGAGGTAGCGGGATTGGACGAGGCACCCCTGGCCATGGGCGGGGCCGACGTAGGGGAGTCGGGAGCGGTGTTCGGCCACCCCGGCGGCCAGGTGGAGATCGAGATCTCCCCGGCCCGCATCGAGCGCCGGGTCAACGCCCTCGGCCGCAACCTCTACGACACCCAGACCATCCGCCGCGACATCCTCATCCTCGCTTCCGAGCTCGCCCCGGGCGACTCCGGCGGGGCCCTCGTGGACACCGACGGGACCGTGGTGGGAGTTGCCTTCGCCATCGCCCCCGACGAGCCGGGGACGGCCTACGCCCTCAGCAGTGACGAGCTCCAGTCCGTCCTGGAGATGGCCCGGTCCGGCCCGGTCGACACCGGCCCCTGCATCCGGTAGCCGGCCGGTCGGTCAGGCACCGAGCCGGTAGCGCGACCACACCCCCGCCTCGAGGAAGTTCTGAGCGGCGCAGTCGCCCGCACTCTGGGTCGCCGTGGTCAGGGTGGCCTGCGCTGCCGTCGTTCCCAGATACCCGATGGCCGGGTGGAAGAGGACATCGGCGCGGGGATAGGCCGAGCAGGTGGGTGCGGGGCCCTCGTACCAGAGCGCACTGGTGGCGCTCGTCGGCGACAGCTTTCCCCAGCCGACAGGGGCGGTGACGTGACCGATGAACGTCCAGGCTCCGCTCGAGTGGTCGTACATCCAAGCTCCCCAGGATCCCGGTCCGAGCTGGTGGACGAGGGGGAAGTAGAGCCTGCCCGCCCTCCAGTCAAAGGGAACGGCTGCGCTCTGCGCCGTGCCGTCCGGGGCCACCACCGCGAACACGGCCGACCTCCCCGTTGGTCCCGTGATCAGTCCCACAACGCCTGTGGCTGTGCTGTTGGCGAAGCCGAAGTAGTGCCCGTAGAGGTAGGCCGGTGGAAGTTGCCCCGGGCCGGCCACCGGGGTGTTGGCGATGCCGATCCAGGTTCCGAGGCCGTCGAGACCTGTCGTCGCCGCTTGGGCCCAGACCGCATGGGGGCTCTCGATGGTCGACTGGGTGGGGACAATGGAGAGTCCACCGCGCGTCAGGACGGCGAGTGTGGCTCCGTCACGGCTGAGGGCGATGGCGCCTCGACCCGGCCCGACGGGCTCTGGGAGCGGAATGGACGACAAGACTGCTCGCCGATCGAGGTCCAGGACCTCCACGCTGTTCTCCTGGACGCGGTAGCCCAGGATTCCTTCGGCATCAACCGCCACCCCCTTTCCACCGGACGGGATAGCCCCTTGCGCCTGGAGGGCCCCATCGAGAACATGACCGCCCGGGTCGATCAACAGCCTCGATCCGTCGCGGTCCAGCCCGACGAACCGCAGTTCCGCGTCAAGGGCGTTCACGGCGGTGAACGAGTTCGTCGCCGACGCGTAAAGCGTCACCACGCCCTCAGAGGTTCCCCCGACAATGGCGATGTGCGACCGGTCGCCGCTCGCTTTGACGATGGTCACGTGGCCGGTCGTTCCTGGGGCGCCGAAATCGCGCCGAACGAAGGCCGTTTCCGAAGTGAGGTCGAGTTCCAGGACGCGCCCGCCCCCCCACCCCTCCGTGGTCAGCAAGGCCCTGCCGTTGGCGGCTACGGCAATGGAAGTCGGGCGGTCGTTGTGGCCGAGCGAACGCAGGGTGATGCGCCGTGTCTCGCGCCGCTGGCCGAGATCGACAACCGACAATTCCTCGACGCCGCTATTGGCCACGTACAACGTGGACCCGTCAGCGCTCAGGTCGAGTCCCCGAGGCCGGGAGCCGACAGGGGTCGGGACGCCCCGGGTGCCCGTCGCCAGGGACACCACTTCGATCTGATTGAGATTGGGGTTCGAAGCGTAGGCGTGACCGGTGGCGTCGACGACGACTTCGGCGAGCGGCCCATTGCAAACGGCCACTACTGAGGTCGGGGCGCTCCATGGGGTGCACGCAGGGGCGGGGGTGCCGTCGACGGTTTCCACGATGCTCACCCCCGACGGCGTGAGCACCGCCAGAAAGGCGTTGTCCCGGCTGACGGCCAATTTCGTTGGCCGGCTATCGACCCCTTCGGGAAGGCTCAGAGATTCCACCACCTGCGCGCGCGTCAGGTCGATGACATCGACATTGTCCGAGCGCACCCGGTAGCCGATCGTGCCGTCGCTGCTCACCCCGAGCGCCCAACCGATAGTCGGGATGGTGGCCCGCCGCACCAGGTCCTGGTCGAGAACGTACATGCTGCCGACGGCAAATTCACTGGAGCCGAAACCCAGCAGCATCTTCGACCCGTCGGCATCGAGAGCGATGGCCGTCAGCGTCCCGGCGACCTCCTTGTGGCCCACGAAGGAGTCGAGACTGGCGACGTAGACGGAGACCGCTCCTTCAGCGGCATGACCGCGGGTCAACCCGATCCGGGTGTGATCGCCACTGGGCCCGAGGACCATCGGCTTACCGGCAGCCATGTCGGTGCGCTCTCGCGTTGCGCTCGTCGCGAGATCGATCTGAAGCAGCCGTTCCGGCACGTCGTAGTACAGCGACCGCGTGGTCACCAGCGCCGTGCCGTTGGCCGCCACGGCGATGGCCAGTGGTCGGTCGGCGCGGGTGTGGATCGACGGCAGCGTGATGCGGCGAACCTCGCGGCGAAGGGCTAGGTCGACGACCGAGACGTCGTTGCTGTTGGAGTTGGCGACGTAGAGCTTGCTCCCGTCCGGGC
>JBHENM010000257.1:0-7328 GCA_046262035.1 Acidimicrobiales bacterium | reverse complement strand
CCGGCCGATCCCCAGCGAGACACACTTGCAGGTGCCGCTTTGCGGCACCTGCACTGCTACCATCCCCGGCCAGTGAGCGTCGCCCCTGGCCCGATCGTGCCGATCGGCCCTCCCGGGCCAACCGACGGCTTCGCCGCGGCCAGGTGATCGTCAGCGTCACCCCCCTCGGCTCGAGAGACGGCAACGCCGCCGGGGCGGCGACCGCCGTCGTGCGCTACCTCGAGGGACGCTGCACGGATCGAGGTGGCCACGACCCGGCCCCCTCGCCTGACCTCCCGACCCCGGACGAGAACGCCGAGCTCACCGGCTACTACGCCGACTCGATGGCGGCACCGGGCATCTGGATGGGCAGCGGCTTGACCGGCGTGCGCATGGACGGCATGATCGACTCCGAGCAGCTCCAGCGTGTTCTGGTCGGGCAGAACCCCTACACCGGCGACCAGCTGGTCGGCGCCGCCGGCTCGTCGCAGCGGGCACATGCCGATCGCCAGGGCCCTGGGCTACGGGGCCCCGAGGACGAACTGCTGACCCTGCCCCAGGCCTCCGCTGCTCTCGGGGTCGACCCGACGTACCTGCGCCGCCGCGCCCAAGCCACGCAGAACGCGCGGGCCGTCCAGGCCAGACAGCAGGCGGCCGGCGAGGAGCTGACTCCCCTACCCTCGTCCTACCTCGACGCCACCCGCGAAGGGAACTCGCACTGGCAGGTGACCCGGGGCGAGCTGCGGCGCTTCGCCGTCGAGCGAGAGAAGCCCCCCGTCGTCGTCGGCTACGACATCACATTCTCACCGCCGAAATCCGTCAGTGTCCTGTGGGCGACGGCCACGCCGGCGCAACGGGTGGTCATCGAGGCGGCGCTGACCGACGCGGTACGAGCCGGGGTGAACTACCTGGAGCAGAACGGGGCCCACGTGCGTGTGTCGGTGCGGTCTGACGACGGCAGCGGCTGCCGCCTCGACCGCCAGGCGGCCACTGGCCTGGTCGGTGCCGCGTACCTCCACGACACCTCCCGTGCGCTCGATCCCCAGCTGCACTTCCACTACGTGGCGGCCAACATGGCCGAGGGCCCCGACGGCAAGGTCCGTGCCCTTGACGGGCGGTCGCTGTTCCTCCACGCCAAGACGGCCGGCTACCTCTCGGCCGCCGAGCTGCGTAACCGCCTCAGCCGCGAGCTGGGGGTGGCCTGGAACAAGGCGAGCCGGGGCGTGGCAGACATCGAGGGCGTACCCCGCTCCGCCATCTTGGAGATGAGCCAGCGCTCGCGTGAGATCAACGACCACATCGACCGCATGGAGGAGCACAAACCCACCTCCGCCCGGGGACGCCAAATCGCCGCCTACGACACGAGAGCGGCCAAGGAGGCTCCCGTCGATCCCGACTCGCTACGCCCGTCATGGGAGCGACGGCTGGCCGCGGTGGGGTTCGACCGAGCGGCCATCGACGCCTGCTACGGCCGTCAGCGGGCCCCCCAGCTCGTCGACAGCGTCGACCGCGATGAGCTGTTTCGCCTCATGCTCGGCCCGACGGCGTGACCGAGTACTCCGCCACCTTCGATCGCCGCGACGTCCTGCAGTTCGTGGCCCAGTGGGCCGGGGACCGCCTGTCGGTTTCCGAGATCGAGGACCTGGCCGACACCTGGCTGACCAGGCCCGAGATCGTGCGCCTCGACGTCGACCGCTACGACGCCCGCACCGGCGACGCCATCCGACGTGAGGACGGCCGAGCTGTGCCGGCGATCGCCGTCGACGACCTGTACACCACCCGGATGATCCTCACCATGGAGCAGGCCATCAGCGCCGGTTACCGAGCCGGGCGTGACGCAGGCGTGGCCACCGTGGAGCCCTCGGTGGTGGAGGGCATCCTGGCCGAGCGGCCGCACTTCGGCCAGGACCAGGCCGACATGGTGCGCTCGATCACCACATCCGGCCAGCGCATCCAGCTCATCCGGGGCGACGCCGGCGCGGGCAAGACCACCGCACTGGAGGCCGCGGCCCGCGCCTGGGAGGCGGCTGGCTACAACGTCATCGGCTGCGCCGTCCAGGGCACGGCCAGTGAGATCGTGGCCGACAAGGTCAAGGTCCCCAGCGCTACCGTGGCCAGCTTGCTGGCCCGGGTGCAGATGGGCGACACCGGCATCGGGCCCAACACGGTGATCCTCGTCGACGAGTGCTCCACGCTGGGCAACCGCGACTTCTACCGCCTGGTCCGGGCCCTCGACCAGACGGGGGCCACGGCCCGCCTCGCTGGTGACCCCCGCCAGCACACCGCGGTGGCCGCCGGCGGTGCCTGGCGGCGACTGCTGGAGGAATACCCCGACGACGTCCCGGCCGTGACCAAGGTGTGGCGCCAGAGCGGCGAAGAGATGGAAGACGTCCGCCAAGCCCTGGCCAAGTGGCGAGCCGACGACGTCGGCGGGGCCATCGACATTCTCCGCGGCCACGGCCGCGTCGTCGAACACGCCGGCCGCTCTGACTTCCTCACGGCCATCGTCGACGAGTGGTATGACGACCGCCTCCGGCGGAGAGAGGACCCGCAGCTCAAGGCCTCGTCGGCCATGACCCACTTCCACCGCGATCGCCAGGACATCAACACTCTGGCCCGCCAGAAGCTCGTCGCGGACGGGACGCTCACCGGGCCGGTGCTACAGGCCGGTGATCTCGAGTTCCAGAAGGGCGACGAGGTGATCGCCCTCGAACAGGACCGCACGCTGCGCCCCGAGGGGGCCAAGCGACGCCGAGACTTCGTGCGAACAGCAGAGCGCGGCGTCGTGGTCGACGTGCGCCTGCCGAAGGACAACGACGCCGGCTCTCTGGTCGTCGATTTCGACAGCCGGGGCCACGTGGTGGTCCCCATGGAGTACCTGACCCGACGACTCGACCGGGGCGTCTACGGCGCACTGGCCCACAGCTACGCCCTCACCACCCACGCCGCTCAGGGCGGCACCTTCGACACCTCTCGCAGTGGTCACACCGAAGCCGCCGACCCCAAGGCCGTCTACACCGCCATCACCCGTCCTGAGAATGATCTGAGCCTCCACGCCTTCCCCTCCGAGACTCGCGATGCGTCCGCGCACGAGCACCCCGAGATGCCACGCCTGGTCGAAGACGTCGACCTCCTTGCCGCCTTCACCCGCAACATGAAGAGCGACCGCGACGAGCTGCTGGCCGAGGAGATCGATCCCCAGGCCGCCCGCGTCGCCGCTCTCCTGGCCGACAACGACCTTGCCTCACTCGACCGTCTGGCGGCGTCGACGTCAACCGACGCCCCGCTGGCCCAGCGGGCCCGTCGCCAGCGGGAACAGGCCATCGCCAGCGAGGCTCGGCTTCACCCGCCCGCCGACCTGCTGGCCCGCCTGGGGAGCCGTCCCGCCACCGGCCCGGCACGAGCCCCGTGGGACGAGGCCGTGGGCCAGGCGGCGGTCTACCGGGCCCGATACTCCCCCACCCCCGTCGACGACGGCTCCTACGTCAGTTGGGCCCTGGGCCCCATCCCCGCTCACCCGGCGCACCGTGCCGCTTACCAGTCCGCCGGCCGGGCCCTCCTCGAAGCCGAGCAGGCCGGGTTGACCCAGCGCCCAGTGGCAGAGCTGGCCACCGAGCGGGCCCAACTGCGCGCAGCCATGGCCCCGCCCAGCGAGGAGGTCCGCCGCCAAGCCCGCCTCATGCACCAGGACGCGCAGGCGTCGCTGGACGAGGCCAGCGCCCGGGAGCACAAGGCCGCCCGGGGTTTGGACGCGGCGCTGAACCCGACCCTGCGCAAGCCCAACCCCAAACGGGTCCAGGCGGCCGAGGCGGAGCACACTGCGGCCGCCGGCGCCGTGCTTGCTGCCCAGGCCGACGTGCGTCGATCGGCACAACGCGTGGCCGCCCTGGAGCCCGAAGCCGTGGTCGAGTCCCGGCTGCCGCTGCAGCAGCGGCTCGAACGCATCGACGGGGCGATCACCACCAAGGTCCGCGACGCAGTGGCGTCGCCGGCGGACTACCTCACGACCGCCCTCGGGCCCCGGCCCAGCGAGCCGGGCCAGCGCCAACGCTGGAACGACGCGGCACGCCAGCTGGAGACGTGGCGTCACGCCGAGCTGGGCCTACGCCCGGCCGACGGTCCCCTGGGCAACGACGGCATCAGCGCCGCCCTGGGGCCGCCGCCGACCGACCCGGGCGAGGCCCTGCGCCGGGAGCTGGCCATCAAGGCGCTCCCCGGCGAGTTCCAGCCTCAGCGCACCATCGACCGCGCCCTGGAAGGCCCCGCTCTGACCCTCGACTGACACCTCCGGGCCGGGCGTCGGCAAGGTGATTGGCAAGGCGATCGGCAAGGTGCCTGGCAAAGTCCAGCCGACATCGCGCCAAAAAGGCGGCACCGTTTACCGAATGTTCATCTTGTCGGCAAGGTCGTTGGCAAGGTCCATGGCAAGGGTCGAAGCGCAGCGTCGCCCGCATGGACAATCTCCTGCGGGACCTGCAACAGGCCTGGGCTCGCGACGGCGACAGTCGCGAGGCCAGGGCCGCCATGGCTGGATGGGCCGAGCACCACCCGGGGCTTGGGGCCTACTCCAGCCCCCGGTGTCTGGTGCAGGCGTGCCACTCACGTAGCGACGACGCGGCCCAGGGCCTCGTCGAGGCCCTGACCGAGCAGGCCCCCACCGATCCGTGGGCCACCCGCACGGTGCTCCAAGCGCTCCTGCCCGGCCTGGCTGGAGTCGTGCGGCGCCACCACGACCTAGTGGGCGAGGGCCGCGAGCCGTTCCCCACCACCGGTGACCTCGACCACTTCGTGGTCTGCACCGCCTTCGAACGCATCACCGAGATCGCGGCCGAGACAGGCGAGCACCGCCTGCGCCAGGTACTCGACTCCACCTGGTCCCGCCTGCGCTCCCACGCCAAGGCCCACCGGCGGGACTGGGACAGCCGAGTGCCCCTGGCCGAGGTCGCCAACCGCGACGCTGCCCCCGCCCGATCCGACGCCGAGGAGCTGGCCACCGTCCTCGTCGATGCCGTCGAGCGCGGCATGCTGCGCCCGCCCGACGCTCGCCTGGTCTACGCCACCCGGGTGGTCGGCCATGCCCCCGCCGAGGTGGCGGCCAAGCTCGCCTGTCGGGTCCCCTCGCTCGTGCGTAGGCGCCACCGGGTCGAGCAGGTCCTGGCCGCCGAAGTCCTCGGCCAACCCCGGCCACGCGGCTGCTACGTTGCCTCCGCCTGCGGCTGATGCCTGCGAGCGAATCCCCCTCCGGAAACGGCTCCGGCACCGCTGTCTTCCTAGTCATCGCGGCCGTCCTCCTGGGCGTCGTGTGGGCCGGGGCCCAGTTGGCCTCCCTGCTCAACGGCGAGCGCCTGACCGCCGGCTTGGCCCCCACCTTCCACGCCCTGGTTCGCCTCCCAGCCTACGCCGACCAACCCCGACTCGCCTGGGGCCCACCGTGGGAGGCCGCCCTGCCCGGCCCCGAGCTCTACTGGGCCTGCACCGCCTTCGCCGCCGTCCTCGCCGGCGTGGCCGTGGCCTTCGGAATGCGCTTGTTCGGTCGCGGCCCCGTGGGCACCGCGGACCGCAAGCGCCTCGGCGTCGACACCAAGGCCCGTCTGGCCACGGCCCGAGACCTGCGTCCCCTGGTCGTGAAGGGCCCCACGCCAGGCCGGCTCATCCTCGGTAGGGTGCAGGGCCGCCTGGTGGCCACCGAGCTTCGCGATCCGCTGCAGAAGCGCCGGCGTGACCCCCGGGCCGGCGACCGCTCGGCCGTCGCCGTGTTCGGCCCCAGCCGTTGCGGCAAGTCGGCCAACATGATCTCGGCGATCCTCGAGAACGAAGGCCCGGCCATCCTCTCGTCGGTCAAGGGAGACCTCTTGGAGGCCACCATCGCCCGGCGCGCGCAGCTCGGCGGCGAGATCAAGGTCTTCGACCCCACCGGCATCATCCCGGGCATCGAGCGGGCCCAGTGGTCACCAGTGGCCAAGTGCGGGACCGTGACCGGGGCCAAGAAGCTGGCGCACGCCCTCGCCTCGTCCAACACGAACACCCTTCCCCACGATGGCTACTTCAAGGTCATGGCCGAGGAGCTGTTGTGGCCGTTGCTGTTCACCGCCGTCGTCTCCGGGGCCACCATGGGCGACGTCGTGCGCTGGGTACTGGCCGACGAGGCGAGCATCCCCGAGATCACCGCCCGCCTCGACCCCTTCCTCGCCGGCAGCGACCCGGCTAAGTACGTCCACGCCACCATCGCCATGCGGGTGCTCAGCTCGCTGTGGGAGAAGGAGCCCCGCACCCGATCGAGCATCTACACCACCGCGCTGACAATGGTCACCAACTGGGAGGACCCGGTGGTGGCCGACTGCTCGGCCCGCTCGGACATCACCCTCGAGTGGCTGGTGAGCGGGCGCAACACCCTCTACATCTGCTCGCCCATGCACGAGCAGCTGCGCCTGGCCACCGTCTTCGGGGGCATCCTCGACGACCTCCTGCAGCAGGCCTACGAGTGGCGAAACGACCACGGCTCCCGCCTGCCAGACACGCTGCTGATCCTGGACGAAGCCGCCAACGCCCCGGCCCGGTGGCTCCCCCAGGTGGCGTCGACGTGCTCGGGCATCGGCATCCAACTCGTGACCATCTGGCAGTCCAAGGCCCAGATCGACGACGCCTACGGGACCCTGGCCGACTCGGTGCTGACCAACCACGGCACCAAGCTGTTCTTCTCCGGGATCTCCGACCCTTCCACCCTCGACTACGTGAGCCGCCTCCTGGGCGATGAGGAGGTCATCCAGCGAGGAGCCTCCAACGACGTGAACTTCGGACGGCGCAGCGTCAACGAGTCGGCCACCCGCCTGCGCCTGGTCCCCGCTGACATCCTCCGCCAGGTCCCGCCCGGCCAGGGCCTGCTCATCCACGGCACCCTCCGCCCCGCACACCTCAAAGGGCGCTTCTACTACGCCGAGAAGTCGCTGCGGCGCCTGGCCGGCGAGGACTCGGTGGCGGCCGCCGCGGCCTCACTCGCCCCTCCCCCGCCGGCCCTGTCCGTCGCCGACGACACCGCCCGTAGCGCCTCGTCGACCCCCAGCACATCAACCGGGCTGGCCATCACAAGCCTCGGCGGGGCCGACGCCGACCCGTCGTGACCTACCAGCCCGCCACCGCTCGCCCCGACCCTCGCCGCCGGCCTCGCCGTCACCGCCAAGCGGCAGGTGCCCGCCGGGCCCGGCGAGCCGTCAAGACATCCCACGGGGCCAACTGTCAATAGGGAACTTGTGTTAGCGCATTCACGCCGCCGCCTCCGCCGGCTTCCTGTTCGACCACGCAACGGCCTCGTCGTACATCGTCCGGCTCCGGAGGCAGCCGTCGAGGACGCC
>JBHENM010000256.1:0-31413 GCA_046262035.1 Acidimicrobiales bacterium | reverse complement strand
GGCCGGCCCCGCAGGAGGGAGATGTAGTCCTTCGGGATCCGCACCGGGTACATGTCCACCCGATCGTCGACGAAGATCCGGGCTCGGCGCCCGAAGCGAAAGCTGAGGTAGTTGCCGACGACGTCCTGATGGGCCAGCCGGTGGGTATTGGCGAGAAGGCCTTCACGGTCGAGGAACGTAGCCGCCCGGATCGGGTACGGCCGCAGGTTCAGGGGTTCACTCGCGGCCACCGAACTGCCGAAAATAACGAAGGCGATGGCCATGGTCGCAGCCAGGGCGCGGTTGATCCGGAGCTGGCGTTCCGTCTCCACCCGCCGGGGCGCGGCGGCGTCGGGACGCCTCAAGATCCGGGCCAGCACGGGCGCCAGGACGATGGCGAGGATGGGCAGGTTCCTCACCGCGTACAGACCGGTTACGAGGAACGTGACGGCGGGGACCGAGTCGCGCCATGTCAATCGGGCTCGGAAGAGCAGGACGAGGGCAATGGCAAGGAAGACCAGGGCCAGACGGTTGCGGTGGAGATGGAAGTTGGGCGACTGCCATTCGCCGATGAACTCGAAAACGCTGCGCTTCTCGCCCAGCGTGAACGGGAAGAGCAGGAGCCGGGCGCCCAAGGGGTTGATGGCGGCGATCGCCAGACTGCCGAGGAAGGCCCAGACGTAGCGGAGGGTGTCCCTCGGCAGGTCCTTCCAGTCCAGCCACTCGCCGAGGCCCCGGGCGCCCAGCCAAACGAGACCGAGGGGAAAGGAGCCGTGGCTGTTCACCCAGAGCCACACGACCGGCACCAGCAGCCACGGTGTGCGGCGTCGCTCGACGATGCTGATGGTCAGGGCCATGCAGATGAGCCCGAAGAGCAGGGGCCGCGGGCTCCAGTGGCTGATCCCGATGCCGATGGCCAAGCTCGCCGAAAGCGCGGTCCGCAGCGGCGAGCCGGCCCGGGCCAGCCGGGCGACGAGCCACGCCAACAGGGCCATCAGGATGGCCTGCTCGAGCACGACCAGCCGGGAGCCTCCCAGGCGGTGGGCCCACCCGTAAGTCCACTCCGGCAGCCAGCTCTGCACGACCCAGTCGGTGCCCTGGGCTGTGTACGAGTAGGGGTCGACACGGGGGATCCCGGCCCCTCGCACCATGTCAATGCCCGTCCGCAGGTGCGTGAGCATCGAGTTGTCCCTGATGGCGAGGACGCCCACCCGAAATCCCAGGAGGACGAAGGCGGAGACGAACAGGGACTCGAGGCTGGGTGCCCGCAATCGCTTCAGCAGTGACAAAACTTGCCGCCTGAAGTGGGGCGGGGGCAGCTCGAACTACGGGGCGTCCTGGTCCTCCGGGGAGGAAGCCGGAGCGCCGGTCTCACTGAGGGCGTCGGCCGGGACCTGGTCAGTCCCGTCCCCCTCGGCTTCGCTTGCCGCCTCGGTCGCGGATTCCGTGCCGGCCTCGCCCTCGTTCGACGCCAGCTCCAGCGCCGCCAGCTCGGCCCAAGCGGCCTGACCCTCGGACTCGGGCGTGAACTCGGCTGCGGGGAAGTCACCGATGTAGTTGCCCTGCTCGTCGAAGGCGTGCTCGCCGAACGCCTCCTGATACTCGGAGGCGACGACCCCGCCCTCGGCCGCCTGCTTGATGGAGAGGCTGATGCGCCGGCGCTGGAGGTCGAGGTCGATGATCTTGACCCAAAGCTCCTCGCCCGGCGTGACCACCTGCTCGGGAAGCTCCACGTGGTGGGCGGCCATCTCCGAGATGTGGACCAGGCCCTCGATCCCGTCGCCCACCTGGACGAAGGACCCGAACGGGACCAGCTTGGTGACCCGCCCGTAGACCAGCTCTCCCACCCGGTGGTTGTTGGCGAACTCCTGCCACGGATCCTGCTGGGTGGCCTTCAGGGAAAGGCTGATGCGCTCGCGGTCGAGGTCGACCTCGAGGACCTCGACCTCCACCTCGTCCCCGACGGTGACGACGGACGAGGGGTGGTCGACGTGCTTCCAGGACAGCTCGGACACGTGAACCAGCCCGTCCATCCCACCCAGGTCGACGAAGGCACCGAAGTTGACGACCGAGGAGACCGTGCCCCGCCGGCGCTCTCCCGGCTTCAGGTTGTCGAGGAACTCCTCGCGCTGCTCCTTCTGGGTCTCTTCCAGCCACGCCCGGCGGGACAGCACGACGTTGTTGCGGTGCTTGTCCAGCTCGATGATCTTGGCCTCGAGAACCTTGCCGACGTAGGGCTGAAGGTCGCGTACCCGGCGGAGCTCGACGAGGGACGCAGGCAGGAACCCCCGCAGGCCGATGTCGAGGATCAGGCCGCCCTTGACCACCTCGATGACGGGCCCGGAGACGACGCCGCTCTGCTCCTTGATCCGCTCGATGGTGCCCCAGGCCCGCTCGTACTGGGCCCGCTTCTTGGAGAGGATCAGCCGGCCTTCCTTGTCCTCCTTCTGGAGGACGAGGGCCTCGATTTCGTCTCCCACGGTGACGATCTGCCCCGGGTCGACGTCGTGGCGGATGGAGAGCTCGCGGGCGGGGATGACCCCTTCGGACTTGTAGCCGATGTCCAGCAGGACCTCGTCCTTGTCCACCTTGACGACGGTCCCGGCGACGATGTCGCCGTCGTCGAACTCGACGATGGTGCCGGCGATGGCATCCTCCAGGGACATCCCCCCCAAGTCGTCGTCGACGACCTGGCGGAAGGTGTACTCCTCCTCGGGAGGGGGAGTGGTGGCGGTGGCCGCACCCGGCTCTTGGGCCTGGGAATCGGTCGTGTCGGCGGCCTCGCGCTGGGCCTCGGCCTGGTCGGACATGCTTGTCGGTCAGCCTTCTTTCCGGACTCTGGATCCCCCGGGTCTTCTCTGAGCCAGGACGAGGGATGTTGGCGACCAGCCCCTCCGGTCGCCCAAACCACGCATTCTACTCCTGTGGAAACGGCCTCTGCCCGGGAGGATCGAGGTCAGCCCTTGGCGTCGGCCCAGCTGTCGCCCCAGGAGAGGTTGACCTCCAGGGGGACGCACAGCTCGCACACGTCCCGCATGGCGTCCAGGGTCACCGCCGTGACCGCTTCGGCCTCGTCGGGAGGGACCTCGAGGATGACCTCGTCGTGGACCTGGAGCACCAGCCTGCTGGCGTAGCCCCCGGCCTCAAGAGCCTGGTCGAGGCGGACGAGCGCCATCTTGAATATGTCCGCGGCCAGGCCCTGGATGCCGGCGTTCATCGCCTGGCGCTCGCCCGCTTGGCGCAGGCGGTAGTTGCCCGACGACAGCTCGGGGATGTGGCGGCGCCGGCCGAACAGGGTCTCGGTGTAACCGCGGTCCCGGGCCTCGGCCACGGTGCGCTCCATGTAGGCCCGGACGTGGGGGAAGGCCTCGAAGTAGGCGGCGAGGATGTGGGCCGCCTCCTCGGTCGGGATGCCGAGGCGCTGGCCGAGGCCGTACGACTCCATGCCGTAGGCCAGGCCGTAGGAGACCATCTTGGCCTTCGAGCGCTGGCCGATGGTCACCGTGGCCGGGTCGGTGTCGAAGATGCGGGCGGCCGTCGCTCGATGTATGTCCTGGCCCGAGGCGAAGGCTTCGATGAGCCCCGGGTCTTGGGCCAGGTGGGCGATCACCCGGAGCTCGATCTGGTTGTAGTCGGCCACGAGGAAGCGACACCCTTCGGCGGGGATGAACGACCGGCGGATGCGCCGGCCCTCCTCGGTACGGATCGGGATGTTGTGGAGGTTGGGACGGTCCGAGCTGAGGCGCCCGGTACGGGCGACGGTCTGGTTGAAGGTGGCGTGGATCCGGTGGTCGGGCCCGACTTCGGACAGGAGGCTCTCGCCGTAGGTCGACCGGAGCTTCTCGACCTCCCGGTAGCGGAGCAGGGGCTCGATGATGGGATGGAGACCGCGGAGCTTCTCCAGGGAGGCGGCATCGGTCGAGAAGCCGGTCTTGGTCTTCTTCTGGGGCTGGAGCGCCAGCTTGTCGAACAGGACGTGCCGGAGCTGGATGGTGGAGTTGACGAGGAAGGGCTCGCCCGCGATCTCCTGGATCTCCGCCTCTAGCCGCTTGCCTTCGGCCACCAGACCCTCGTACAGCTCGCGGAGCTGCTGGACGTCGACCCGCACCCCGACCTTCTCCATGCGGGCCAGTACCCGCACGAGGGGCCGTTCCACTTCGTCGTAGAGGCGGCGCAGCCCCCGGCTGTCGAGGGCATGGTCGAGGGCGCCGGCGAGGCGTCCCACCGCCTGCGCTCGGCGTCCGGCGTCCTCGGCGCCGTCGGTGGCTGTCCCGTCCAGATCCAGCTGTCCGGGAGGCGGGGCATCGGGCGACCGCACTTCCAGGCCCAGGTAGCGGGCGGTGAGATCGTCGAGGAGGTACTGGCCCTCGGCCGGATCGATGAGGTAGGCGGCGATGGCCGTGTCCAGGTCGAGGGACTGAACGTCCACCCCCAGCCGGTCGAGGCCGCGCATGAGCTCCTTGGCCCGGTGGGCTTCCAGGGCAGGTCCGTCGGGGGAGAAGAGGCGGGCCAGCACGGCGAGCACGCTTGGGTCGGACAGGACCGACGCGTCGAGGTAGGCGGAGGTCGACTCATCCAGAGCGAGGCCGACGCCGGCCAGCGGCGACCGTCCTTCCTCGCCGACCCAGGCCGGAAAGACGCTCACCGCTGGGTGCTCACCGGGTGCGAGCAGACCCTCGATGAGGGTCACAGCCTCGGCTGCGCCCCGAACGCGGCGGATGTCCACTTCCAGCGCCTCGACCGCCTCGGGCGGCGCCGATTGGCCTCCTACGGCTTCGATGAGGCGGTCGTAGAGGGTGCGGAACTCGAGGAACCCGAACAGGGTGCGCACCGCCTCGACGTCCCATGGCCCCATGTGAAGGTCGTCGAGACCGACGTCGAGGGGGACGTCTCGGATCAGCGGCGTGGCGGTGGCATTGCGGCGGACCTGCTCCTCGTGGGCGCGGAGGTTCTCGCGAAGCTTGGGGGTGGCGGCGTCGAGGTTGGCGAACACCCCGTCGAGGTCGCCGTACTGGTTGAGGAGTCGGGCCGCCGTCTTCGGGCCGACTCCGGGCACGCCCGGAAGGTTGTCGGATGGGTCACCCCGGAGAGCGGCGTACTGGGGGTAGAGACGGGGGTGGACGCCGGTGCGTCCCTCGATCCCCGCTTCGTCCAAGAGGAGGTAGTCGCTGACGCCCCTGAGGTTGTAGAGCACCCGGACGAAGGGATCTTCGACCAGCTGGAAGGCGTCGCGGTCGCCGGTGACGACGATGGCCTCGTCATCCCGGTCGCGGGCCCACGTCGCCAGCGTGGCCACGATGTCGTCGGCCTCGAAACCGGGAGCCTCGATGATGGGGATGCGCAGGGTCTCCACGACCTGGCGGACCAGGCCCATCTGCTGGCGGAGGATGTCGGGCGCCTCGGCCCGACCCAGCTTGTAGTCGGGCACGAGGTCGTGGCGGAAGGTCCGCTCCGGCCGGTCGAAGGCCACGGCGATGCCATCGGGCTTGTGGTCCTTGAACAGGTTGATCAACATCGACGTGAAGCCGAAGACGGCGTTGGTGACCTGGCCCGATGCCGTGGCCAAGTCCGTGGGCAGGGCGAAGAAGGCGCGGTAGGCCATCGAATTGCCGTCGAGCAGCAGGAACCGGGCCATCCCATTGCATGGTACGGCTGTGATCTCTGGACCGGTGCCGCCGGTAGGATGCGGTCGAGATGTCTGACGGCTTCCACCCCCCGCTGGAGGAGTACCTCGAGGCCATCTGGGAACTGGAGGAGGAAGGCGCCCAGGTCATCCAGGCCCGGCTGGCCGAGCACCTCGGTCACTCCGCCCCCTCCGTGTCGGAGATGGTGCGCCGGCTCCGAACCGACGGCTACGTGCGGACCGAGGGCCGGATCCTCAAGCTCACTCCGGCCGGACGGGTGCGGGCCGAGAGCGTGGTGCGCAAGCACCGCATCGCCGAGCGGCTCCTCACCGACATCATCGGCCTGCCGTGGCACAAGACCCATGTCGAAGCCTGCCGGTGGGAGCACGTGATCTCCGACGAGGTCGAGCAGAGACTGGTCACCCTCCTCGGCAATCCCGCCACCTGTCCCCACGGCAACCCCATCCCCGGCGCCGGTGGTCCCGAGCGGAACCTGCAAGCCCTGGCCGAGACCGAGCTCGGTGACCGGGTGCGCCTCGAGCGCGTCACCGAGCAGGTGGAGGTCGATCTCGATGCCCTCATCTATCTGGACAGCCACGGGTTCATCCCGGGAGCGGCGGCCCAGGTGCGGTCCCGGGCGCCGGACGGCACCGTGACCCTCGACCTGGACCAGGGCTCCATCGCCCTCGGCCCTGCCCTCGCCAGCCAGCTCTACGTCGCCCGGGTATGACGGGAACCCTCCGCCATCGCGCCGGGCGGATCCGGCTTTCGATGCTGCTGCTCGTAGTCGTCACCCTCCTCGCCGGATGCGGCGGCGACGGAGGTGACGGCACGCTGATTCGGGTCGCCCCGGACAAGACCATCGACGCCGGCACGTCGCGGCTCGCCCTCAACGTGAACTTCACCACCGGCGCCGAGGCCAGGACCGTGCACGGCGAAGGCGTCGTCGACCTGAAGAACCGGCTGGGCGCCGTCACCGTCGACCTCGGTTCGCTCGGCGGGAGCCTGGGGACGGGCACCGTCGACACCGTCCTCGACCCCAGCGGCCTCTACGTGAAGCTTCCGCCGGGGTTACTGCCCGGAGGCCGGCCCTGGTACAAGCTCGAGCTGGCGACCCTGTCCCCGCAGGCGGGGCTCAGCCTGGGGTCGTTGGGGCAGCTGGCGCAGACCGACCCGACCCAGGCCCTCGGGTACCTGCGGGGCGCCACCGACGACGTGAGCGAGGTTGGCGAAGAGAGCGTGCGGGGGGTGTCCACCACCCACTACCGGGCTCCCATCGACCTGAGGAAGGCCAGCGCCTCGCTCCCACCCGACGGGAAGAAGGCGGTCGAGGACCTCATCGCCTCGTCCGGCTCCGCCACCCTTCCCGCCGACGTGTGGCTGGATGCCGAGGGCCGGCTGCGCAGGATGAAGTTCAGCCTCGACCCGGACGGCGCCGGCCCTACCTCGGCAGGCACGGTCGAGCTGGAGCTGTTCGAGTTCGGGGTCGCGGCCGACGTTCAGATCCCGCCCGCCGACCAGGTCACCGACCTGACCCAGCTGTTCCAGGGAGGCACGCCCCCCAGCCTCCCCAGCTGAGCCAAGCCGGGTGGCGACCCGAAATCCGCTGGCGGCTGCTCTCGCCGCCGGAAGGCGGCCACACCAGATGCCGGCTGGAAGGAATGGCGGAGGGCGATCCGGCTTGCCGGTCGGAGCACCTTGAAGCTCGGGGAGCAAGCTTTTGCTTGCGACCCGAAACCTAGGGGGTGAGCTTCCCCTCGAGGATCTGGTCGGCGATGGACCGCATCTTGGCCCGCTTGCTCATGGCCGTGCGCTGGATGAACGTGAACGCGTCGGCCTCGGACATCCCGTGCTGGTCCTGGAGCAGGCCCTTGGCTCGGTCCACCAGCCGGCGGGTGGCCAGCTGGTCCTTCAGCTCCACCGACTCCTGCTCGAGCGCCTTCAGCTCCGCGAAGCGGCCCAGGGCGACCTCGATGGCGGGAATGAGGGCGCTCTTCTGGAAGGGCTTGACCAGGTAGTTCATGGCGCCGGCCTCGGTAGCCCGCTGAACCAGGTCCCGCTGGCTGAAGGCGGTGAGGATGAGGACGGCCGCCTTGCGGCCTCCGGCGATCTCCCGGGCGGCGGTGATCCCGTCCATGCCCGGCATCTTGATGTCGAGGATGGCCAGGTCGGGATCGAGCTCGCGCACGAGGGCGACCGCTTCGTCGCCCCGCCCGGCCTCACCGACCACCTCATACCCCTCCTCTTCGAGGGTCTCCTTGAGGTCGAGCCGGATGATGGCCTCATCCTCCGCGATCACCACTCTTACGCCCAATTGTCGGCCTGTTCGCTCAGCGTGCCTCTTCGACCAGACGGTCGAGGAGTTCGTCCTGCGTCTTCTCCAGTTCGGAGATGGAGGAGGCGACCTGCGCCCGGTGACGGGTCATGGCCTCGGCGTGCTTCTGGGCTTCCCGGTGCTCCTGGTCGGCCAGCGGGGTCTCGGAGACGAGGGCCCGGAGGCGGGCTTCGTCAGCCGCCTCGGTGAGGAAAAGGAGCTGCTCGTCGGCCACCTTCAGGTCGGCGCGCAGCTGCTTGAGCCGCTCGGACGCCTGGGAGAGTCGCTTCTCGACGAGCCATCGGGACATGGAAGACGAAGTCTACCGACCCGCCTTCGGCAGCAGAGCTTCTGTTGATCGTGTGGGATCGGGAACCGGCCGCCTCCCCTCCGTCGTCCAAGCGACGTCAACCGGAATCCAGGAGGCGCGAGATGAGGCAGACGAGCAAGGGCGGGTCACTGGACGGACGGCGGCGGCGGCTGGGAGTGGCCGGCGCCGGGCTTCTCGTACTGGTGCTCGCCGGGGCCGTCGTGGCCGCGACCGAACCGGATTCCCAGGGCCCTCAGAGCGGAGTCGCGGGTCCCCTGGCGTCCGCGGGCGGGGCCGGCGAGGAGAGGTCCCTGGCCGCGCCCGTGGTCGACGGGGCCGCCGGCTCGGCCAAGCTCGCCCAGGACCAGGGATCTTCGCCGACGGTGGCGCCGCCAGGAGGGCGGACGGTCGACCCCGCCGGGCCCCGCATCGTTCGGAGCGCGGAGCTGTCGGTCCGGGTCGGGAAGGGCAAGTTCACCGGCGCCTTCGACCGCGTCGCCTCCATCGCCGCGTCCCACGGAGGCTTCGTGGTGGCATCGAGCACGGTCACCGACGAGGGCGACGGCCGGCCGGGCTCGTCGCAGCCGAAGGCCGGGGACCTGACCATCAGGGTGGCCGCCGATCGCTTCGACGCCGCCCGCCAGGCGCTGTCCGAGCTGGGCACCCTGGAGCGGGCGTCGCTGCGGGGAGAGGACGTGGGCGGGCAGCTGGTCGACTACGAGGCTCGGCTGCGGAGCCTGCAGGCCCAGGAGGAGTCGCTGCGCACCCTGCTCGGCCGCGCCGGGGGTGTGGGCGAAGTCCTCCAGGTCCAGAACGCTCTGTTCGACGTCCGCCAGCAGGTCGAGCAGCTCCAGGCCCAGCGCGACCAACTGAGCCAGGCGGCGGCCCTCTCGACCCTCAGTGTGTCGATCTTCGAGCCGGGGGCCGGCGTCGTGCCCCAGCCCGAGCCCACCACCGGTCTGGCCCACAGCCTGGAGCGGGCATGGGACGGAGCCGTCTCGGTCCTGGGCGGGATGATCGTGGTCGTCGGGTTCCTCTCTCCCCTGGCCGTGCTCGGACTCCTGGTGTGGATCGGCACCCGCTTCCGCCGTCGAGGCGCCCCGGCCTCGACGCCCGGCCCTGCGCCGGCAACGGCGACGCCCTGACGTCGATGTGAGGCGGCCGTGGCCGGTACCGTCCCGGTGTGGATCCAGCAGTGTGGGGTGTGGCCGAGCGTTACCAGCGGTCGGACGGCGCCTGGCGGGAGGCGCCGTCCGAGACGGTGAGCGCGGTTCTCGAGGCCATGGGCGCCACCGAAGACGGCCGGCCGTCCTCCCGGCCGGCGTGGGTCCTCCACCCGGGCGATGACATTCCGGTGGACGGGCGGGTCCGGATCATCACCGAGGACGGTGGAGAGGTCGAAGCCGAGGGACGGCTTCCCCCCGATCTGCCCCTCGGGTACCACACCGTCAGCCGCGTCGACGGCAACGGCGAGGCCAGCCCGAGGTCTCTGATCGTGAGCCCAGGTCGGTGCCCGATGCCCACGGCACGGGGCTGGGGCTGGGCCGTTCAGCTCTACGGGGTCCGCTCGCGGGCGAGCTGGGGGATGGGCGACCTGGCCGACCTCCGCGAGCTGGCGACGTGGTCGAAGCGCGACCTGGGCAGTGACCTGCTCCTCCTGAACCCCCTCCACGCCGCTCTGCCCGGGCTGCCTCAGACGGCCAGCCCCTACTTCCCCAGCACCCGGCAGTTCCGCAATCCGCTCTACCTACGGGTCGAGGATGCCCCCGGCGCCGCCGACCTGGGAGCCGAGGTGGAGGAGGTGGCCGCCGCCGGTCGTGCCCTGAACGCCGATCGCAGGATCGACCGGGACGCCGTCTACCGCCTGAAGATGGACGCCCTCGAGCGCCTGTGGGAACGGTTTCCCGGCGATGCGGCCCTTGACGCCTTCTGCGAGGGCCAGGGGGAGAGCCTCGAGGGTTACGCCACCTTCTGCGTTCTGGCCGAGGAGTTCGGTCGTCCATGGGATTCGTGGCCGGAGGAGTACCGGCGGCCGGACTCGGCGGAAGTCGTGGAGTATCGCCGGTCGCGGCTGCGCCGGGTGCAGTTCCACCAGTGGCTCCAGTGGCTGGTGGAGGTCCAGCTGACCGCCGTCTCGGACGAGATCCCGCTGATCCAGGACCTGGCCGTGGGCGTCGATCCCGCGGGGGCCGACGCCTGGCTGTGGCAGGACGTGCTCGCGCCGGGTATTTCGGTGGGGGCCCCACCCGACGAGTTCAACACCCAGGGCCAGGACTGGGGTGTCCCCCCCTTCGACCCCTGGCGGCTCCGGGACGCGGGATACGGGCCCTTCGTGCAGATCGTGCGGTCCGCGCTCCGTGAGGGAGGCGGCGTCCGCCTCGACCACGTCATGGGGCTGTTCCGGCTGTTCTGGATACCCCGCGGAGCCGGGGGCGCGAACGGAACCTACGTGCGCTACCCGGCGTCCGACCTGCTCGACATCGTGGCTGTCGAGAGTGAGCGTGCGGGCGCCTACGTGGTGGGCGAAGACCTCGGCACGGTGGAGGAGGACGTGCGGACCGAGCTGGCCTCTCGCAACGTCCTGTCCTACCGCCTGCTGTGGTTCGAACGGAAGCCACCGGCCGAGTGGCCCGTCCCGGCCATGGCCGCGGTCACGACCCACGACCTCCCCACCGTGGCCGGCCTCTGGACGGGGACCGATCTGGACGCCCAGAGGGAACTCGGGCTCGAGCCCAACGAGGAAGGCACGGCCGCCACCCGTTCCCGCCTCCAGGCCTTGGCCGGGGTGGGCTCGGACGGGCCCGTCGAAGAGGTGGTGGCCGGTGCCTACGACGCCCTCGGGCAGGCGCCGTGCCTCCTGCTGGCGGCGACGCTGGACGATGCCCTGGCCGTCGAGGAGCGGCCCAACATGCCCGGCACCACCGACGAGTGGCCCAACTGGTCGGTCGCCCTTCCCGTGCCGCTCGAGGAGATCGAGGAGCACGAGGGCCCTCGCCGGGTGGCGAAGTCCCTGCGACGGCCGGGGCCGCCATGCTGATCGAGGGGCTGCGGCTCTGGGTCGCCGGGACCAACGCCTGGCTGGTGGCTCCCGCCGGACCCGGCGGCGAATGCGTGCTCATCGACGGCCCGCCCGATCCCCTGGCCATCCTGGGCCGGCTACGGGACCAGGGGTTGAAGCTGGTGGCCGTGCTCGCCACTCACGGTCACGTCGACCACGTGGGCGGGATCTCCGAAGTGGTCGGCGCCCAAGCGGCGCCTGTTCCCGTGCGGATCCACGACGGGGACCGCCACCTCCTCCTCGACCCTCTCGGGACCAGCGGAACCCTGGGCGAGCTGCTGGCCTACGAGGACCTCGACCTGAGCCCGCCCGAGCTCCTCGAAGGGCTGGACGACGGGGAGCGGGTGTCGGGGGCGGGTATGACCGTCACCGCCATCCACACGCCCGGTCACACCAAGGGCTCGACGTGCTTTCTCTTGGAGGTGGAAGGGGAGGCTCCCATCCTGTTCAGCGGAGACCACCTGTTCGCCGGTTCCATCGGCCGCACCGACCTTCCCGGCGGGTCCCTGGAGGAGCTCCTGGCCTCCATGGCCGAGAAGATCCTTCCGCTGTCCGACGACGTGCAGGTGCTCCCCGGCCATGGAGCGACCACCACTGTCGGGCGCGAGCGCACGACCAACCCGTTCATCCTCGACCTGCTGAAGCGCTAGCCGGCGGTGGCCGGGGCCCGTGCCTAGGGGCCCGAGCGGCCCTCTGAGCGGGGAACTGGGGGCCCGAGCGGCCCTCTGAGCGGGGAACTAGGGCCCGAGCGGCCCTCTGAGCGGGGAACTAGGGCCCGAGGATCCAGCTCTGCTCGCGATACCAGGCAACGTCGGCCACCGCCTCCCGCCGGACTTCGCTGTGCTGCAGCTCGAAGCCGGTGCCGAGGAGGGCGTCGAGGCTGAGCTGGTTGTTCCGGTTGGACTTGCGCATGAAGCGGAACCGGTCCTCGGACAGCAGGATCTTGTCCTTCATGCCCTGCTCCCGCATCTCCGACCACACTCGTTTGCGTTCCTCGTAGTCGGGACCGCAGTCGGGGTCGTCGTCCAGTTCGACGGTCATGCCGAACTCCTCGGCCAGGATCTCGGCGATCTCGTGGCTCGTGGGGTACACGCCGGACACGACGTTGAACGCCCGGCCGGCGGCGTCGTCGTGGTCGACCAGATGGAGGCAGGCCCGCACGAGATCGTCCACGTGCAGCAGCCGCTGCTCCACCGGCTCCCGGTGGACGGCCAGGCGGTCGAGGCCGGCGAAGCGCTCGATGGCGACGTCGAGGATGACGCTGGCCAGGAGCTTGATGGCCCCCGGTCCGTGCACCGAAACGGGCCGGAGCACGGTCACGGCCATGCCCTCCTCGCCCGCGGCCCAGACGGCCTCCTCGGCCTCCCACTTGGCCTTGCCGTAACCCCGGCTGGGATGGGGCTCGACCGTCTCAGGAACGGGCGACGGGAGCTCGACCTCCTCGCCGTAGATGGCAGTGGTGCTCATGTGGAGGAACCGCTCGACGGCCCCCCTCCCGGCCGCCTCGAGCAGCCGCTGGGTGGCCACTCCGTTCGACCGCCGCATCTCCTCGTCCGACGATTGGGAGCTGGACGCCCCGGCCAGGTGGAAGACGTGGCTGACGTCCCTCAGCAGGTCGTCCAGGTCGTCGTCCTCGGCCAGGTCCACGGACCGGTAGTCCACGCCGGACGGGAGCCCGGAGGGGCTCGGTCTACGGCCGCTCGCTCGGACGCTCCAGCCGGCGTCGGCCAGGGCGCGAACGAGATGGGAACCGATGAAACCGGTCGAGCCGGTCACCAGGGCGGTGCGTCCGGACATGGGCCGTACAGTGGCACTCATGGACGTCTCGGTCTACTTCAAGCCCGACTGTTCGAACTGCCAGACGGCCGAGGGGATCCTGCGGGAGCGCGGAATCGACGCCGACTACGTCCGCTACCTGGAGAAGGCGCCCAGCAAGAGCGACCTCGAGGACGTCCTGGCCAAGCTCGGCGGGGACGACCCTCGCCAGATGATCCGGACCAAGGAGCCCGAG
This sequence comes from Acidimicrobiales bacterium, assembly GCA_046262035.1. Lineage (GTDB taxonomy): Bacteria > Actinomycetota > Acidimicrobiia > Acidimicrobiales > AC-14 > JBHENM01. The sequence continues at coordinate 18,117 of JBHENM010000256.1, read as the reverse complement.
TACGAGGAGCTGGGCCTGGCCCAGGCCGGCCGGGACGAGCTGCTCGAGGCCATGGTCGCCCATCCCATCCTCATCCAGCGTCCCATCGTCATAGTGGGCGACCGGGCTGTCATCGCCCGTCCGCCCGACCGCCTCCTGGAGCTCCTCGGAGAGGGATCGGGTTGATTTTCGGCGACCTCCGCACCGTTTCGGTTCCCCTCGGGTCACGACGGGTAAGTAGGGCCCGATGCAGCTGAGGTCGTCCAGCTCGGCCATGGGGACGGGCACGGTCATCGCCGACCGGTACCGCTTGGGTCAGCTTTTGGGCAGCGGGGGCATGGCCTTCGTGTACGACGCCGTCGACTTGCGCCTCCAACGGCTCGTGGCGGTCAAGCTGCTGCGCCCGGAGATGGTCGTCCGGGACGAGATCCGCACCCGGTTCGAAGTCGAGGCCCGCGCCGCGGCCGGGCTCTCCCATCCCAACGCAGTTGCCGTCTTCGACACCGGCGAGTACGAGGGCGTGCCCTACCTGGTGATGGAGCGGCTTCCGGGAGAGACGCTGGCCGATCGCCTGGCTGCGGGGCCAGTCGAGGCCGAGTGGATGCGTCAGGTGGCGGGCCAGACGCTGGCTGCGCTGGGCGCCGCTCACAAGGCCGGGATCGTCCACCGGGACGTCAAGCCCGGCAACATCCTCCTGGCCGCCGACGGCACGGCCAAGATCTCCGACTTCGGGATCGCCAAGAGCGTCCAGAGCGACGAGGTGGACCCCAACGGGCGTCCGTCCGACCTGACCGGCACCGGTCAGCTGCTGGGTACGCCCGCCTACCTGGCGCCCGAGCGGCTCGACGGCCATCCGGCCACGGCCCGATCCGACCTGTTCGCCCTGGGCGTGGTCCTCTACGAGGCGCTCTCCGGCCAGAAGCCGTTCCTGGGGGACACTCCCCTGGCCGTCGCTCGAGCCGTTTCCGAGGGCGACCACGCGCCGCTGGGGATGCTACGCCCCGACCTCGACCCGGTGATGGTGGCGACGGTGGAGCGGGCCCTGGCGCGCGACCCGGAGGACAGGTTCGCCACGGCCGAGGACATGGCCGCCGCCCTAGCCCAGACGAGCACAGGCGGCCCCGTCGTGGACCCGACCGTCGACATCCCTGCAAACAGCACGATGGTCCTGCCCGTGGAGACGCTCCGTCCCGGCACTCCCCTGGCCGCACGGCGCGCCATCCCGGACCTCAGCCCGGGGGCCAGGAAGCTGGTCTGGTTGGGCGTGGCCGCCCTCGCCGTGCTGCTCCTGCTCCTGCTGGTGAGGGCGGACCGTTCAAGTGACCCTCAAGTGGCGACCCAGGGCGCCACGACCTCCGCTCCGCCCAGCACCGCGGCCGCTTTGACCCCCGCGCAGGCCCAGGCCGAACAGGTGCGGGATCTCGCCTCCCGGCTCGACCCCTCTACTCACGGCCCTCGGGCGTCCGCGCTGGCCGACGGCCTCAACCGGGTGGCGGATCAACTGGAAGCCGGGAACGGCGGACCGGAGGCCACCGCCCTCCTGGTTGCCGCCGCCCAATGGTTGCAGTCGGGGCAGCTGACCACCCAAGCGGCCGTGTCCGCCTTCGAGATCCTCCAGCAGGTGCCCGGAGTGGGTCAGGTGAGCGTGTCCGGGCCGGGCGAAGCGTCTACGCCGCAGGCCGACAGCCCGGCACCTCGGAACGGTGACGGGGACGGGAAGGGCAAGGCCAAGGGGAAGGACGACGACGACTGACTCAGTCGTCCCGGCTGAGTCAGCGCTCCTTGCGCACCAGCCACCGCAGTCGCCGAGCGCCTTCGAACGCAGCCTCTGCCGCCAGCTGCCCGACGCTGGTGGACAGCGTGGGGTAGACGTGGATAAGGCTGGCCACTTCGGCCAGACGCATCCCCTCGTGGATGGCGAGGGCCAGCTCGTGGATCATCTCGCCCGCTGACGGAGCGAGGATGTGGGCGCCCACGATCTTCCCCTTGGCCGTCACCAGGATGATGGCGCCCTCGGGCGTCCCCTCGGCCCGTGCCCGGTCGGAGTGGGAGAGCTCGAGCCGGTACACCTCGACGTCCTCCCCGTGCTTCTCCTCGGCTTCGGCCACGGTGAGGCCGGCGTGGGCCAGCTCGGGGTCGGTGAACGTGCACCACGGCACGAAGTCGGTCACCTTGCCCTTGCCCGGGTAGAAGGCGTCGCGAACGGCCCGCACCGCCTCGTAACCGGCGGAGTGGGTGAACAGGTACCGGCCGGCGAGGTCTCCGCTGGCGTAGACGGAGGGCAGAGACGTGCGCATGCGTTCGTCCACCTCCACCCCTCGCTTGCCGACCTTGATCCCTGCTTCCTCGAGCCCGAGCCCCTCGATGTTGGGCCGGCGGCCCACGGCCACCAGGAGCTCCTCGGCCTGCCACCGGGAGGGCTCGCCGTTCTCGCTTCCGTGAACCACCTTCTGGCCGCCCGCCTTCGTCACCCGCTCGGTGGTGACGTTGAGGCGGAGGTCGACGCCCTCGTCCCGCAGGGTACGGGTGAGCATGGCCACGAGATCGGGCTCGTCCCTGGGCAGGATCCCCGGCCCCTTCTGGAGCACGGTTGTCTGGACCCCGAGGCGGGTGAAGGCCTGGGCCATTTCGATGGCGATGGGACCGCCGCCGATCATCACCACGCTCTTCGGCGCCCGGTCCACCTCGAACAGGTTCTCGCTGGTGAGATAGCCGGCCTCCCGTAGCCCCTCCAGGGTCGGGACAGCGGGGCGACTTCCGGTGCAAAGGAGGATGAAGCGCGACTCGAGCTCGCGATCCGGGCCTCCGGACGGATCTTGCGGGGTGACCAGGACGGAGTTGGGACCGGTCAGCCGGGCAGTGCCGAGGATGACCTCGACGCCCATGTCCTCGAAGCGCCTGGGGTTGTCGTCGGAGGTGGCCACCTCCTGCTGGATCGTCCGGATCCGCTTCCACACCAGCGACGTGTCGATCTCGGGGTCGACCGACGGAAGCCCGTACTTGTCCGCCACCCGCATGGTGTGGGCCGCCTTGGCCGAAGCCAAGAGGGCCTTGCTCGGGACGCACCCCGTCCACAGGCAGTCTCCGCCCACCCGGGAACGTTCCACCACTGCCACCCGCAGGCCGATGGTGGCCGCGAACTCGGCTCCGATCATCCCGCCGGAGCCCATGCCCACGATCACGAGGTCGTAGCGCGACATCGTGCGACTTTATGCCGGTGTCCCAGCCGGCCGCCTCTACGCTCGTCGCATGCCGTTCGACCCGTCGTCCGGGGCCATGGACGTCATCCTCGGCCTCGCCGCGCTGGCGACTCTGGTCTCCCTGGCCCGGGCCTGGAGCCGGTTCTGGGACGGCGACTTCACCTCCGCCGACCGGCGGCTCGCCACCCAGATCGCCGTCTTCCTGATCCCGCCGATCGTGGTCCTCCTCCACGAGGGGGGCCATGTCCTCGCCGCCGTCGTCGTAGGCGCTGACGTCCTCGACTTCAGCTACGGGCTGTTCGAGGGATCGGTGACCATCGCCGGCGGGATCACCCCGGCGGAGGACTGGACCATCGCCCTCGCCGGCAACCTCGTCGGCGTCCTCACCGGCCTGATGATGGTCGTGGCCGGTGTGTCCGTCCGGAGCTGGCGCCGGCCCCTCCGCTACGTGCTGGTCGCGGGCGGTTTGCTGGAGATCGTCTTCACCCTGGTGATGTACCCGGCCCTCTCGCTGGTGGCGCGCTTCGGCGACTGGACGGCGATCTACGACATCGATCGGACCCCCGGTCTGAGTTGGGCCACCGCCGTCTTCCACACCCTGAGCCTCCTCGGTTTGTGGATGTGGTGGCGACGGCGCGGGCGAGCCGTGCTCTTCGGGATCGCCAGTGGCAGCGAGGCGAAGTTGGAGGAGCTGGAAGCGGCGATCAGGACCGCGCCCGCAGACATCGCCGCCCGGTTGGCCCTGGCCGACTTCTACGCCCGCCGCGGCGAGCTGGCCCTCGCCCGCACCACGCTGGACGAGGCAGTGGCGGAGTGCGGAGAAGTTCCTCGGCTCCACCTTGGCCGGGCCCGGCTCGGGCTCTGGCAGGGCCGGTGGAACGACGTGGTCATGGCCGCCCGGCGGGGCCTGCAGGGCGACGACGGCGACGAGGACGTCCGCCAGAAGCTGTGGGCCAACCTGGCTCTGGCCCTCACCGAGATGCAGCGGTCGGATCACGCCCTCGCCGCCTACGAGCACCTCATGCCGCCCGTGGCCGACGACCTGCGGGTGAGGTACGGGCGGGGACTGGTCCGGCTCGAGTCGGGCGACACCCAAGCCGGGCGGCTCGACTTGGAGGCCGTCGTCACCCACCTTCCCGAGGGAGACCTCCTCCGGCGCTGGGCCCAGGCCCGGCTCGAGGGTCATCCTCTGGAGGAGCCGCCCGACCCGAACGTCCCCGCCTACGCCAGGAGCGACGGGCCCCCGCCGGCCCCCATCGCCGGCGTCTGACCGCACCGACCTCCCGCCCGGGAGCGGGACTTATCAGCTCGCAGGGCCGATGACCGGAAGCTGCTGGAGCCAGGGCTCCAGCTCGCCCTGGGTCGCCACGTTGTCGAACCGGGCCGCGATCCGCCCGTCGGCCCCGATGGCGAACACCCAGGGCTCGTTGAGCCCCTCGTTGCGGAGGAGCCAGTCGGCGGCGGCCTTGTTCACGACCTTGCCCTGGAAGTCCTTCCAGATCTCGATGTGGACGAAGCTGGCCCGGTCGCCGTAGGTGTGGGCCAGACCGGCGACCATGTCGGTGACGGGCCCGCAGAACTGGCTCTGGCAGTAGACCGGCGTGGCGAAGACGGCCAGGATCGGCCGCTTGGCGGCCAGGGCCGCGGCCAGCGTGGTGCCGTGCAGTTCGGGGTCGGGAATCTCGCCGTTGGCCCCCCGGGAGTCCACCGCGGCTTTGGGCACGTCCGGAGAGGTGAGGGTCAGGTTCTCGGTGGGCAGGGCCGGTTCTCCCACGAAGGGCACGGCCCGCCGCTCGTTCACACCGAAGGCGGCTGTGGCCTTCTGCTCCTTGCCCGCCACCTTGGCCGTCACCTCGACCCGGTAGAAGCCCGGCTGGCTGAACCCGGCCACGCTGGCGTAGACCCCGCGGCCCTCGGACGGAAGGACCACCCGGGGCTCGGTCGGCGCCGGTGTCGGCACCTGCGTGCCGTGGATCGCCAGGAACCGGGCGGGCGTGGACTCGCCGAACGTGCCGGGCGCGTTCGAGTCCTTCGTGCCCAGGTAGGCGAAGCGCAGGGAGACGGTGCCGAAGGCCAGGAAGCGCCGGTCGCCGGTGAACACCCCGACGAGGATGCGGGTCGGCGGTCCCACGGCCAGGTCGAAGCTGCCCACCTCGGCCACCAGGTCGTCCTTGGACGGCGTGCCGGAGCTGGTCTCCTCGTCCGAGGAGTCGCCGCACCCGGCGAGGAGCAGGAAGGCGATGGCGGTCACGGCCAGGGACCGGCGCCTCACTACCTTCGCCGCCGCCACTATGAGCACGGGGGCACGGTGACGGACAGCGTGGCCAGCCCGCTCCTGGTCACGCCGGCCAGCCGGTCGAGATCCGCAGAGAGCTCGGAGCCAGGCGCGTTCCGCTCCAAATCGGACTCGACCCGCTGCTTGTCCTCGAGCAGGCGGGCCGACTGGGCCCGGTCGACGGCGTCGAGGGCACGGGAGATGGTGTGCAGGTCATCGTGGGAGCGATCGTAGAAGGTGTCGCGCGCCTGCTTCACGTCAGCCCGAGCCTGATCCCGGGCCGTGCACAGGGCGGCGGCCGCGTCGCGCAGCCGCTCCACGGCGACGGCCTCGCCGCCCACGGCGATCGTCGGCGACGGCGTGGCCTGGTCGCCGTTGTCGTCACCGCAGCCGGAGAGGGCCAGGGTGGCGCCCAGGAAGACGGCCGCTGCAACTCGGGGTCGGCGCCGCCTCACCGGGCGGATGGCTCGGGTCGTACCCGCTCCAGGACCCGGAGGGAGCCGGTGGCCGAGTTCCGGTCCTCGACGAAGAGGCCCGACTCCACCGCCCGGTGGAACACCTCGTAGGGCGGGCGGCCTCCGTCGGCCGGGTCGGGGAACACGTCGTGGATGGCGAGTAGCCCGCCGGGCGCGACCTGAGGGGCCCAGGCGTCGTAGTCGGCGTGGGCAGCGGACCGGCCGTGGCCGCCGTCGAGGAAGACCAGACCCAGGGGCGTGCGCCAGTGGGCGGCAACCACGGTGGACTCTCCGACCACGGCGAAGACGCAGTCTTCGAGCCCGGCGGCCTCGAGGGTGCGCCTGAGGTGGGGGAGGGTGTCGATGCGGCCGGTCTCGGGATCGACCACGGCCGGATCGTGGTGCTCCCAACCCGGCTGGTTCTCCTCCGACCCGCGGTGATGGTCGACGGTGAACAGGACGGTCCCCGCTTTCCTGGCCGCGACGCCCAGGTACACGGCCGACTTCCCGCAGTAGGTCCCCACCTCGAGCAGCGGCCCGACGAGAGCCGCCCGCCGTCCCACCCGGTGAAGCGCCTCGCCCTCGGGTTCGGGCATGAAGCCCCTGGTGTGGCGAGCGACCTCACGCCAGCGTGTGGCCCCCTCGGTCGTCACGCTCATGTCTTGTCGGTGACCCCGGCGGCGTCGAAGGTGGCCATCTCGGCCAGCACCTTGGCCGCCGCCTGCAGCAGAGGCAAAGCCAGGCAGGCCCCGCTGCCCTCACCGAGGCGCATGCCCAGGTCGAGGAGGGGCTCGAGGCCGAGGTGGTCGAGGACGGCGGCCGCCCCGGGCTCGACCGAGCGGTGCCCGGCGATGCAGAACTCCACGCTCACCGGCGCAAGGAAGGCGGCCACCAGCACTCCGGCCAGCGCCACCACCCCGTCCACCACCACGGGCACCCGAGCGGCGGCCCCGCCGACCACGAACCCGGCCAGAGCGGCAATCTCCAGGCCGCCCACGGATGCGAGGATCGCGAGCGGTTCGGGAGGGTCGGGCAGCGTCCCGTCGGCCCGGGCCCGCTCCAGGCCCCGCTCGACCACGGCGACCTTGTGGGCCCACGTCCGATCGTCGATGCCCGTCCCCCGCCCCGTCACCTCGGCCGGGGGCCGGCCCGTGAGAGCGGCGATCACGGCGGCCGAGGGGGTGGTGTTGGCGATCCCCATGTCTCCTGTGACCAGGCACCTGGCCCCGGCGGCCACGGCCTCGGCCGCAACTTCGGCACCGATGTCGAGCGCCTGCCTGGCCTCGGGCACGGACATGGCCGGTTCCACCGCCAGGTTGGCGGTTCCGTGCCGGACCTTGCGGTCGAGCAGGCCGGAGGACGGCGGGAGGAGCCCCAGCACCCCGACGTCCACCACGACGACCTCGGCGCCGGTGTGGCGGGCCAGCACGTTGATCGCCGCCCCCCCGGCACAGAAGTTGGCCACCATCTGGGCCGTGACCTCCTGCGGCCACGGTGAAACCCCTTCCGCCCACACGCCGTGGTCCCCCGCGAACACGGCCACCGTGGCCGGCTCGGGCACGGGAGGTGGCATCCGTCCGGCGATGGCCGACAGTCGGGCTCCGGCGCTCTCCAGGCGCCCGAGGGAGCCCCGGGGTTTGGTCAGGCGAGCGTCGTGGGCGACGGCCTCCGCCTCGGAAGACCGGCTGGAGGGAGTGAGGGCGGCGAAGGCCCGGTCGAACGCCCCGGTACCCCGCTCAGGGGGCCGCTCGGGCCCGGGGCGGGCGTCGGCCAAGGGGGGGATCCCTAGGTGGGGAGCCCGGTGCGCCCATCGAGGGCGGGGGGAAGCTCCTCGGCGTGGTGGACGAACAGCACCTTGTTGAGGATCACGAACTTGGCGATCCACAGCACGCCGAACGCCCCCAGGGCGGCGGCCATGACGATGAGCGTCGTGCCCAGGTGGGACGACGTGATCTCGTCGGCGTGGCTCTCGGCGAAGCCGGCGGCCCAGGTGGAGAAAACCAGGCCGATCAGGGCCATGACCCAGAAGGGGACGACTTCCCTCATGAGGTTGGACCGGCCCCGCTTGCCCCAGGCCCACGCTCGGTTGAGGTAGTAGGACGGGATGGCAGATATCAGTACGGCGGTGATGTTCGAGGTGCGGGCCGACAGGTGAAAGATCCCGAAGGCCACGAGTAGCACGACCTGGCTCACCGCCACCGCGATCACGGACACCATGCTGTAGCGCACCAGCTTTTTCCCCTCGGGGGAGCGAGCGCGCTGTATCAGAGCGTCAAGACGGCTAGCCATCTGCAAATGGTATCGGCGCCCGGTACGGGAAGATAAAGCGGCAGGTCAGCTACGGCGCGTCCGGCGGTTCCGGACCGGCGGCGGTAGCGTGCAGTCATGAGTCAGGCGACTTCGGTGGAAGCGCTTGGGATCGCCGTGGCGGCTCGCGTCCCGGCCCTGCTCTGGGGCGCACCGGGCACGGGGAAGACGTCCGTCGTCCGGGCTCTGGCCGACGCCCTGGGCTGGCCCTGCGAGACCGTCATCGCCGCCATCCGGGAGCCGTCGGACTTCTCCGGGCTGCCTGTGGTGTCCGCCGGCGACGTGCGTATGGCTCCGCCCCGCTGGGCTCAGCGCCTGGCCGCGGCCGGCCACGGCCTGCTGTTCCTGGACGAGATCTCGACCGCCCCGCCTGCCGTTCAGGCCGCCCTCCTGCGGGTGGTGCTCGAGCGGGTCGTCGGCGACCTCGACCTGCCCGACGGCGTGGTCGTGGTGGCCGCGGCCAACCCGCCTGAGCAGGCCGCCGACGGGTGGGACCTCTCCGCCCCGCTGGCCAACCGCTTTTGCCACCTGGACTGGACGGTGGAACCGGCCTCCTTCGCCCAGGGCCTGGCTGCTGGCTGGGACCCGCCCGTGGTGCCCTCCCTGCCCGTGGGTTGGGAGGAGCGCATGGCCTACACCAAGGGCCTCATCTCCGCCTTCATCACCGTGAGGCCGGGCCTGGCCTGCGAGGTCCCCACCGACGCGGCCCGGGCCGGACGAGGGTGGCCCAGCCCCCGGACGTGGGAGATGGCGGCCCGCTTGTGGGCCGCGGCCGAGTCCGCCAACGCCTCGACCGAGGCCACTACCGCGCTCATCACCGGATCCGTGGGGGAGGGGCCCGGGGTGGAGCTCCTCATGTGGGAGTTGGAGATGGACCTTCCCGACCCCGAGAAAGTCCTGGCCGACCCCGAGTCCTTCGAGATGCCGGACCGCGGCGACCGGGCCTACGCCGTGCTCTCGGCCGTGGCGTCGGCGGTCGCGGCCAACCCCACCGTCGACCGGTGGCTCGCGGGCTGGAAGGTGCTGGGGAAGGCGGAGCGCACCCCCGACGTCGGCGCCGTCGCCGCCCGGGTGCTGGCCCAGTGCCGGCCCCCCCGAGCACCGGCGCCGCCCGAGGCGAAGCTGTTCGCTCCCCTGCTCAAGGACGCCCGCTGGCAGCAGCCGTGACTCCCGACCCCGCCCAGCCGTCCGGCACCGGAGCCCCCGCCCCGTCCGGCCCTGCCCTCGACACCCAGAAGCTCATGATCGCCCGGCTCTGGGCCATCAAGCGTCACCCGTACCTGGCCTCCGCCCTGTTCGCCTCGCCCGTGATATCCGTCCCCGGCCTGGGCAAGGCCGCCACCGACGAGTCGTGGCGCCTGTACATCGACCCCGAGGTGGTCAACAGCCACAGCATGGAGGTGCTCGGCAGCCTGCTCGTCCACCACGCCGGCCACCTCGTGCGGGACCACGCCGGGCGGGCCCAGAGCCTCGGGGTCGACCGGAGGCTGGCCAAGGACTGGGCCCTGGCCGCCGACGCCGAGATCAACGACGACCTGGTCGGTACCGGCCTACGCCTGCCCGAGGATCGCATCATCCCTCAGGAGCTGGGCTGGGCCCCGGGGCGGATGGCCGAGGAGTACTTCCACATCCGCCACCACGACGTCGACGACGAGCACGAGCCCGACTGCGGCAGCGGCTCCGACGGGCTGGCCCGGGACTGGGAGATGAGCGCCGATCAGAACAGCGGAATCCCTCCGGGCGAGCAGCGCCTGTTGCGTTCCCAGGTGGCCAGCGACGTCCTGCGGTACATGCGGGAGGGTGTGGGCCGCCTGTCGGGAGGCTGGACCCGCTGGGCCGAGGACCAGCTGGAGCCCAAAGTCGACTGGCGGCGGGTGCTGGCGGCCGAGATCCGCAAGGGGCTGACCAACGTCTCGGGCAAGGTCGACTACACCTACCGGCGGCTGTCGCGCCGGGCCAGCGCCCTTCCCGACGTCGTCCTCCCTGCCCTCGAGCGGCCCTTGCCCGAGGTCCTCGTCCTGTGCGACACCTCCGGGAGCATGGACGACGAGCTCCTGGCTCAGGTGCTGGCCGAGGTGGACGGGCTCCTGAAGGGCGTGGGTCTGGCCCGCAACCGGCTGCGGGTGATGTCGGTGGACGCCGCCGCCCACACGGTTCAGCGGGTGGCCAACGCCCGGTCGATCCAGCTGGTGGGAGGCGGGGGCACCGACATGGGAGCGGGCATTGAGGCCGCCGCCCGTCTGCGGCCGCCGCCCTCGGTGGTCGTGGTCCTCACCGACGGGCTGACGCCGTGGCCCGATCAGCCGCCCAAACGCATGCAGGTGGTCGTGGGCCTCATCCAGTGCGTCCACCTGCGCCGCCAACGGGCCTGGGCGCCGCCGCCATGGGCCCGGGTCGTCCACATCGACGCCCCCGAACACGCCGCCTGAGCCGCCCCGCCGTGCCCGCCGGCGACCGCTGGTACCAGCACCTTCCCGCGGCCACCGCCCTGCTTCCCTGCCAGGGCGAGGAGCACCGGCTGACGTGGCGGTGGGGGAAGTTGAAGCTGGAGGACCACGACCTGGGCTCGGAGAGGGCCATGCTCGTGCTCGGCGGCGAGCCTGCGGCGTGCCTGCGGGCCCTCGGGCTGTGGCAGAGCCAGTTCGGGATGCCGCCCGAGCATTTCGCCCAGATGCAGAAGTGGCTCGGCGAGCACGCCGTCCTGGCCCCCAAGGAGCTCGAGCTCCCGCGGGAGGTGGGCATGACCCTCAGCTGGGAGCGGGGGTGGCGCAGGAACTCGTTCCTGGACAAGCACGGGAAGCTGATCGAGCGCCAGCTTAGGGATCGGGCCCTCCCGGCCTTGCGCGCCCATCTCACCGCCGAGAAGCAGCGCTACGGGTCGCGCGTGGTCCGGTCGGTCGAGCTTCGCCATGTCCCGGCCGGGCAGCCGGCCACCATGGAGGGCCGGATGGACTCGGTGTCGGTGTCGGCCAAGGCCACGCTCAGCAGCGACTGGATCGTTCACGTGTGGGCCCGAGGGCTGGCCGTAGTCGAGGGAGCGTTCGTACTCGAGGTCACCGGTCCCGGGGAGCGGCCGGGGTCGGTGGCGGTCCAGGTCGTGCGCTGGGAGGGACGGCAGCCGGGTCCGGGTTCGGTACAGCCCGTGAGTATCGCGGCCGAGGTAGCGCGGGGCGAAGACGGTTGGACGCTGGTGGAGGGGCGGGGTAGCTAGCCGCGAGCCCCCCCGGATTTCTCGCTCGTGCCCCCCAACGTGCTGCGCAGCCCCACGAGCCGGCGGAGGGCGTCGAACCAGAATTGGGCCCCGAACAGGAGGGCGATCCACGTCAGCGGCCGCCCGATCCACGCCCACCGCTCCACGAGGAAGGGCCCGACGTCGTTCAAGTTCCCGCTGGCGCCGGAGCCGGTGGTGCCGTGCGCATCCTTGAAGTCCTGCCAGGCCCAGCCAGCCTGGAAGCGCGACGCCCGGCCTATCACTTCGCCTGCGCAAGCGAAGCGGGCCGATGCCGCCGTCACCGGGTCGGTCGTCGTGGTGGTCGAGGGGACGCGGCAGTCCTCGGACGCCACGGCGTCCTCGATCGATTCCTGCGCCGCGGCGTTGACGGCGGCACTGCTGACGGCCTGCCGGAGGTTCGCGTCATGGTGGAGGTTCTGGACGAGGCCGATGGCGTTCCCCTGGAGCACCAGCACCAGGGGCAGGGCCAGGACGGCAAGGATCTTGCGGTTCTGCCGCCGGTAGAACGCGCTGATCTGATCCATCTCGCGGTCGAACCAGCGGTCGATCGTCTGTTTCACGGCGGTGACCCGGCCCGTTCCACCCACTGCCGCCGCGGCATCGGTCAACGCCTTGCCGAGCTGGGGATTGTTGGCGAAGTACGCCGCTACGTCACGGGCCGTGAGGCGCTCGGTGGCCTCGACGTAGAGGGCTCGCAGGTCTGCCTCCGAGAGCGCCGGACCGCTGAGGGCCACGACCGCGGCCACGTCGAGCTCCTCGGTCGGCTCCCTTCCGGCGAGCGCCGTCTGCAGGGTCGCCTTCCTGGTGTCGTCCCACCCGAGCTCGCCCGCCGAGGCGGTGAGGTCGGGCGGGTAAACCCTGCGAACTGCGGCGACGATGGCGTCAGCGAGGGCGTCGCCCGCCACCTTCGTCACCTTCGACAGCCGTCCCGGAGCGGCGATCTCAGTGAGCTGCGGAGCCAGAGCGTCGTAGACGCGCTGCGTCTGCTGGCGGACGCTGGCGAGGTGGGGTTCCTTCTCGTCGGGGCGCTTCGTGAACCGGTTCGCCGTGCTTGTTTCCGGCGTCGCCAAGGCCTTTGGCCGCACATCCCGACGGCCGAGGATCGGGACTTTGATGGCGGCTTCGGTGAACGTGCGTGGGAGCGGCGTCGTGTTCGGGTCGAGGAGCCGCCCGATCCCCAGCCAGAGGTGCTTGGCTCGCAAGTGGGTGAGGAGCGAAAAGCCTTCGCCGATGGTCGCCAGTATCACGCTCATCAGCAACCAGACGAAGACGACACCGATAACGATGTCCAGCACTTCGCTCTGCATGTTCCCCCCCGCGCGTCGCCAGGGCGAAGTGTAGGGAAGCGATCCGGTGGCTGCACCAGCTGAGGATGAGGGCAAAGCCACATTCCCATCCGGAACCCGAGCGACCAGTCTCGAAGGATGCGCCGACTCGCCCTCACGGCCATCTGGCTGGCCGTCCTTCTGTCGCCCGTCACCACGTGGTGGATCGTCGGTGATATGTCGTACAAGGGTGACCCGGAGCTCGACTACATGGTCGAACCGTTGCCGCTCACCAGTGGCGAGCAGTTGGCCATCGAGGCACGGCCACGATCGTCAGCGTTGCTGCCCTCGTCGTGATCGGCATCGCCTTCGGGGGAGGGCATGTCCGTCGCTCCGACATCCGCGTGACCCTACCCGCCCTTCTCGTGGGGGCCTACTGCGGGGTGGGCTGGCGGATGGTGACCGCCGGTGGCATCGGGGCGAACATCGGTGGCGCCTTCGTCGTGATGTTCGCGCCGTTCTTCGCGGTCGGGATGATCGTCTGGTTCGGTTTCGAGCTCCATCGGTTCCGGGCCAAACGCTGGGCCTGATCGTCCTCCGACCTTTGGCCCTCTAGCGAGGACCCCCCGGCAGCTCCCGGTGCGCTACTCCAGTCAAGGGCCGGACGATCAAGACGCGGCCCCTGGGGTGCCGATATCTCGGATGCGTCGGTGGGGCATCGCAACAATTGCCGCGTCCATGATCAGCCTGGCGATTGCGCCGGCGACCGCGAACGGCCAGACGAACTGGATAGAACCCGCGTTCGGAGTCGAGCCGGTGACGATCGAGGTCGGCTCCAGTCGCGACGGCTCACTCGGGCCGGCCAGGCCCCAGGCGTCGACCTCGCCGCTCCTACGGTGCGTCCACTCGCAGGGCCGTGTGCCTCGCGAGCACGTCGAGATCCGTGTCGGCGTGCAGGACAGGGATGTCGGCGCGGATGGCAAGGGCGGCGATGAGGCAGTCGATCAACTTCCGAACGGTCGCACCGCCGCGTCGACACGTCCGGTACAGGACTGCGGCCTGCTCGTAGTCGGCCGGATCGCTCGCCACGACCGATGCTCTCGCCAGCAGCTTGCGCAAGTCGTTGAGGTGCCCCTCGTCTCTGGCGCCGGCCAGGAGCTCCATACGGACCGGGTCGCACGTCACGATGTCGCCTTCGAGGAGCTTGTCGACTCTCATGCATGCGGGACTGCCCGTGTCCCGGAGGAACTCCACCCAGGCCGACGTGTCTATGAGGATCAACCCGTGCGGCCCGTGCGCATCTCGTTGAGGTCGCCTTCCCATCCCGATCCGCGTAGCCGGCGCGCCGCCTCCAAGCCCAGCGGCTCAGCGGCCAGGGTCCGGAGGGCGAGGTTGACGGCTGCGCGCTTGGTGGGGAGGTGGTATCGCTCCATCACGGTGCGGCAGGCCTCGTCGTCGAGGTCGATGTTGGTGCGCGACATACACCTAGAATACACCATCACGGGGCCATATACCCGGGCCGACAGGCTTGGTAGGCGGAGGCTGGGGACTAAGCTGGCTTGCCCTCTCGGCGGGACTCCGCCGGGAACGAGACACCCGGAGCAGCTCACGACGCACCCTGAGTTGGCGGCCGAACAGGCCGTCATCGACCGGGCTTACGCACGCCTCGACCAGATGCGCCACCAGGCGCGGGCGGTGGCGGCGGACGTGGTCGGCCTCGGTTCGGGAGGCACCCACCAGGCCCGCTTCGAGCGGGACGTGCGGGTCGAGGTCACCGAACGCCGCCTGGCCGCTCTCCGGGAGGCGGATGCCGGGCTCGTCTTCGGCCGGATCGACGGTCAGAACGGCGAAAGCCTGTATATCGGTCGGGTGGCCATCTCTGACGAGGACAACGAGCCGCTCATCGTGGACTGGCGGGCCCCGGCCGCCGAGCCGTTCTACCGGGCCACCCCCGGTCAGCCCCTGGGCCTGGTCCGGCGCCGTCACTTCCTCCTCCGGGGCCGGACGCTGACCGGCATCGAGGACGACCTCCTGGCCGTCGGCGGGGGCGACGACAGCATGGTCCTCGTGGGTGAGGCGGCCCTGCTCGCCTCCCTGGGCCGGGCCCGGACCGGGCGCATGGCTGACATCGTCGCCACCATCCAGCGCCAGCAGGACGAGGTCATCCGGGCCCCCCTCCCCGGGATCTTGGTCGTGCAGGGAGGCCCCGGAACGGGCAAGACGGCCGTCGCCCTCCACCGGGCGGCCTACCTCCTCTACACCTACCGGTTCCCGCTGGAGCGGTCGGGCGTCCTGCTCATCGGTCCCAACCGGGTGTTCCTCCGCTACATCGAGCAGGTCCTCCCCGCCCTTGGGGAGGACGCGGTCACGTTCGCCACTCCGGCGACCCTGCTCCCGCCGATGCGGGCCACCGGTGTCGAGAGCGAGGTGGGGGCGCGCGTCAAGGGGGACGCTCGGATGGCCGCCGTCCTGAGCCGGGCCGTGAGCCAGCGTCAGCGGCCGCTCGCCCGTGATGCGACCATTCCCCTCGGGTCCCATCTGCTGACGCTCAGCCCGGAGGCCACCCGCGAGACGGTCGACCGGGTGAAGCGCCGACGCGGCACCCACAACGAGCGGCGGGCCGTGTTCGAGCGGATGGTGGCCCGGCACCTGCTCGACGATTGGCGCCGGCGCGAGCGGTTGGAGGACGACGAGCCGCTTCCCGAGGACATGGAGCGGCGTCTCCGCCGCCAGCAGGCGTTCGTGGCCGCAGTCGAGCGGATGTGGCCGGTCCTCACCCCCGAAGACCTGCTCAACGACCTCTTCGGCGTGAACGCCCTCCTGCGTCTGGCGGTGAGGAAGATCCTTTCTCCCGAGGAGTGGCGGGTCCTGGAGCGGCCCCGCCAGCAGCGGCTGGCCGACGTGACCTGGACGGAGGAGGACGTCGCCTTGCTCGACGAGGCCGCTCTCCACCTCGGTCCCGTCCCCGCTCGGGCCCGGCCCGCGGACGTGGTCGAGGAGGACGAACGGGCCCTGTTCGAGCGGTCCCTGGACGCAGTCGGCCCCCTGGACGACCTCATGCGCGCCGATCTCCTCGACCACCTGGCCCGGTGGACCCGTGACTCCCAGGATGACGAAGGGCCCGACCTGGCCACGCGCACCTTCGGTCACCTGCTGGTCGACGAGGCCCAGGACCTCTCGCCCATGCAGGCCCGGATGATCGGGCGCCGCTGCCCGGGAGGGTCGATGACGATCGTCGGCGACCTGGGTCAGGCCAGCCGCGAGCACGCCGCCGACCGGTGGGACGACGTGATCACCCACCTGCCGCACCGCCGCCCGCCGCGCGTGGCCGAGCTCACCGTCAACTACCGCACGCCGGTCGAGGTCATGAACTTGGCGGCCAGGGTCCTGGCCGCGGCCACGCCCGGCCTGACTCCGCCCCGGTCGGTGCGGGCCACGGGCGAGTGGCCGGCGGTCACCCAGACGTCCGAGGAGGATCTGGTGGAGACCGCCGCCCGCGTGGCCGGCTCCGAGCTGGCGCAGCTCGGCGACGGGCGGTTGGCGGTGATCGCTCCGATCGACTTGGTCGACCGGCTCCGGACCGAGCTGGGGGTGGTGGACGGGGGAGCAGCGGCCCTGGAGCAGCCGATCGGGGTCTATCCCGTGCACGGGGCCAAGGGTCTGGAGTTCGACGGGGTGGTGGTCGTCGAGCCTGCAGCGATCGTGGACGAGCGGCTGCACGGTCTGCGGGCCCTCTACGTGGCCCTCTCGCGGACCACCCGGCGGCTCCACATCGTCCACGCCCGCCTTCTTCCGTCACCCCTGGCCGGAATCCCCGCCAACGGCCAGGGAGCCTTCGAGGGGATGCCATGATGGCCCCATGGCAAACGGGCCGTTGGGGAAGGTGACCGGCGCGCGGACCTGGACCATCGAACCGGTAGGTCCTCTCCGGGGCGAAGTCCGGATCAGTGGGTCGAAGAACGCGGTCACCAAGCTGATGGTGGCGTCCCTGCTGTCGGCGGAGACGGGCACCGTCACCAACGCCCCCGAGCTGGGCGACGTGGACATCACCGCCGGCATGCTTCGCTCCATCGGAGCCGACGTCGAGGTCGATACCGCCACGGACGTGGTCAGTGTCGATCCCGCCGTACTGACCGACAGCCGGATCCCCGTCTCCTACACCGGCCTGAACCGGGTACCCATCCTCATGGTCGGCCCGCTCCTCCACCGAATCGGTGAGGCATTCGTACCCCTGGTGGGCGGGGACCGCATCGGTACCCGTCCCGTCGATTATCACGTCTCTGCCCTGCACCAGCTGGGCGCCGAGGTCGAGGTCACCCACGAGGGGCTTGAGGCGAAGGCCTCCAAGCTCCACGGCGCCCACATCCGCCTCCCCTTCCCCAGCGTGGGGGCCACCGAGACCGTCCTCCTCACGGCGGCGACAGCCGAGGGCCGCACCACCCTGGAGAACGCCGCCATCGAGCCCGAAGTGGTGGAGCTGGCCCTGTTCCTCCAGCGGATGGGCGCCCGCATCGAGCTGCAGCCCGACCGATGCTTCGTGATCGAGGGCGTCCCTCAGCTAAGCGGCGCCCGTCAGCGGCTGGGTGGGGATCGCATCGAGGCCTTCTCCTACCTCGTCGCCGGCCTGGCCACGGGCGGGCGGGTGCGCATCCGAGGGTGCTCGCAGGACCGCCTGGTCACCGCCATCTCCGTTCTGCAGCGCGTGGGCGCCGAGTTCCAGATCGACGACGACGGCATCGCCGCCGAGGCCGGCCCCTCAGGTCTCCATCCGGGGGCGGTGCACACCGCCACCCACCCCGGTTTCATGACCGACTGGCAGCCCGGCCTGGTGGTGCTGCTCACCCAGGCCCAGGGCCTCTCCGTCCTGCACGAGACCGTGTTCGAGGACCGTCTCGGCTACGTCGAGGCGCTGCGAGCCATGCATGCCGAGGTCGAGCTGTTCGACCAGTGCCTCGCCTGCCCCGCGTGCCGGTTCCAGGAGCGGGGCTCCCTGCACTCGGCCCTGGTCCGGGGGGTGTCGACGCTCAAGGGGGCGGAGGTGGAGATGCCCGACATCCGGGCCGCCTTCGCCTACGTGATCGCCGCCGCCGCCGCCGAGGGCCGCTCCACGCTGCACGGGGTGCACCACCTGGAGCGGGGCTATCACCAGGCCCATGAGAAGTTCTCGTCCCTGGGCCTGCGGATCACCCCGGTAGATCCGGGCTGACCAGCGGCCAGATCACCTCGGCCAGCCACTCCTCGTAGCGCTCAGGCGTCCAGAGCCGTTCGGCCACGAACAGCTGGTGGACCTCGGGACTGCAGAGCACCCACAGCAGGTCGCGGATCTCGTCCAGGGGCCGGGCCGGCTGGGCCCCGGCGGCGCCCACCAGGCTGCGGGACGCCTCGGCCATCGCCTGGGCCCGGC
>JBHENM010000255.1:0-10244 GCA_046262035.1 Acidimicrobiales bacterium | reverse complement strand
GCCATACCCTTCTTCCTGGCCATCGGGTACAGCCTGAGCGACGTCACCGTGGGCGACCCGAGCTTCGACTACGTGGGCCTGCGCAACTACCGGGCCGTGCTGCGTGACCCGGTCTTCCGCCGGTCGCTCACCAACAGCCTGTTCATCACCGTCGTCACCATGGTCCTGGTCCTGGTGCTGGCCAAGACGCTGGCTCTGGTCCTCACTCGGGACTTCCGGGGCAAATGGCTGGTCCGCTTCCTCATCCTCCTGCCCTGGACGACGCCGGCGCCCCTGGCCGCCATCGCCTGGCTGTGGCTCCTCGACTCGTTGTTCAGCCCCATCGACTGGACCCTGCGGTGGCTCGGCCTCATCGACGGCAACCTCCACTGGCTGGGCAACTCGACCTTGGCCATGACCTCGGTCATCGCCGTTCAGGTGTGGCGCATCGTCCCGCTGGCCGCGGTGATCATCATGGCCGGGCTGGCGGCCATTCCCCAGGACATCAACGACGCCGCCGAGGTGGACGGCGCCGGCTTCTGGCGGAAGCTGTTCGAGATCACCATCCCCCTGACCTTGCCGGTCACAGCCGTGGCCACGCTCTTCGGAGCGGTCCTGGTGTTCACCGACATGAGCGTGGTGTTCGTCCTCACCCGGGGCGGGCCGGTGGACGCCACGCAGATACTCCCCACGTGGGCCTTCTTCCGGGGCATCCTGGGTGGCGACCTGGCTCAAGGCGCGGCCATCGCCCTCTTTCTCTTCCCGATCCTGTTGGTCATGGCCGTACTCATCCTTCGGTCGGTCCGGAAGATGGAGGTGATGTAGTGGAAGGGGCAGAAGCGGTCCGAAGGCGCCGCCGCCGTCGCCGCGGCCGGACCGGCCTTTACGCCCTGGTGGTGGCCTTCACCCTGTTCGCCGCCTTCCCCTTCGCGTGGGGCGTCATCACCGCCTTCAAGGCCGACCAGGACCTCTACAACCGAAACAACAACCCCTTCATCCTCAACATCGAGCCGACCCTGGAGCACGTCCGGCTGCTGTTCGAAGGCACCGCCTTCAACACCTTCGTCGTCAACACTCTGGTCGTGGCCGTCCTGGTGGTGGCCATCACGCTCGTGGCCAGTCTCCCCGCCGCCTACAGCCTTGCCCGCCTCAACCTCCGCTGGGGGGGTGCCATGGGAATCGCCATCTTCCTGGTGTACCTGATCCCCCCGTCGCTGCTGTTCATCTCCCTGTCGCGAGTCGTGTCCGCCCTCGGCCTACGCGACTCACGGTGGGCGCTGGTCGTCCTCTATCCGACGATCACCATCCCTGTCTCCGTGTGGCTCCTAATGGGTTTCTTCAAGGGCATCCCGCGAGACATCGAGGAGCAGGCCATGGTCGACGGCTACAGCCGGCTGGGCGCCTTCGTGCGGACGGTGCTCCCCCTGTCCTTTCCGGGCATGGTGGCGGTCGTCGTGTTCTCGGCCACCCTCTCGGCCAGCGAGTTCATCTATGCCCTGGCCTTCGTGTCCCAGACCAGCCAGAAGACGATCAGCGTGGGGGTGCCGACCGAGCTGGTCAGGGGTGACGTGTTCTTCTGGCAGTCGCTTCAGGCCGCCACCCTGCTGGTCGCCATCCCCATCGCCTTGGTGTTCAACGCCTTTCTCAAGCGCTTCATCGCCGGGTTCACCATGGGCGCGGTGAAGGGCTGAGCGTGGACGATTTCCAGCCGCGACCCGCCGACCGCGGTTCCGTCGTCTTCTTTCACGCCCACCCCGACGACGAGGCCATCTTCACGGGCGGCACCATGGCCCGGCTGGCGGCTGACGGGTGGCGCGTTGTCCTCGTCGTAGCCACCCAGGGGGAGCTGGGAGCGCCCCGGGCGCCGGGAGACGCGGCGGAGGCGGTCGCCGCCCATCGGGTCACCGAGACCCGCCAGGCGGCCGACCTCCTGAGCGTCGCCCGGCTGGAGTTCCTCGGCTACCACGACTCAGGGATGCTGGGAGACGCGGCCAACTCCGCTCCCGGAGCGTTCTGGGCGGCGGATTCGGACGACGTGGCCCGACGGATGGCTCTCCTACTGAAGGAGGAGCGGGCCGTCGCCCTCGTCGTCTATGACCAGACCGGCATCTACGGGCACCCCGACCACGTGAAGGTGCACGAGGTCGGAGTCCGGGCGGCGGAGCTGGCCGGCGTCGATGCCGTCTACGAGGTCACCGTCGACCGGGAGTACCTCCACTTCGTGGAGACCCACCTCGTCATCGAGGCCGGCGCCAAGCGGACCACCCGGGGTCCGGAGGAGGGCGACCTGGGCCTGGCCGCGTCGGCCATCGGCATGCCCACCGTCCTGGTCACCGCCACCGTCGACGTACGCCCTGTCCTCGACCGCAAGCGGGCGGCCATGGGAGCCCACGGCAGCCAGATCCCGGAGACGGCGTCGGCCATGCGACTCCCGACCGAGGCCTTTGCCGCGGTGTACGGCTACGAGTGGTTCGTCCGCCGAGGGCCCGAGCGGCCCCCTGAGCGGGGTGAAGGCCGTGGTGACCGCGACGGCGGGCCGATCGAGTCTCTGGCCGGTGAGGCGGGCGGCTGGTAAAAGGGGCGGCCGGCGGTGGCCGTCGTGGTTAGCCTGCCTGGATGTAATGCTCCATCCTCTTGATCGGTACGGTTGGGACGAGCGGGTTGCCGCCCTGTACACGCTGGTCGATGTGCCGCGGTACCTCCCCGGCCGGGTCGTCCGCACCGATCGGGGCTTCTGCCAGGTGGCGACGGCCGAGGGCACGGTCCGGGCCAACCCTTACGCCCAGGTGTCCCGACAGGCGGGTCAGCAGGAGGATCCCGCCACCGGCGACTGGGTGGCGCTGGCCGACGATCCCACCGAGGGGTGGGCCGTGCTGCGCATCCTTCCCCGGCGCTCGGTCATCAGCCGACGCCACCCCGAGGACGCGGTTCGGGAGCAGGTTCTGGCGGCCAACGTGGACGTCGTCGGCGTGGTCTGCGCCCTCGATCGGCCCTTCGGGGAGAACCGCTTGGAACGCTTTCTGGCTGTGGCCTGGGACAGCGGCGCCCTTCCCGCGGTGATCCTCACCAAGGCCGACGCGTTCGAGGACGTCGAGGCCATCACCGCCGCTGCCCTTGCGGTCGCTCCCGGGGCCGACGTGTTCGCCACCAGCGCGGTCAGCGGTCTGGGCATGGACGACCTGCGGTCGCTACTGGCCTCGGGGCGCACGCTCGTGCTGTTGGGCCCCTCGGGCGCCGGCAAGTCGACGTTGGTGAACCGATTGGTGGGTCACGACGTCCAGGCGACGGGAGAGGTGCGGGAAGACGACCGGCGCGGCCGGCACACCACCACCACGAGGGACCTGATCCCGGTTCCCAGCGGCGGGATGCTGATCGACACGCCCGGTCTCCGGTCCCTATCGGTGTGGGATGCGGACACGGAGGCGGCACCCGGCTTCCCCGACATCGAGGAGCTGGCCGCGGGCTGCCGGTTCCGGGATTGCAGCCACGAGGGCGAGCCGGGGTGCGCCGTCGATGCCGCAGTGAGGGACGGGACGCTCGATGCTCGCCGGCTGGTGAACTTCCTGAAGCTGCGCCGGGAAACGGCCGCCCTTGACGTGGCGCGGGACGAGCGGGCCCGCCGGGAGGCCGGCCGCAAGGGGGCCCGGGCCGTCCGGAAGGCCAAGGAGCTCAAGTACGACGGGAAGACGTGACGACCGGCGTCACGTGAAGAGGAACCGTGTGGCGTCTCTCGGAAATGCCGTCCACGCCAGCACCCGCTTCGGGTGGAGCACCCACAGCCCCGAGGCGTAGCTGGCGGCGTCCGTCCCGTATCCGTACTTGGCCGCCCCTTCGGCCAGACGCTGCGCCAGCTCGGCCGGCGGCGTGACCCACGTCGCCTCCCCTCGACGACCACGGCCGGCCCCGTCGGGAAGGTGCACGATGGCCTGCGGGTTCTGCTCCAGGTTGCGGTGGTGCACCGTCTGGGGGCTGCCGCCGAAGAACCAGGCGTCGTCCAGCCAAACCCCGTCGATCGGGACGACGTGGGGCCGGCCGTCGGGGCGGCTCGTGGCCAGCCAGTACTGCCGCGACTCCTCCAGCCGGGCCCGTACCGCGGCCCACTTCAGCGTCTTCGCCGGCTTGCCGTAGCCCTCCGGCAACTCGAGTCGTTGGGCTCTGGGGTCCACGTTCGAGAAGCGCCCTCGTCGCCGGGGCTCAAATCCCGGGAATGCCGTCCTGGACGACTTTCACTCCCGGAGGTGCTCCCGCCAAGAGGGCCCCCAAGGAGTGGGTCCTGTCATTCCACGCCGGGCCGCCGGGCTTGCCTCGCTTGATCCTCTTGGCCCGCTCGCGATCGTGGATCTCACGGCGCACGGGGTCCATCTCTTCAACCGGATAGGTGAAATAGAGGGTCATCTCCGCTTCAGGACGAGCCTTGAACAGAAGCTCCAACGTCTCCCGGTCGGGGTTTCCGTGCTCGCCGTTGCCGGAGAAGACGTAGTTCTCGGACGTGACCCGGCCGAGGAAATCTCCCTCGTCATCGAGGTTCCGAATGCTGCCGTGATGGGGCATCTTGAGGATGCCGACGTCGATCGTCTCGTCTTCGCCGCAGACGCCGCACTCCATCATCCCCTCCAGGACCTTGTCGCTCCGGGCGTCGCCCGTCAGCAGGACGGTCTTGCCGCCGGCGCGGGCCAGGAGGACGATGCTCGACAGGTTCGCAACCGACTCGTCGTCCAGCGCTGCGAGCATCGACGGTCCCGTCCGTTCCGACGGGGGTTGCTTCTTGAGCCACTTGTCGAAGTCCTTCTGGAGGGCCACCAGCTCAGCCTGGCGCGGGCCGATGACGACGAACTCGACGCCGGCGACCTCATGGGCCACCGGTTCCCCGGGCGCAGTCTGGATGAGCCCCCCACCGAACTGTTGGTTGACCGGGATCTGCAGTCCGTCGGACAACCTCCGCAGGTCGTCGCCCTGCTTGACCCCGGCCAGCACCCTGGCGTGGTCTGCCGCCGGCCCTTCCTCGGCTTCCTCGACGAGTGACGCCATCGAAGCGGCCCCGAACTGAACCGCGCTCAGCAATGCCCCAGTCTCGTCGTTGCCCAGCACCCTGTCGAAGCTGTTGTGCCAAAGCCCGTTGACCTGGAAGAGCGGAGGATCGCCGCCCTGCTGGCGCTCGAGCATGGCCCCGAGCAGGTCTATGACCCCGTTGATGTGGTCATCGTCCACATGGCTCACGATCACGAGATCGATGACCAAGGGCTCATCGTCCTCCAGCTCCCGCTGCTCGCGGAGCTCCATGAGGCGCGGGATCAAGGTCTCCCCCGAAACGCCCGCCGGTCCACCGTCGATGAGGATCAAGCCCGGCCCTGTGTCGGTGTCGTTGTGAAGCAACAGGCAATCGCCCTTCTGGGCCGACAGCACCTCGAGTTTCATCAGACCTCCTAAACGGACTGGATGGCCCTCAGGACGTCGACCATGCCGTAGCCCTGGAAGCTGCGTTCCCGGTCGAGGTCGGTGGCCGTACTGCAGAGGATCTGCTTGATCCGGCCGGCCTTACCCTTCAGCTCCGGGTGCCGCGCCATCAGCAGCGCGGCCGCTCCGCTCACATGAGGTGCCGCCATGCTGGTGCCATCCATCTGGTCAGATCGGGCGCCGGGAATGCAGCTCACGATCTTTTCGCCCGGTGCCAGCAGATCGGGTTTCAGCCGGCCGTCGCCGGTAGGCCCTCGGCTGGAGAAGAAGCTCACGCCGTAAGTGTGGGGCCACAGGCGGTGGGTGGCGCCGACGGTGATCACGCCCTCGGCGTTGCCGGGATCCGTGATGCTCGACGCCGCGTAGCTCTCGAACAGGGTGCTATCGGCCAGCAGGTATTGCTGAAATCCTCGGTTCCCCGCCGCGGCCACCACCACCACGCCGTTGGCCACCAGGGCCTCCGACTCTATGCATACCGGCGTCCGGCCGCAGGCGTAGTTTCGGACGTTGTGCGGGATCGACAGGCTCATATTGACCCCATGGATCACCGAGTATCCACTCTGGTCGTTGAGGAACCGGATGAACTGAAGCGCGGCGATCACGGCGAACTCGGTGTCGCCCAACGTCGAGCCCAGAACTCGGAAATCGTAAAGGGTGATGTCGGGGCACACGCCTGCCATCTTGATGGGGTCTGTCCGCTTGGGGGCCTTGCCCTTCTCGGCGTCCACCCAGTGCGCACCCAGGATTCCCGCCACATGGGTGCCGTGCGGATGGGGCGGCGCAGTAGGGGTGGCCTGCTCGATCAGGGGCCGGACCTTGGCCCAGTCGATCCGCGCTCCGGCTTCCCGGTCGGTAGCCAGGGCCGCGAGCGCGGCGTCAATGTCCTTGGACGTGAGGCCGCTTTGCGGCTGGATCTCGTCGGCTTTGACCTGGCCGACCGGGTCGACGCTCATGATGGCGCGGATCTGCCGGAAATCAAATGTCCCCTTGATTCGGTGAGGACGGCTCGCGGGCTGGTCGGTCCCCCCGGGCGCCTCCGCCGCGGGAGAGTCTCCGTCCTTCCAGATCTTCTCGTAGTCCCAGAACGCGGGGTGGCCCTGGTCGATCCCGCTGTCGAGAACAGCCCAGCTGATCTCCTTGCAGCTGATGGAGAAGAGGGAGAGGGCGGCGTCGGCCTTGATGGCGGCGATGGACTCGGCGGCTGCCGCCGACGCCGTCCTGTTCAAGCTGACCTGGAAGATCGCGCCCTTCGACTCCTCATCGCTTGAGGCGCGGTAGCGATCGATGACCAAGCGGACCGCCTCGGTGCCCTTCTGGACGATCGCTTCCTGGCCGAGAGCGTCGTCAGCCGCGGCGACGGTGCTCGGTACCTCGGGCTCGCTCGTGTCGGACCCCGGGTGTGCTGCCGCCTCGGCCGCTCGCAGCACGCCCAGCATGAGCCCGAGCTTGGCCACCTGCCGCTCTTCGGTCGACATCCCAGGGCGTGCCTGCGGGTTCCCACCGGCCAGGCGGCCCTCGGGCTGCTCGTCTTGGACCGCGTCCTTCAGCTCCGAGACGATCCATCCCTCCAGCGTCTCATCCGACGGCGGGTTCCACTGGTGCTCGATGTCGTCCCACCATTTCGTCATGGGAATGGCAACGCCGGTGAGGTCGTCCAGGGTCAGGCAGGCCACGACGAGATCCTGCAGATAGGCGACCTGGCGGCGGTAGGGGGCTTCCTCGCCGCCGTCGAGGCCGATCGAGGCCACTTGCTTGGCCACTATTTGGGTCGGCTTACCCCAAGTAGGCGTGATGAGCAGGTCGTGGGGCTCGCCGGGCATGTCCGCAAAGCGAGCCCAAACGTCGCCCAGCACGGGAAAGTCCTGCAGCTGCCGCCGCCGGCCGCCGGCACCCAGCAACAGCGTGTCGACGACCTTTGCACCGACTCTCATTTCCGCGACTCTAGCGAGTCGTCTACCCTCTTCCTCAGTACCCCCTCCTGAGGAATGCCGTGGTCGACAACCGATTGATCGCCGATCGAAGTCCCACGGTGCGCGCCTTCGAACCCAAAGCGGTTCCAAGCGCGCTCTCTTCCTGAGGAGAGGATCTCCCTTGCCCGAATGGTACGAATCCTTCTTTGACGCGCTCGCCAACGACGTCTGGCGGGCCCTCATGCCGGCCGAGGCCTCCGACGCCGAGGCGGCCTTCCTCGTCAGGCAACTCTGTGCGTCTGACGAGGGGACCCGGCTCCTGCTCGACGTCCCCTGTGGCGACGGACGCCTCGCCCTCCGCATGGCTGCCCTGGGCCACGACATCGTCGGCGTCGACCTGTCCAGCTACGCCATCGACCGGCTCAGGACCGACGACACCAGTCGTCGGGTCGACGCCCGCGTCGGAGATCTGCGCGACCTGGGGGCCGCCCTGATCGGCACTGAGGCGTTCGACGGCGCCTGGTGCATGGGCAACAGCTTCGGCTACCTCGGTCACCGGGACACGGTGGCGTTCCTCGACGGACTGGCCGCCAAGCTGCGGCCCGGTGCTCGCTTCGTGCTCGATGCGGCGACGGTGGCCGAGATCGTGCTGCCCCGCTTAGGCGAACGCGACCGCCACGAGGCGGGTGGTGCGGTTCTCACCAACGTCCATGCCTACGAGGTCAGAACCTCGACCATGGTCACGGCCATGACCCTGGAACTGGGCGACCAGCGCGACGATCGAGTGGCGCGTCACCGGGTGATGACGTGCCGCGAGATCGTCGACCTGGTGGAGGATGCCGGCTTTTCCGTCGAGGAGATCGCCGGCGGGCTCGACGGGGAGGAGTTCCGGGTGGGCGCTCCTCGATGTCTGATCACGGCCCGGAGGATCTGATCGGTTCCAGGCGGCCGTCAGACCGAACTGAGGTCACCCTGCTTGACGAGGCGCATCCACGAGAAGTACTTCCTGGCCAGGTCCACTGATTCGGGGAACGTGAGCGGCCCCTGAATGTTGCGGTTTTCGAGCAAGGCCAGACCACCTTCGGGCTCGCCCTCGACCTTCTTGACGTTCTTGGTGTTCCCGTGGCCCCTGAAGAAGATCGCCATGCTCTTGTCGTACTTGTCCGCGACCGCCGCGTGCTCACTCGCCCGCACAAGCGGGATCAGCGACTTCGGGTCGAGCAGGTCGGGTCCGTCGTTGACGATGTACCAGAGCCAATCCCGCCGCGTCATCGACCCCAGCAACCCGCTGAAGCCCGGGGCCAGACGGGGGTCGAGGTACAGCATCGGGTCGCCCATGCCGTTGGCTCGCTTAGCCGTCACCTTCTTGTTGTCATATTTGGCGACGTGCAGCCGGACCGATGCCGCGACTTCGGGGCTCAAAGCCTCGAACAGGATGTCGGAAGAGTCCGCGATCAGCGATCGAGTCGCTGCGGGAACCTGGGCCCAGAGGGTTGCGAAGGAATAGCGGGACATCAGGGGCAACTCGTTCTTGATGCCCTCTCTGATGGTCCTGCTCAAGACCGACATGTACACGATGGCGAGGGACAGGAACCCGGTCAGCTGGTCGAGGCCTTCGGATTCGTCCGTCAGCACGCCGGCGGTGACCAGCTTTCCCACGACAGTCCGGGCGCGACCTGGGGCAGTGCCGAGGACCTGGGTGACCGACCCTTGGGTGAGAGCGACAGGGTCGTTCTCTCGGTAGACCAGCTGGCGAACCGCGTCCTTCTCCTCATCCCTGTCATCGACGGCACCGGTGGTCCCGAGCGTCTCCATGACGTGGGGAAGATCGCTCAGCGAGACACCGCCCGTCACCTGAGGCTTGAACTCTCCTCCCGGCTTCCCGCCGTAGAGGTAGATGCCGGAAGTGCTGAACCCGTGTACTGATGGGCCGACGAAGCGGCCGTAGCTCAGCGAGTCCTTCTGGGCCAGCCAGTCACCGGAGGCTCCCGAGTTGTACTTGGCGAACATCTTCTGCAGGTCGGCGAGCGCCGCCACCAGCCGTTGCTCTCCCTGCTCGGTCTCCGGAAACGGCTCGGTGACGATCTCCAGGTCCATGACGTTGCTGTAGCCCCCCTGGGTGTAGGGCCCGTCGGGCTCGATCCTGTAGCCGAGGCCCTCGTGCAGCGCGCCCTTCTTCGGTCCGGACTGAAGGTTGAACTGGCCGACGAGGTTGTTGATGTGACCCGCCGCCGGTTGGGCGAAGATGTTCTCGCCCGTGTACTCCTCTTCGTTTCGCTCCTCGTCGGTCTTCTCGGAGCCGGGTGCGGCGATCTTGCCACCGCCGAGCCAGTGACCGAGCCGGTAGGAAGTCGGGTCGCGGAGCCAGTTGTAGCCGGTCTGGAGCTTGAGCACGGTCCACGAACCGTCCTCGAATTCGAACCCGACGGCTCGGCGCACGGGTTGGACGGTGCCCGGACCGGTTTGCTGGACGACGTGGGCCAGTTCGTGCGCCAGCAGGTGCTGGCCGGAGGAGGTCTGGGGCCGGTACTGGTGGCGCGCGAAGAAGATGTCGCTACCGACGGTGAAAGCGCGCGATTGCATGGCCGCGTTGAGAGCGTCTGACTTCGGGCCGGAGTGCACCCGAACCCCGCCGAGCTCCGTCCCCAAGGCGCCCTCCATCGACCCCCGCAGCTTCGCCGGTAGGGGCGTGCCGCTCCGCCGCTGCTCGCCAATGTCGCGCTCGGTCTCTCGGTCGACCGGCCCGCCCTCCAGCCCCAGTGGCGCAGCACGACTGACCATGCGGCTCACTCGGTCCCTCGGCCTGAGCTCGACCCCGTCCACGTCGACGGGCTCTGGGTCCGCACCCGCCCGCTCTCCGATCGAGCGCATGACGGCATCCGCCACGGCGTCGGCCTCGCG
>JBHENM010000254.1:0-3043 GCA_046262035.1 Acidimicrobiales bacterium | reverse complement strand
AGCCGCCGTGCTGGACCTGCGGGGCGAGCCGGACGCCTCCGGTCGAGCCCTGCGGGTCACCGAGGTCGCCGTGGCCGACGAGCTGGCGGGGGCGGCCGAGCTGGTCATGGGCAAGGCCGCGGGTATCGCCGCCGTGGTCGTCAGGGGCGTGGATCCGGCCTGGCTACGGGAGT
Organism: Acidimicrobiales bacterium; assembly: GCA_046262035.1. Classification (GTDB taxonomy): domain Bacteria; phylum Actinomycetota; class Acidimicrobiia; order Acidimicrobiales; family AC-14; genus JBHENM01. The sequence continues at coordinate 2,870 of JBHENM010000254.1, read as the reverse complement.
CCTCGGTGCGGGCCGAGGTGGTCCGGCCGCCGGGCGAGGACCTGTTCCGCTAGGGGGCTGCTCGCGCCTGTGCTTCCCGCTCAGGGGGCCGCTCGGGCCCATGTCCCCCGCTCAGGGGGCCGCTCGGGCCCATGTCCCCCGCTCAGGGGGCCGCTCGGGCCCATGTCCCCCGCTCAGGGGGCCGCTCGGGCCCAGGCCCGGGTCACCAGGCGGTAGCGGTGGAGGGCGTCGGGCCGCGGCGGGCGTGCTCGGCGGTCGTCGGTGGCCTCCACGTGGGCGAAACCGGCGGCCCGGCACATGCCCACGACGGCCCGGCGGTTCGGTGCCCACCACCGGCTGACGTCGCCGTTCAGCTCGTGGCTCTCGAAGAACTCGGCGAACCCGTGGTGCTCGAACCCGGGTATGGCCACCGACTCCGTCTCGACCACGAGCAGGTCCCCGGTGTTTTCCCGGAGCCGCTCCAGGGCCAGGATCGGGTGGCGCACGTGGCCCAGGACGTCGAGGAGGAGGACCACGTCGAACGTCCCCAGGCGGTTGAGGTCCATGGTCATGAAGTCGCCCACCACGCTCTCCACCCTGCTGGCCCGGGCCCGGTGGGCGGCGTCGAACCCCGCCTTTCCCGGAAGGGCGTCCGGATGCCAGAGGTCGGCCACCGTATGGGACGGGGCGGGGACGGTGCCCTGGGCCCGGCACTCCTGCCAGTAGCGCTCCTGGCCGGCCAGGTCCACCGACCACACGTAGTGGTCCAGGGCCACGACCCGGGCTGCCCCCTCGTCCTCGGCCCGGAAGGAGAAGTAGCCGTCCCACGCACCGACGTCGAGGACGCTCTTGCCCGCGAGGTCGGGCAGCTGGAGCGCGTCCCAGATCGTGCCCAACTCGGCGGCCGTCTTCTGGCCGTTGCTGAGGACGCCGTCGCCCAGGTCGATGGAGTGCCACCAGAAGGGCACGGACTCGGCCATCTTGCTGAGCTTCCGCCGCTTGCGCGTCGCCTGCACGCCGTTTCCCCTCTCGGTCCCCCAACCAGAAAACCTCACTGCCTGCGGGCAGGATCGTACGCTGCGAGGCCTACTCGTCGCCTCCTGGGCCCGAAGTGGCGCCCATGCTCCCGAACCAGCGCAGGACCTCGCTGGTCCCTTCCTCCAGGGATGTCCACGGCTTCCAGCCGAGCTGCACTGCGGCCCGGCCCGGATCGAGGGCTGACCGGCCGAGCTCGCCCAGCCGGGCCGGAGCGTAGATGGGGGGCGACTCGACTCCGGCCAGGGCGGCCATGGTCGAGTACAGCCGTTTGACCGAAGTCTCGGTGCCCGTGCCGATGTTGATCATCAGCCCGTCGCCCCTGTCGCTGGCCCGGGAGAAGGCGTCGACCACGTCGTCGACGTACACGAAGTCACGGGTCTGCTCGCCGTCGCCGAAGATGGTGCAGGGCTCCCCGGCCAGGAGCCGGCGGGAGAAGATCGCCACCACCCCCGCCTCGCCGTGGGGGTCCTGACGGGGCCCGTAGATGTTGGCCAGCGTCAGCGCCGTGAACTCGAGGCCGTGCAGCTCGCGGTACACGGTCAGATAGTCCATGGCGGCCTTCTTGGACACCCCGTAGGGCGACAGCGGGCGTTGGGGGGCCGACTCGCGGAGTGGGAGCTTGTCGGACTCGCCGTACAGGGTGCCGCCGCTGGCGGCGAGCACGACCTTGCGGGAACCTCCTGCCCGCGCCCCCTCGAGCACGTTCAGGGTCCCGATGATGTTGACTTCGGCGTCGAAGGTGGGCCGGGACACTGAGACCCGCACGTCGGCCTGGGCGGCCAGATGGAACACGACCTCCGGCCGGCGGTGGGCGATGAGGTCGATCACTGCGCCGGAGCGGATGTCCAGGCGGTGGAACGAGCACTCGTAGTCCGGGTTCGATCGCGCTTCCGCCAGGTTGGTGAGGGACCCACTGGACAGATCGTCGACCACATCGACCGCATGTCCCTCGGCCAGCAGGCGGTCGACCAGCGTGGACCCGATGAAGCCGGCTCCACCGGTGACGAGTGCCCGCACGGGTTCGTCAGCCTCCGATGGGTAGGCGGACCCCGTACAGGCGAGTTTCGGGATCCACCTCGTAGCCCCCGCCGATGACGGTCAGGCCGGAGAGGCGGGCGCCCCGCCCGATGACGGCGCCCTCGCCCACGATGGACTGGTCGACGATGGCTCCGGCGTGAATAGACGCTCCGGGGAGCAGGATCGAGCCCCGGACCTCGGCTCCATCGGAGATCCGGGCTCCAGAGCCCACCACCGAATGGTCCACCTTCGCTCCTGACTGGATGTAGGCCGCGGTCCCGATCAGCGCCGGTCCCGTCACCTGCCCGTCGATGACCGGCTCGCCAAGGGTCCAGACGCCTGCCGAGCGCTGGTGGGCTCCCGGAGCGGGGGGCGGCGGACGGCGGCCGTCCAGCAGGTCGAGCTGGGCCTGGAGGTACTCCGCCGGCCGTCCCGTGTCTATCCAGTAGGCGTCGGACACCATGGCGTAGAGGCGGCCCTCCTCGGCCATGCGCGGAAAGACTTCGCGTTCGATGGAGGTCGGCTCCCCCTTGAGGATTGGGTCGAGCACCGAAGGCTCCAGGACGTACGTGCCGGCGTTGATGGCGCCCGTCGTCGACTCCTCGGGAAGGGGCTTCTCCACGAAGGCCTCGACCCGCCCGTCGGGCTCCGTGGGCACCAGCCCGTAGGCCGACGGGTCGGCGACACGGGTGAGGGCGATCGTGCCCTCGGCGCCCCGCTGGCGGTGGAAGTCCACCAGGGCGGTGATGTCGAGGTCGGTGAGGACGTCTCCGTTGAAGGCGAGGAAGGTGTCGTCGATCTCGGCCGCCTCAGCCGCAAAGCGGATGGCGCCGGCG
>JBHENM010000253.1:0-1059 GCA_046262035.1 Acidimicrobiales bacterium | reverse complement strand
GGAGATCCACCGCCAGCTCAAAGACCACGCCGGCTACCGGGCCATCCAGGCCATCGACGGCGTGGGCCCGGTCTTCGCCGCCATCTTCGTGGCCGAGATCGGCGACGTGCACCGCTTCTCCGGTCCCGAGAAGCTGTGCTCCTGGGCGGGCCTGACGCCCCGCCACCGGGAGTCCGACACCACGGTGCACCGGGGCTCGATCACCAAGCAAGGGAGCCGGCTCGTGCGCTGGGCCGCCATCGAGGCGGTGGCCAAGCGCCGGGGCGGCCCCAAACTCCGCGCCGACTTCCACCGCATCGCCGATCGCCGGGGCAAGCCCAAGGCGCGCGTGGCGGTGGCCCGGCGACTTCTCAGCCTCGTCTACTACGGCCTGCGTGACGGTGAGATCCGTTGCCTGGCCGAGACGAGCTGAGCACCATCGTCGTGGCCGGCTGCGAGCTCGTTATCGGCATGGCTCCCTCCGGGCGAGCCGAGTAAGTGCTTGAGCCCAGCCGGCTGCGGCCGGATCGCAGCATGTGGCCACGCGCCACGGAGGAATGACCGGCACCGAGGTCCTCGGACTGCCCACCCGCCTTTGACGGGATTGCTGCGAGAACTCTTGATCATCGTCCCCGCGTAGAAAGGCATGCCTTCCCGACTCGACAATCACGACCCGACGTCCGGGCTGCACCGGGACGACAGGCAGGTAGGAACCCCTGGCGGGGTTCCTGATCGAGTTTGTCCCCGGCACTGACCGGGCCGTCAAGGCTGCCCCTGCAGGCGAGCTTCGCTCGGCCTTGACAGCCCTCACCTCCTCCTCGACAGAGGAGGACTTCGGCGCGCCCTCGACGTCACGACGAGCACGCCATTGGAGCCGGGTCAACCCCAGCAAGGTGCCGCCCTACGGGCGGCGCGGTCTTGACAAAACCCGCTTCTTCAGGAATGCCGGTGCAGATGGGACCGTGCGCGTGTGGGATTGGCGAACGCAACAAGAGCTTGCGGCGCTTCGGGGCCATAAGGGATCGGTCAATCGCGCCGCGTTCAGTGGCGATCGCCGTTGGGTCGTGAGCGCGGGGGACG
>JBHENM010000252.1:0-8439 GCA_046262035.1 Acidimicrobiales bacterium | reverse complement strand
ACGATCGCAACGGGTCAGCACGGCCGGCAGTGAGGCCGCCGGCCCCGGGTGCCGTGGGGGCCGTCAGCCGCCTCGCCAGCGCCCTTGCCATCCCAGGCGTAGGCGCGCTCGAGCAGGAAGGCGGTGATGCCGGCCGCCTCGGCCGCCACCCGGGCGGACAGCTCGGCCAAGACGGGGTCGGGGGGGGCAGCGGTGTGACAGCGGGGTGTGGCCATGGCGGGTCTCCCTTCTGCGCTCGGGGCGCGGAGGTGGGAAGCCATCGTGAGGACCGTCCCTGGCCGTTCGCGTCCGAATCGGCTGTTTCAGGCTGAGGCCGCGGCGGCAAAAGGCTGACGGCTGGAAAGGGCTGAGCTCATCTGGCGGCGGCACGGTCGGCGGAAACGGGCTAAGCGATCCGGCTGGAAAGGGCTGACCTGGGCGCGCAGTGGCGAGCGGGTGGGCCACATCAGCTCCCGGCGACCGGCCGTTGCGCCGGACCGAGCGGGCCGAGCGCGAAAACGGCCGCCGAGGTCTGTCTCGGCGGCCGACAGGGCGCGGGCCTACAACTACTGGCGGAAAGGCAGCGGGGTTAGGGGGTCGGGGCTGGCGGCGCCCGTGGGGGCAGTCGGCCGCCGGCCCCGGCCCCGGCAGTCGGCGCTGCGGGGCTGGTCGGGGGCCGTCCTGGGGCACCCGACACCTGGGACGGAGCCGCCTTCGGGCCCGAGAGGTGGAACACCGTCGCCAAGAGCCGTCGCCCCCGGACGGGAGCTTCACGGAGCCCCACCCCGATCCAGGTCGCCGTCGCCTTCAGCTGGGCGACGACGTCGCTCAACAGATCACCCATGTGGCGGCGGCGGATATGGGCGTTGACGTCAATGCCGGCACGGGACAGCAGCTCCTGGAAGGTGACGGTGCGGACCCTGGCCCCAGCCCGCTGGCTGGCCACCGGGTCGGCCTCGCCGGCGAGCCAGTCCTGGAGGGCGACGGTCCGAATTCGCAGCAGCGCGGCCCGGCTCGGGCGACGGCCTTCAGGGTTGGTGTGGCCCTCCTGGGGTAGCCGCAGCTGCTCAACGGGGACCCGGTGGCGCTGGGCGGCCAGCGCCCTGGAGAACACAGGGCTGAGGCGGGCGGTGAGCGGGCAACGACAGCGCCGGGCCTCACTGGCGTCGCAACGCTCTTGGCCCTCGAAACGCAGCAGCGGCGAACCACCCCATGGAGAGGCTGACGGACCCGGGGGGGTGGAGTCGGCGAAACGTGGCCACTGGCCGCGGCACAACAAAGCGGCCGCCAGGCGGACGTGGTCGTTGTGGTGTGACTTGGCGGCTGGGCCATAGACGATCCGGGCGACGTCACCCCACCACCACTGGCCCTCCTGGCCGTCGCGCTCGAGGACCCAGGCCAACAACGCCTGCAGCTCACCCAGGGCCTTGGGGTTCGATCGGGCCCGGCCGAGGAAAGCGGCCGCCATTGCGTCCTCGTCGCCGAAATCGGGGTGGTCGCAGGTGCGGAGGGCGACCTCCACCGACGTCCCCGACTGGTCGTCGAGGCGGTAGAGGGCCCAACCCTCGCGCTCCTCGATCGGCTCCAGCGGCGGCCCCGGCCGGCAGGCGCCGAGGAGGACCCTCGGCACCGGGCCCACCGGCAGACCGAGGAGCTCCTGGCCCTGGGTGGCTCCCCTGGAGTCGGCGGGCGCCGCCGAGGCGCGCCCCGCCGGCGGCCGGGTCGTCGACGGGGCCGGGGCGGACACGTCCTAGCCGCCCGTCCACTCGGTCCGGCCCCGGTGGGCCCCGAGCGCGCCGAGACAGCCCTCGGGGGGCTGCTCGGGGGTGTGGCGTCGGGGATGGGGCACGGCACTCCTTGCACACAAGCGCGCCCGCGAAGGGACGCGGTTGACCAGGGAGCAGGAGCACCGGTAAAGTGAGCGCCACATCGACGGGTCGCTCTCTCTTTGGGTGCTCCTGCAGAAGTGGCCTCGGTTCCAGCCGGGGCCCTTCTCGCGTTCTGGGAGCTGTTTCGGGGAGCCGGGCTCAGCCGGCCGGTCGCTGGTCCTCTAGGCGCACACCTCCAAGCCGGTGCGTTGCAGCGTAGAGAGATCGCGCTCGTCGAGACAGGGCCGGCTGCGGATGAGCCTGAGGGCCTCTGGGTCGGCGAGCAGGGCGAAGAGCTGGGCCAGGGAGAGCTCGAGGCGGTCGCGGGCGACGAACGCGTTCACCACGGCCGCGCACTGCTCCTCGGTGAATCGGCGGTGGCCGTGGCCCTTGGGGGTGGAGCCGCGCACCTCACCGGGGTCGAACAGGGCGTTGGACACCTCGGCGACGCGGTCGCGGTTGGTGATGACGCCCAGCTGGTAGAGGCGCCCAATCACGTCGGTGCTGGTGAGGCCTGCTCGGGTTACCCACTTGGTCATCGCCACGCCTCCTCGGGAGAATCACAGGGATGTCATTTCCGGGCACTGTAAAGCAAGTGGAGGCCCAGATGGTGGAAATCGCGATGGGTCAGGTCAAAGGCGCTGCCTGGGCGGAAAAAGCAGCCTGGAGGTCTGTACGAGCTGAGCATGTGTCGTGTACGCTTGGAATCCTAAGCACAGATGCCAGCTCGGCGCCAGCCCCCTAGGGTTCGGCCGTGGGGCGGAGGGTCGACGTGGATTTGCTCGTTGGGGCATACGACATTGCGCATCGCCTGGGTTGGCGCCACCAGGAGCTGGTCCACCACTACCTCAAGAAGGACGAGACCTTCCCCAGGCCGGCGGCCGCCATCGGGGGGCCGACCCGCAAGACCCTGGTGTGGATGTGGCCCGACGTCGAGCGCTGGGCCCGGCGCACCGGGCGCCTCCCCGCCGACGACGCCGTGGATGAAGCGTGACCAGGCCGCCAACTCGGCGAAAGTGTCAATGGTTACACTCGGCGCGCCATGGGCCGGCGCCTGGATGTCGAGCACCTGGTGGGAGCCGCCGAGGTGGCCCGCCGGCTGGGCCTGGCCCGGGCCCAGCAGGTCCACCTGTTGCGCCGCTCGGACCCGAGCTTCCCGCCGCCGGTGCACCGGGTGGGGACGGGGGAGCGGGCGCCGCTGATCTGGTACTGGCCCGAGGTGCGGCGGTGGGCCCGGCGCCACCGAGTGGGAGGGCGCCGGTAGGAGTCCCTGTCCGGCGGAGCCGGAGCTGGCGCAGCGCCACCCCTTGCCCCCGGAGTGTCAAAGGTTACACTCGGTGCCGGGCCAGTAGCGTCCCGTGGCCGTGGGCAGGAGGGTCGATGTCGAGCACCTGGTGGGAGCTGGAGAGATCGTGCGCCGCCTCGGCCTTAAGCGGGTCCAGGAGCTCCACTACTACCGGCGCAGCGACCCCAGCTTCCCCGAGGCGGTCTTCCGGATCGCCGAGGCCAGGGGCGGAGCCCACGTTTGGTACTGGCCGGATATCGAGCGCTGGGCCCGCCGCAAGGGCCGGCTGCCCGAGTCGGCCCGCACCGTCAAGAAGACCGCACCGCCTACGCAAAAACCTACAGGTGGTCGCCGAGCCGACGGCGGCTTATGATTCTATGTCAGCGACGGCGTGGTCGACGCGAGCAGGGTAGTGGGGGAGGGGCGGCTCTCTCGTTCGGCCGGGCTGCGGGTGCTACCGGATGACTTCACAGGACTAGCGAGCAACGACTCAGGGCGAACGGCGAGGGGCGAAGCAGCCGCCAGGGACCGACCCAAATCGGGAGGCGATGATGGCCACCACCACGAACGGCCGAGGCCGGGTGTCGACACTGTCCAACGGCGACCGTCTGGCCGCCCCACCGAAGCGACGGCTGCTCAGCCGGATGCCCACGTCGCTGGTGGTGGCCATCGTCGCCGGACTGTTCGCCATGGGCGGGTTCCTGGTCGTGACCAGCAGTCACACCGGGTCCCAGGTGGCGGTCGCCGCCCGAGACCTCCGGGCCGGCGAGGCGGTCGACGCCGGGGCGCTGCGCTTCATTGACCTGACCGCGACGGAGAGCGTCCTGGCCACCATGGTGCGCCCGGCGGACATGGAGGCGATCAAAGGGTCGGTGGCCACCCACTCCATCGCCGCCGGCTCGATCGTCTCCCGCAGCGACTTGGCGCCGGCGGCGGCCCCGGCCCAGCAGCGGGCCATGAGCATCCCCATCGAGCCCGAGCACGCCGTAGGGGGGACACTCCAGCGCGGCGACCTGGTCGACGTCGTCGACGCCAGCGGGACCGAGGCCGTCTACGTCGTCACCGGCGCCGAGGTCCTCACCGTCGGCCGCCAGGAGGCCAAGGGCCTGGGCGGGACCTCCTCCAAGTACGCGGTGACCATCGCCGTCGACGAGCGGGCTGCGCTGCGGCTGTCGGGGGCCATCGAGCGGGGGAAGATGGACATCGTCCGAGCGACCGGGGCGCCGGCCGCCGCCGCCGGCACGGCCACCTCCGTGGCCGCCCGTCCCCGGTGACCAGCGCCGGCGGCGAGCTCACCCTCGCCTTCGTGACCACGCCGAGGTCCTGGGGCCGGTCCTGGGGCCGATACCTGGCCGACCACGGCCCGGGCCAGGTCGTCGACCTCATCGCCGAGCGCAAGGCGCTGTTCGACCGCCGCTACCAGCTGCTGGTGGTCGACGCCGACTCGCCGTTGGCCACCTCCGCCCTGGTCGACGAGCTCCACCGGCGGGGGATGGGCCTGGTGGCGGTGTGGGACCCGGCCGAGCCCGCCACCAAGCAGCAGGCCCTGGACCTGGGTGGCGACACCCTGATCGAGGCTGACGCCGAGCCCGCCGAGTTCCTCCGGGTGGTGCTGGACGTGGCCGGGGAGTGGCTGGAGCCCGCCGGCGCCGTGGCCGTGGCGACCGCACGGCCGGCTCCGGCCATACCCGGGTTCGAGGGCCTCAGCCCCCGCGTCCCAGGCCGGGGACAGCGCACGGTGGTGGCCGGTCCCGTCGGCGCCGAGCCGGAACTGGTGATCCTCGAGCTGGCCCGGGCCCTGGCCAAGGCCGACAGCCGGGTGGTGGTGGTCGACGCCAACGACATCTGCCCCAGCCTGGCCCAGCTGGTCGACCAGCCCATGCTGCCCAACCTTCCGATGGCCGTCGACGCCCTCCGCCAGCGCGGCGGGCGGCTGGAGGACCAGCTCCTGGCGGTGGGGGCCGGGCGCTTCTGGCTCGTGGGCGGGCTCGCCGATCCGGCGCAGTGGATCGAGCTGCGCCCCCGGGCGGTGCTGGACCTGGTGGAGGAGCTCGCCAACCGCCGCCACCACGTCCTCACCCAGGTGGGCCCCATGGTCGAGAACCTGGCCGACTACGGCGGCGATCGCTTCGGGGTGGCCCGGGCCGTGGTGGGTGATTCCGACAGCATCGTCGCCGTGGGCATGGCCAGCCCGGTGGGCATGGCCAGGTTGGCCATGTGGCTGGCCGACGTACGGCTGCTGGCACCGGAGACGCCCTTGCACCTGGTCCTGACCCGGGCCCCCAAGGACCGGTTCCGGCGCTTGGAGCTGCTCGAGCGGGCCCAGGGCCTGGAGGTGGGGGAGGCCTCCGTCCACCTGCTGCCCGATGACGATCGCCTCGAGCGGGCGGTGTGGAACGGCGAGCTGGTGAAGGCGGGCCCGTTCCGGCGGGCGGTGGCCGAGCTCGCCGCCGCCGTGGCGCCCACGCACCACCGCGGCCGCCGCCACACGGGAGCCCAGACCCAAGGAGAGGGGATCCTTTGACCGCGAGCGTGACGTTCGAGGGCCTCTTCACCGCCGGCGGCGTGGAGGACATCTTCATCGAAGGCGACCAGGTCACCTACTTCGAGGACGGCCGTCTGCGACGGCTCGTCGAGCCGACCAGCGAGGCCGGGAACCACCCCACAGCCGACGGCCGACGCCATACGGCGGCCCAGACCCAAAGGGAGCTCCCGTGACCACAAGCGTGACCGAGCAGCTGGTGGAGTCGGTGCGCCTCACCGCCGCCATCCCCCCGGTGTCGCCCCATCTGTCGGCTGGCATCCGCCTCTACGTCAACCGCTTCGCCACGCTGGCCCAGCTGGTGGAGAGCGACACCCTCAACGGGCCCGCCGCCGCCCTCCTGCGGTGCCTCGTCGAGCCCACCAACGCGGCCGAGAACCATCCCACAGCCGACGGCCGCCGCCGTACGGCGGCCCAGACCCAAGTGGAGCTCCCGTGACCACAAGCGTGACCGAGCAGCTGGTGGAGTCGGTGCGGGGCACCGTCACCGCCGAGCGGTTGGATCCGAGGGCCAACCGGGAGCGGATCACCCAGCTGGCCGGCGACGCAGTGGAGCGGTACCGGCGGGAGGCGGCCATGGGCGCCGGGGTGCCGCTGACCAACGCCGAGCGGGTGATCGAGCGCATCGTGTCCTCGGTCTGCGGCCACGGTGCCATCGAGGGCCTCTTCACCGCCGGCGGGGTGGAGGACATCTTCATCGAGGGCGACCGGGTCACCTACTTCCAGGACGGCCGGCTGCGGGGCCTCGTCGAGCCCACCAGCGAGGCCGAGAACCTCCACGTCGTCACCCAGCTGCTGGCCAACACCGACGCCAGCCTGGACCGGGCCCATCCCACCGTCGACGGCGTCCAGGTCCTCGACGGCAAGGCCCGCCTCACCGCCGCCATCCCCCCGGCGTCGCCCCATCTGTCGGCTGACATCCGCCTCTATGTCAACCGCTTCGCCACGCTGCCCCAGCTTGTGGAGAGCGACACCCTCAACGGGCCCGCCGCCGACCTCCTCACCCTCGACGTGTGGGCCAAGGGCTCCATGCTGATCTGCGGTGAGACCGGCAGCGGCAAGTCGACGCTGCTGGCTGCGGTCCTCGCCGTGGCCCGGGAAAACCACTGCCTGCGCCTGTGCGAGGAGTCGATCGAGCTGCAGTTCCGGCCCACCCACGGCGGCCGCTACCAGGGCATCGCCCCCGGGCCAGACGGCCGGGGCGGGCGCAGCCTCCGAGACCTCATCAAGCTGATGCTGCGGATGCGCCCCGACATCATCGCCGTCGGCGAGGTGAGGGCCGAAGAGTCGTGGGAGCTAGCTCGAGCCAGCCGGGTGGGGGCCGGCTTCCTCGCGACTATTCACGCAAATTCAGCCGAGGACGGGCTCGAAGCTTTGGTGTTAACTGCGCTCGGTGCGGGGCCCAATATAACCGAGGATCTGGTGCGGCGCGCCTTCGCCCGCTCCATTGACCTGGTCGTGCACATGGAGCGCGACGACCCCAACCTGGTGGCGGAGGACGCCGCGTATCTGCACCAGGTCACCGAGATACGCGCCGTGGTGCCCCAGATCGGCAAGGAGTTCAGCTCGGAGCTGATCTTCGAGCGCAAGGACGGCCTCGGCTCGCCCCTGACCTGGACGGGTGAACTGCCCCCCACGAGGCTCGTGCAGCGCCTCGAGCGACTACTGCCCAAGGGCACCACGCTGCGCGACGTCCTCCTCGGCCGGGCGGCGCTGCGGTGAGCTCGCTGGGGGCCCTCGTCGAGAACGGCACGCTGAGCCGGCCGGCCGCCGACCTCCTCACCCTCGACGCGTGGGCGAAGGGCTCCATGCTGATCTCCGGCGGGCCCGGCAGCGGGAAGTCGACCCTGCTCGGGGCGGTCCTCGCCACCGCCCGCGATGACCACAACGTCCGCCTCTGCGAGGAGCTGGCCGAGGTGGTGTTCCAGTCCATCCCGGCGAGCTCGGATATCCGGGGCCGCCAGCGTTACCAGGCCATCCCCCCCGGGCCCTGGGGCCAGGGCGGGCGCAGCCTCCAGGACCTCGTCAGGCTGACGGTGCGGACGCGCCCCGACGTTCTCGCCCTCGGCGAGGTGAGGGGCCAGGAGTCCTGGGAGCTTGCTCGAGCCAGCCGGGCGGGCGTGGGTTGGCTCACCACCATCCTGGCCAACTCGGCCGAGGACGGCCTCGAGGCCTTGGTGCTCACCGCGCTGGGCGCCGGGCCGGACCTCACCGAGGACCGGATCCGGCGAACCTTCGCCCGCTCCCTCGACCTGGTCGTGCACATGGAGCGCGACGACCCCCATCTGGTCGGTGACAACGCCTCCCACCGGGTGAGGGAGATTCGCGCCGTGGCTCCCGTGCTCGGCAACGAGCTCCGCACGGAGCCCATCTTCGAGCGCAAGGGCGGCCCCGGCTCGCCCCTGACCTGGACGGGCCAGCTGCCGGCGGCGACCCTCCTCGGGCACCGTCTCGAGCGGCTGCTGCCGGAGGGCACCACGCTGCGCGATGTCCTCCTGGGCCGGGCGGGGCTGTGAGGCTCTTGGCCGCCCTCGCGGCGGGGGTGTCGGTCTTCTTGTCCGTGGCCCACCTGACCGGCCACGGCGACTCGCTGCGGCTGCGCATGCCCGGCGGGCGCCGGCGGTCGCGCATCCCCCGGGGGGTGTGGCTGCGCCAGGCCGGCGTCGAGGTCAGCCCGGCGCAGTTCTGGGCGGTGTCGGTGGTCGTGGGCTTGGCCGTGGAGCTGCTCATGTGGGCCATATCGGGCTCGCCCTTCGTCGGGGCCG
>JBHENM010000251.1:0-6287 GCA_046262035.1 Acidimicrobiales bacterium | reverse complement strand
CGTTGGGCACGAACCCGTCGCGTGGGCGGGGGCCCGACGCCGCCACCCCGTCGCTCACCAGGGGAGTGCCTGAGTAAGGCGGCGAGGTGCTCGAGGCGAGGGCGGCGAGGATGGCCAGGTCAGGCACGGTGCCGAAGCGGCCTTCCAGACTGTTCACGAGCGCCAGGAGATCGTCGGGGCCTCGGGCCAGGGCTCCCCGCCGCACGAGCTCGTAGGCGGCGACGAGGGCGGTGAGCGGCTCCGGCCAGTCGCCGGCGCAGAGGCGCTCCCAGCGGCTCTGATCGTCTTCCTGGAGGTCGGCCACCACCGGCCGGTCTTCGTGGAAGCGCCGCTGGACCAGCTCGCCGAACCGCGTGGACGCGACGACGTCGGCGTCGGCGGCCGCGCCGGTCAGGTGGCCGGGGACGGGCGCGAACTGGCGAATCGTCGGAGGCGCGCCTCTCGCCAGGACGACGAGCGTCACCCGTCCGGGGAAGCCGTGGGTGGCCACGATCACTTCCGCCTGGCCGTCGAGAAACAGGTGGAGGTCGTGCGCCCCGGCCTCGACGTCGATCCGCGCGTGGCGCACGCCGTCGAGCCCCTCCACGAAGGTCAAGGGGAGAGGGTCGCCTCCCCGCACTGCCACTTCACCCAGAAGCTCGCCCTCGCCCAGCACGTAGATGGCCGAGGCCGACGCGCTCAGGTCATCGAACGTGACGAGCTTGCCGACGGCGGTGCGATAGGGCGCCCGGGCGGCGATGGCCGCCGTTCCCAGCAGCGAGAGGACGAGAGCGGGGTTGGGATCGACCACGGGCGGAGCGACCGCCGGGTCCGGCTGCGGGACCAGGTCGTCCGGCCGCAGCGACGGGAGGGCACCCGTGGCGCCCGGGTGGCTCACGGACCGGTAAGCAGGTGGGCAAGAGACCATGTCCGGAAGATCGAGGCTGTGCTTCTCGCCTTGGCCGACGTGCACGGTGGTCGACCCGATGAGCTCTCCGCGCTCCCTTAGGCCGATGTCATAGGTGCCGGGCTCGGCGGTGAGCGAGCCGGCTCCCAGGCGCACGTGGCCGGCCCGGCCGCCATGCCGGTGCACGTCGTAGGAGATCGAAGCGGCGCCGGCGCCGGGAAGAACGATTTCGGAGGAGACGAGCTCCTCCTCGGGAACCGTCGTTCCCCGTGTCGTACGCACTGCGGCGAACACGAGGTGGGGCTCGCTTCCCGCGTAGAACGCGATCCGCTGATCGGCCGGGGGCGCGGTCCGCTCCAACCTCTTCGAGCCCCGGCGCAGCACGGCCTTGTAGTCCCCGGGCGGTACCTCGAACCGGAACGTCCCGCCCTTGAACTCGAAGGGATCGGGCGAGCGACCCGCTTCCGGCTCCAGCTCGAGCTCGTAGCTGTCGGTCGCCTTGGCCCCGGTGACCTCGACGGTGGCGGCCACGTTGGAGACGTCGGGAACCGGGATGATCAGCGGCGGAAGCGAGCCGGCTGTCTCGTTGTAGATCTCGGCCTGGTGTGCCGTCAGCTGTTCCTTCACCACGTCCACCAGGCGCGGGAAGGTGACCCAGTAGCCGGATTGGTCACCCAGCCAGGTGATGGCCCGGCCCTGGCCACGAAGGGCGTGGAGCAAGGCGTCGGGGAATGAGCTGGTGGCTCGGGCCTTGGCGCCATCGGCGGCCGAGAACAGCGAGTTGTGCGAGGACCGGCCCAGGCTCGACGTTCGTCGCGGGAGGGTGAGCTCGGGGACCAGGACCGGGTTGGCCAACCGGCATGCGTCCACGAAGTAGAAGTGAACCCCGTTGCCCAGGGCCTGCTGGAGGTAGAAGCGGATTTCCTGGAGGCGGAGGCAGTTGAGCCCGCCCAGCTCGGGATCGAAGTCCTCTCCGATGACGGCGTCGATGGCGCCTTCCCGCTGCTCGGCCTGGATCTGGAAACCGTGGCCGGTGTGGAAGACGAACAGCTTGCTGGTGTCGTCCTGGTCGGCCTTGACCAGATCGGCGATGGCCCGGACGATGGCCTGGCCCGAGGCGTCATGGGTCGAGCCCGGCACTCGTGGCTTGGCGCAGAAGACGATGTCGTCCTCCGTCGCCCCGGCTTTTTCGAGGAGCCACTGTCGGAAGGAGAGGGCCCGATCCATCGTGCCGGGAAGGGCCGGGAGCCCCGAGGCTTTCCCGTACTCCTCCACGGCGATGATCAGACCCCGCACCTTCGGCTGGGCCACCTCGGTCAGCCCCCGCCTGCGAAGGGTCCCAGGAACTCGAGCACGGGCTCACCCGTCAGCGCCTCGTTGCGGGCCAGGTAGAACCCCGTGAAGTGCACCCCGACCAGTTGGGCGCCGTCGAGGGTCAGCACCGGCGATCCGGAGTTGCCGCCGAGGGTCGTGCAGTCGTGGAACAAGACCCCTCGCCCCGAGCCCGTGACCTCGCCGACGGCCACGCGCTTGACCTTGTACCGGTCGTTGAAGACGAGTTTCACGAACGACGGGTTGCGGGCGTCCTCCACCGGATAGCCGATGGCCGCCACCCCGGCGCCGTCTTCCACGGCCACGGGTGCCAGCGGAAACGGCGAGGCGGGGGTGGGGAAGCTGTCGTCCGGCGGTCGTTCGAGGCGGAGCACGGCCAGGTCCAGGTCGGGATGCACGGCCGCGACCTCGGCCACGGGCACCGCCGCAGGGTCAGGCGTCTCCTTGTACTCCTGCCCGAAGCGGGCCACCGCCTGGCCAGGTCCGAGCCGGCTGGTGCCCAGGGTGAGCTCGTCTACGACGTGGCGGTTGGTCACGAGGGACGTTGGTCCGACCAGGAACCCGGTGCCCACCACCGGCTGGGCGACCAACCCGCGCTGCTCGGCCCTGTCGATGCGCGCCACCGCCGAGAGGTACGGCTTCACCGCTTCCTGGAAGGTATCCCAGCCCGGAAAGGCGGCCACGGCCTCGGGCTCAAGAGGATCGATGACGCCCCGGCGCACCAAGGGTGCCGGGCGCATGAGCCGGATCGCATATTCCAGGGCCTGTAGCGCTTCGGCGCCTGGGGTGATCCCGTTGCGGAGGTCTTCCAGGGCGGAGCGGGCCAGGTCGCTCAGCTCGTCTGCGGGTGGACCGATGACAGCCCGGTACTGGGCGAAGAGGTCGCCCACGTCGGTGGCGCCCAGGGCCCGCTGGGCTCGCCCGTGGGTGCGGACGGCCAGTTCCTCGGTCGTCAGGCCAAATCGTTGTGCCACAGGGCTCTGCCGTCACAGTCGTACAGCGTCTCGTGCAGGTGCTCGCCCTGCAGGTGCACAGTGAGGTAGCCGTGCGGCCCGTACTCGGACGCATGACCGTCGACGTAGGGGTTGGGCCCGTCCAACACGAGCGCTCCGGGAGCGTCGCCCTTGGCCGGCAAGGGCACGAGCTCAGAAGCGTCGCGTTTCCCGCTCTTCGGCTTCACCTCGCCGGGCCGGAAGTAGGGGTAGCCGCTGTGGCCGATGCACCTTCCGTGCAGGCCCCACCTCTCCGAGGGTTGGTGCAGGGCGCAGATGTGCTCGTGACCCCAGTACCAAGCGAAGACCTTGCGCATCAGGTCGTCGCCGAGGTCCTTCTGCACCCCGTTCTTCCGCTTGGCCAGCAGCGAGAACGGGTGGTGGTGGGAGAGGAGGACGAGCTTGCGGTCGCCGAGGGCGTTGACGACGTCCCTCAGGAACTTGACCTGAGCCTTGCCGACACGGCCCTCGTCGTAGGCGGTGTCGAGGCCGACGATCACCCAGCCCTTGTTCTGCAGCACGAAGACCGACGAGCTCTGACCGAACTTAGGAAGGGTTTCCGTGAAGTAGGGACCACCACCGGAGTACATCTCGTGGTTGGAGTTGCACGCCCGCTGGACGGCGCCCGGAACGCGGGGCCAGTGGTTGAGGAAGTGCTGGCGCACCTCCTTCTTGGTCCCCGCGTAGTAGACGTCGCCCAGATGCACCACGGCGCCGAATCCCTCCCGGTCGGCGGAGATGCTGGTGGCGCACCGGGGCGCGCCGTACATGCCCGTCCCCCAGTCACCCAGGAGGGCGATCCGCGCGTCGTCGTTGATGCCGCTCCAGTCGGCGGGCCCGGGCGGCGGGAGGAACCGGCTCTTGTGCTGAAGGCCGAGGTGGCTCTTGATCCAGGGCCAGCCGGCATGGGCGATCCAGCGGGCGATGTCCTTGTCGTCGAACCTGGCCTCGAGGGCGGTGCTGACCGGGAAGGGCTCGACCTTGCCCTCGGCCTCCGCCTGCTCGGCCAGGAACGACTGGAGGAGAGCCCCACGCTGGTCGTCGGGTGACGACATGACATCGGGAAGCGTCTCGGCGTCCTTCAGGGCGACGAGGCCCTGGGCGATGGCGGCGGCCGCGGCCGACGCTTCCTCGGAGTCGGTCTGCTCGAGCTCGCTCACCGCCTCGGTCGCGCCGCCGCCGCGAGCCAGCTGGGTGTAGTTGACCAGCACCCGGGGCGCGCCTTCGTCAGCCATCGGATGGTCCTTTCGCGTTGGCCGGCGGAACGTCAGCCAGGGCGGCAGCCAGCCGGTCGGTGGCTTCGACCATGCCGGGGTCCTCGAGATAGTGCGAGTGGCCGGAGACGCTCGGCCACGGGTCTCCCGGCGGATGACGGCGCTGGCGGGGGTCGGGCAGTTCGTCGTCGCGACCGGGGGCGCCGGGGGAGGGGTCCGGGAACAACGGACCTCCGATGGGGTCGGTCTGACGCCAGAAGTGGTGCCAGCGGGGCAGGGGGGTGACGGGGGCGAGCCGGGACGCCAGGTTCCCTGGGTCGAACGTCCCCCAGTGTGCGGGGTACAGCCACCGGTAGAGGCGGGCCAGGGGCGTGCCGTACGTCACCAGGGCGATTCGTTGGAGGTAGTGGGCGGGCAGCATATCCAGGGCGGTCACCGCGAGCACGGTGCCCTGGCTGTGGGCGGAGACCAGCACGGTGCCGCCGCCTTCGTCGACCAGGCGGCAGATACGGGTCTGGAAGTCGGGAATGGACCGCTCGGCGTAGCACGGCGGCGCCCACGGGTTGAACCACCGCGGCCAGTACGTGGCCAGGTCCCAGACGACCCCGAGCGACTTTCGCTGGCCCATGCCCCGCCACGAGTTGGTCAGCAGCCACATGCCCCCCAAGGGCAAGAGGGCCACAACCCACGTGCTCGCGCTCTGGACCCAGTGCCAGCGGCCGGCGATGGCCGGGTAGTCGGTGAGGCCGCCGCCCCGAGGGCGGATGAATACGGGGTAGCTCACGGCCAGAAGCACCAAAACCGTGATCACGGTCACGCTCACGAACCGGTCCAGGTCGGAGAGCCTGGCCGTGAGGCGACGGGCCTTGGCCACGCCGGCCGCCCAGTCCCGGTGGCGCTTGTCGTCGCGCGGCGCGGCTTCGCCGGCGATCAGGTCGTACTCCGCCTGAATGGCTTCGATGTCCACCGCCGAGACCTTGCTGACCTTGGACCTGAACACGAAGGCCTGGATGCCCAGCAACAGGAGGGTCACGGCCAGGGCGAGGGACGCCCAGTCGAACGACACCGGGTAGAGGATCTCGACGGCCTGGGTCGCCCCGCCGGGGAGGGTCACCGGTTCGCCGAGGACGTCGGCCAGCCGGACGGTGATCCCGGCCAGGACGGAGCCGGTCATGAACACGGAAAGGGCGGCGAGAACGAGAGGAGTCGCCCAGCGGAAGGCCTCAGGCGTGGGTGGGCCGGTGGTCTTCGCTCGGGACTGCACGAGGATCACCAGGCCCAGGACCAGCAGAAGGGCGAGCTGGACGCCAAAGATGAGCTGGGGGCCACGCTGGATGGACAGGCGGGTGAGGGGCCGCCCCGCAGCCGGCAGGAGGGCGGCGACGACGACGGTGAGAAGGAGGGTGACGGTGGCTACGACCGCCAGCGGTCGGGCCAGCTTCCGGAGGTCGAGGGCTAGGGCGACCAACGTGGCCGCCACCGTAAGCGCAGCCACGACCGCCAGGATCGCGGCCGGGACCACCGACTTGCCGGCGGCGTCGGCCAGGTCGGCGGCCACGCTCGCGCCCATGGCCGCCACGGTGCCCAGGGCGGCGGCCCGGTGGAACCGGCCGAGGCGCAGGACGCGCTCGTTGCCGCGCCACGTGGTGGCGCGAGCCAGCACCGGCCGGTCAGGGCCGTCGAGGGCGAAGGCCGGGACCGGGGTGGCCTCGTACTGGCCTCGGCTCCGCCTGGACAGGTAGGCGAGAGCGAACACGAGAAGGGTGGCCACGACGATGCCCAGCGCCACCCGGCGGCCCGCGTAATCGGCGATGGGACCGGCCTTGAGCGGTGTCAACCACCACCGCTTGCCGGAACAGTTGG
>JBHENM010000250.1:0-8636 GCA_046262035.1 Acidimicrobiales bacterium | reverse complement strand
CTCCCCGGCCACTTGGTCCTCCCGTCGCTAGAGATTCAGGTCCTCCACTCGCACGTCTCCCCCGCGCTTGTCCTGCGGCACCCAGGCGAGGCTCTCCTCAGTGGCCTCCGTCGTCGGCTTGTACTCCAGGCCCACCCAGCCCTCGTACGGCAGCTCCTCCAGCGCGGTGAGGATGAAGCGGTAATTGAGCTCGCCCGAGCCGGGCTCGCCGCGCTCGGGAGAGTCGGCGATCTGGATGTGGCTGATGCTGTCGATGCGATCCCGCAGGGTTGCGACGACGTTCCCCTCCATGCGTTGCATGTGGTACACGTCGTACTGCAGCTTGACGTTCTCCCGCTCCACCTGCTTGACGAACTCAGCAGCGGCCTTCGTCGTTGACAGCAGGTACGGCCCGTTCTCGAACGTGTTGACCGCCTCGATCATCACGTCGATGTCGTGTTCCGCGGCCTGCTCGGCGGCCCAGGCGACGTTGCCACGAGCCAGCTCGAGCTGCTCCGCAGTGTCGACACCGTCGATCTCGAGACCGACCAAGGCATTGAGCCGGGAACATCCGACCTTTCGAGCCAACTCCAAGGCGACGGGCACGTTGTCGCGGAACTCCTGCTGACGCTCAGGGTCGCTCAGCAGGCCCCGGTCGCCGCCCGGCATGTCCCCCGCGTCGAAGTTGAACAGTGCCACCTCGAGGCCCGCCTCCTTGATGGCGGCCTCGACGCGACCCAGGTCCTCCCCAGACGGCCACCAGAACTCGACGGCGGTGAAACCGGCCTCGGCCGCGCGTCCGAAGCGGTCCACGAAGTCGACTTCCTTGAACAGCATTGAAAGATTGGGGCAGAACCGCACGTCGCGTCACCACAAAGAAGGACCCTGTGAGCGACGTCGAGCCTAGGTTCGGTCCCTGCTCGGGGTCAACGCTCAACCGCCGCGGTCACCGTGGTGCGCCGAGCTCGGCCTCCGGCCGCAGGTCGCTCGCCAACCCCTCACCGAGAGCAGCCTTGGCGAGGGCTCGGCCTAATGCCGGCGCCTGCTTGAAGAGGTTGTGGCCGGAGACGAAGAACAGCCCCTCCGCCTCCCACACGGCCAACCCGTCTGGGCTCCATGGCAGCTCGGTGACCCAGCAGTGGCGGTAGTCGACGGGCTCCGGGTCCAGCCCGGGAAGGGCGCGCCGGACGTAGCCACTCGCACGCCCGCTCAGCTGGGCGAGACCGGCCGGGTCGAGGAGGCTACCGTCCTCCTGCACGTCGGTCGTCTCACTGAGCCCCAGCGCGTAGGTACCGTTGCCGGACACGGGGGCGGCGTAGATCCCGGTCTCTCCGAAGTTCCCGCTTCCGTCCTGCAGGCACGCCAGGCGGGCCGGGGGGACGCCTCTCACGGCGAAGGTGAGGCGGACGTGGGCCGCCTGCTTCACGGGGAGCGCCAGGCCCACGCCTCGCGCCAGCCGTGCCGTGCCCCGACCGGCGCAGACCACGACGCTGGTGTATTCGGCGCAGCGACCCCCGGTCCTCACCTCTACGGTTCCCGCGGCGGCGGACCGCACCGAGATGACCTCGTCGGCAACGAGGGAGCGGCCGACCCTGGCGGCCAGAGCCTCGATGGCGGTGCTGGTACGTATTGACCCTCCGGCCTCGTCGAGCATGCCTGGGCCGGAGTACCCGGCAAGGAGCGGCAGCCGCTCGGACAGCTCGGCGGCGTCGATCGGCCGAGCGGCTATGCCGCCCACCTGGTTCAGCACGCGCAACCGCTCCTCGACCGATGGGCCGAGCGCGACAACTCCGTCGGCAGAGACGAGCTCGACGCCGAGGGTCTGTTCCCACTCGCTCCAGATGGCGCGGCTCCGGCACGCGAACGCCACCAGGCGAGGGTCGGCGTGAGCGTGCCGGAAGATGCGCGACTCCCCGCCGGACTGGCCGTTGCCCGGTACGCCGTGCTCGTAGACCGTGACGGCGACTCCGCGCTCCAGCAGGCTGTACGCCGTCGAGAGACCGACGATGCCCGCGCCGATCACCGCGACGTCCGATCGTTCCGTCACCCTCGTGCGGGCGAGAGTACCGTAGGCGGTAGTGATCGACGCTGGGTTCGTCGAGCGCTTCCGGGACGTGTGCGGGCAGGAACACGTCCTGACCGACACGCACCAGCTCCGGACCTACGAGTCCGACGGCCTCAGGCACTACCGGACACCGGCGGCGCTCGCCGTGCTTCCCGGGTCTGGCGACGAGGTGCGGGAGATCGTGCGGGGGTGCCACGCAGCGAAGGTGCCGTGGGTGGCGCGGGGTGCCGGCACTGGACTGTCCGGCGGTGCTATTCCCGTGAAGGACGGCGTCCTCATCGTACTGACCCGCCTCAATCGCATTCTCGAAGTGGATCTGGAGAACCAACGCGTCGTCGTGGAGCCTTGCGTCACGAACGCGTCTGTCTCGAAGGCAGTCGGGCCGAGCCACTTCTACCCTCCGGACCCATCCAGCCAGGTCGTCTCCACCATCGGTGGGAACGTGGCCGAGAACTCTGGGGGGCTGCACTGCTTCAAGTACGGATTCACGGCCAACTACGTGACCGGACTGGAGATCGTGCTCTCCGACGGCGAAGTGGTGAGGCTCGGAGGAAAGGAGCTGGACCGGCCGGGCTACGACCTCGTGGGTGCCTTCGTCGGCTCGGAGGGGACGCTGGGCATCGCCACCGAGATCACGCTCCGCGTGACGCCCGAAGCAGAAGCGAACAAGACCATGGTCGGGTACTTCGACAGCATCGAGAAGGCGGGCCAGGCCGTCACCGACATCGTCGCCGCGGGGATGGTGCCGGCGGCCATCGAGATCATGGACAAGCTGACCATCGAGGCCACCGAGAACTGGACCCACGCCGGGTATCCCGTCGACGTGGGCGCAGCCCTGATCGTGGAGCTCGACGGTTCGCAGGCCGAGTGCGAGGCGCGCTTCGACGATGTCATGGAGATCTACGAGCGCAACGGCGCGACCGGCACGCGGGTCGCCCAGGACGAGGCCGAGCGGGCGCTGATCTGGAAAGCACGCAAGGCGGCCTTTGCAGCCATGGGTTACGTCTCCCCCTACTACTACGTACAGGACAGCGTCATCCCCCGCACCCGCCTGGCCGAGGTGCTGAAGCGGATCGACGAGCTCTCGCAGGAATACGGGTTCAGGGTCGCCAACGTCTTTCATGCCGGTGACGGGAACCTCCATCCGCTCGTCTGCTACGACGCCACCAATGATGGGGAGCTGGAGAGTGCAGAGGAGCTCTCGGGGAAGATCGTGCTCGCCTGCGTCGAGGCGGGCGGCTCGATCACCGGCGAGCACGGCGTCGGGCTCGACAAGAAGCAGCTCATGACCAAGATGTTCTCGGAACCCGACCTCGGAGCCTTCCAGCGGCTGCGCTGTGCCTTCGATCCCGACCAGCTCGCCAACCCCGGGAAGGTCATGCCCACGCCGAGGCTGTGTGGCGAGGTCCCGGGCCCCTACCGGAAGCATCCCCTCGAGCAGTCGGGCGTGGCCGAGAGGTTCTGACGACCCCGCACGCGATCGCTCGCCGAGAAGCACCGTCGACGCCCGACGAGGCGGGCGAGGTCATGCGGGCGGCCGGAGCTCGGGGGCAACGGATCCGCATACGTGGCGGTGGGACCAAGTTGTCGTGGGGCCGGCCCTCGGAGCCGCCGGAGATCGAGGTCTCCACCGAGCGGCTCAACCGCGTCGTCGAGCACAACGAGGGCGATCTCACCGCCGTGTTCGAGGCCGGGGTAACCCTGGCGCGAGCGCAGGAGGCTCTGGCCGACGCCGACCAAATGGTCGCCCTCGATCCGCCGCTCGGCGCGCCCGGCGGGAATGAGGGGGCCACCATCGGTGGCATGGTCGCCACAAGCGACTCCGGCCCTTTGCGCCACCGCTACGGAGCGCCGCGCGACCTGATCCTCGGCATCACCGTTGCGCTGTCCGACGGCACCATCGCCAAAGCCGGGGGCAAGGTGATCAAGAACGTGGCCGGCTACGACCTGTCCAAGCTGTTCACCGGCTCGTTCGGGACCCTCGGCCTCATCGTCGCCGTCGTGTTACGACTTCATCCCCGGCCCCCCGAGACGGTGACCGCGGTGGGAGCGTCGGAGGATCCCGACGCCCTGGGCAAGGCGGCGTCGGCCGTCACCCACTCACCGTTCGGACCGGAGTGCCTGGACGTCTCGTGGGACGGCGGGCACGGAGAAGTCATGGCCCGCTTCGTGGGAGCCGCGCCCGAGGCGGGGGCGAGAGCGGTGGTGAAGCTCATGGAGCAGGCAGGCCTCGAAGCCCGCCTCGCCGCCGAGGATGACGACCGCTGGGACCGGCAGCGGGCGCGGCAGCGGTCGGCGGAGGGTGCCGTGGTGCGGGTGTCCGGGCTGGCTTCGGAGCTTCCGAAGGTCTTGCGATCGGCGCGGGCCGTGGGGGCCTCGCTCGTCGGTCGCGCCGGCATGGGGCTCACGTGGATGACCCTCGCCGAGCGAGACGTACCGGAGCTGGTCTCCAGCATCGAGGACGTCCGGCGGCGGCTGCATCCTTTCCCGTGTGTGGTGCTCGACGCCCCGGCCGAAGTCAGGGAGAAGGTCGAGGTGTGGGGACACGGCGAAGCAGACCCGTTGACGCGAAGGGTCAAGGAGCGTTTCGATAGCCAAGGCGTGTGCAATCCGGGAATCTTCGTGGGAGGGATCTGATGGCCACTCATCACGAAGACCACAAGGTCTCGGAGACGGGGGCGTTCGACGGTCACCGGCCGCCGGCAAAGGAGCTGGTGGACGTCTGCGTGCACTGCGGGTTCTGCCTGCCCACCTGCCCGACCTACGTGCTGTGGAACGAGGAGATGGACTCGCCCCGAGGCCGCATCGTGTTGATGAACGTGGCTCTCGAGGAGGCCGGCGAGCTGTCCGACGCCATGGTGACCCACTGGGACCGGTGCCTCGGCTGCATGGCGTGCGTGACCGCCTGTCCTTCCGGCGTCCAGTACGACAAGCTGATCGAGGCTACGAGGCCGCAGATCGAACGGAACTACGAGCGGTCAATGGGGGATCGAGCCTTCAAGAGGTTCGCCTTCGAGGCCTTCACCCATCCGGGACGGATACGAGCTCTCGTCCCCGCCTTGGTGGCAGCGCGACGGCTCGGCCTGCTCCGGTCCCTCGACGGACGCCTCCAGCGCTTCCCGAGGCTTCGAGCCCTGCAGTCCCTCCTCCCCGAAACGAGCCTCAAGGCGGCCATCGCTCGTATGCCCGAGGTCACTCCCGCCCAGGGCAAGCGGCGGGCGCGCGTCGGCGTGCTGCTCGGATGTGTGCAACGTGTCTTCTTCCACGACGTGAACCAGGCGACGGCGCGCGTGCTCTCCGCCGAGGGGTTCGAGGTCTACGCCCCGAAGAACGTCCGCTGCTGCGGAGCGCTGATGCTGCACTCGGGGTACGAGGCAGACGCCCTCGACCTGGCCAAGAAGATGATCGAGGTGTTCGAGGATTGCGACTACGTGGCCGTCAACGCCGCCGGCTGTGGTTCGTCGATGAAGGACTACGGGCACGTGCTGGCGGATGACGAAGAATGGGCCGAACGGGGGAAGCGGTTCTCGGAAAAAGTTCGGGACGTGTCGCAGCTCCTCGCCGAGTCGGAGCCCGTCGCCCGCCGTCATCCCGTCCCGCTGAAAGTCGCTTACCACGACCCCTGCCACCTCGCTCATGCCCAAAAGGTCAGGTCCGAGCCGCGCCAGCTGCTGACCGGGATTCCCGAGCTCGAGTTGCTTGAGCCCGCCGACTGGGAGATCTGCTGCGGCTCCGCGGGCATTTACAACCTGCTGCAGCCGGAGGCGGGACGGGCTCTCGGGCGGCGGAAGGCCCAGAACCTCCTCGACACAGGCGCGGAAACAATCGTCTCCGGCAATCCCGGGTGCACGCTGCAGATCGCGGCCAACCTACGCGAGCAGGGCCAGCCCATGCCGATTCTCCACCCGGTCGAGCTGCTCGACCGCTCCATCAGGGGGGCTGGGCGGCCCTGACCACGCCCGAGTTCAAGGTGGTGATCGCCCCCGGCGCGTTCAAGGGTTCGCTACCGGCCAAGGAAGTGGCCGAGTCCCTGGCCGAGGGCGTGAGGCGCGTCTGGCCGGAGGCGTGCATCGCCCTCCTGCCTCTGTCCGACGGCGGGGACGGGTGGGTGGAGAGCATGGTTTCTGCGGCCGGCGGCTCCTTCGTCGACGTCGAGGTTCGCGGCCCCCTCGAGGATGCGCTGAAAGCCCGCTACGGGATCATCGACTCCGGTGGCGTCACCACCGCGGTGATCGAGATGGCGACCGCCTCGGGCCTGGTCCTCGTCCCCAAGGACCAGCGAGATCCGCGCCGCGCGACGACCTACGGCACCGGGGAGCTGATTCGAGACGCCCTCGATCGGGGAGCGCAGCGACTGCTCATCGGGATCGGCGGAAGCGCGACCAACGACGGCGGAGCGGGGATGGCGTCCGCCTTGGGGGCTCGCTTGACGAACGCCCGCGGCGAGGAGCTGCCCCTGGGCGGGGCCGCCTTGGCCGACCTCGACCACTTGGACCTCTCCGGGCTCGACTCTCGCCTACAGGAGAGCGAGATCGTCGTCGCCAGCGATGTCGAGAACCCCCTTCTCGGCGATGACGGCGCGTCCGCCGTGTACGGGCCCCAGAAGGGCGCGACGTCCGAGGCGGTGGACGAGCTCGACGCCGCCCTTTCCCAGTTCGCTGACGTCGTGGAGGGCGCCATCGACCGGCGGCTCCGCGACGATCCGGGAGCCGGCGCTGCGGGAGGTCTCGGGTTCGGTCTGATGGCGTTCTGCGGAGCAACGCTCCGACCTGGAGTCGAGGTGGCGCTCGAATCGATCGAGGCCGATCGCGTGCTCGAGGACGCCTCGCTCGTCATAACCGGTGAGGGCATGGTCGACTCGCAGACGCTCGCCGGAAAGCTCCCGGTGGGGGTGGCGAGGTGGGCCCGACGGCACCACGTCCCCGTGGTTGCCGTAGGCGGGGCGGTCGCGCCCATGGAGCGGTCGGTCATCCAACGCTTTCACGACGAAGGCATCCTCGTGATCCTTTCGAGCGTCGAGGGTCCGGCGTCCGACGAAGAGCTGATGGAGACCGATGGGACTCGGGACCGTCTCGAGCGGGTCGCGGAGCGGATCGCCGAGCTCGTCGACCTGGGAACCAACCTCTAGACGCGGCGAATACCCTTCGCGTCATGGACCTCAGCCGCCTGGCTCAGCCCGCCGACACCAAGATCGTTCTGGTCGTGGTGGACGGCTTGGGGGGCTGCGCCGACGGTCGGCGGGGCACCGAGTTGGAGGAGGCGGCAACCCCCAACCTCGACAACCTGGCGGCCGACGGCGTCGTCGGACTGCTCGAGCCGGTGGCGGCGGGTGTCACGCCCGGTTCAGGGCCGGGCCACCTCGCCCTCTTCGGCTACGACCCCACGGAGTATGACCTCGGCCGGGGCGCGCTGTCGGCGGCCGGCCTCGAGGTCGAGCTCCGCCCCGGTGACGTCGCAGCCCGCGGGAACCTGGCGACCCTCGACGAGGAGGGTCGGGTTGTCGATCGGCGGGCGGGCCGGATTGCCGACGCCGAGGCCGCTGAGGTTGTTCGCTTCCTGGCCGAGCGTCTGGACGTCGAAGGTGTGGAAATCACGCTGGCCCACGAGGCTCAGCACCGCGTCCTCCTCGTCCTGCGGGGCACAGGCCTCGACCCCCGTCTGTCGGACACCGACCCTCAGGCCAAGGGAGTGCCGCCGCGCCCAGCCCTAGCGCTGACGCCCCAGGCCGATCGCACGGCTACGGCAGTCGCCGAGCTCGACCACCAGGTACGCCGCTTGCTGGCCACTCACGCCCGGGCCAACTGCATCCTGCTGCGGGGATTCGACACCCATCGGGAGCTTCCGTCGCTGCAAGTGCGGCACGGGCTCACGCCGGCTGCTGTCGCCATCTATCCCATGTACCGGGGAATCGCCCGGCTGCTGGGCATGGACGTGCTGGGCAAGCCGGCCGACCTCGACGAGCAGATTGAGCTGCTGCGGGAGCACTGGTCACAGTTCGACTTCTTCTTCTTTCACCACAAGCCGGCGGACTCGGCGGGAGAGGACGGCGACTTCGAGGCCAAGGTGGCGGCCATCGAGGCCTTCGACGCGGTCGTTCCCCAGCTCGTCGAGTGCGGTCCCGACGTCCTGGTCGTGACGGGCGACCACGCCACCCCCAGTCAGATGGCGGCCCACTCCTGGCACGCCGTGCCCGTCGTGCTCTGGGGAGAACGGTCGGGGCGGGACGACGTCGGCCGGTTCGGCGAGCGCTGGTGTGGCACGGGTCTTCTCGGGCGTCGTCCGAGCAAGGACCTCATGCCCATCCTCCTCGCCACCGCCGGACGGTTGGCCAAGTACGGCGCCTGAGCGCGCTCGGGGCCAGGGCTGACCAGGGGCTTTCGGACCGACCGGCGACGTTCTAGCTCATCATCGTCATGGCTTCGGACTTGGGTCCTCGGTCTCCGTGGCGTGGTGGCAGCCAAGGTCTTCGCCCTCATGGACGTGATCCTGATCATGAGGAAGACCGGGTCGGGCCGACCCGGGAGCGTTGGCCGACAGCGGGTCCGTCCGCTCGCAGACGTTTTCGTTCACAGGTCGCGCCTCGGTGTCGAGC
>JBHENM010000249.1:0-7702 GCA_046262035.1 Acidimicrobiales bacterium | reverse complement strand
CTGGTCCACGGCAAGGTGGTGCACGACCTGGGCTCGGCCGTTCTCCCTCAGGCCGTCGCCGCCCGCCTGTTGCCCCGCCTCGAAGAGCTCCGGGAGGAGCGCCGGCACCGGCTGGTCGGGTTCGTGGACCGGGCCGGAGCCCTGATGGCCGAGCACCTCCCCGACTGGACGTGGCGGCGGCCGGCCGGCGGTCTGGCCCTCTGGGCCCGCCTGCCCTGGGGGGACGGGAGCGAGTTCTGCCAGGTCGCCCTGAGGCACGGGGTGGAGATCGTCCCCGGGGGGGCCATGTCGCCCGACGGCTCGTTCGCCGACCACGTGCGCCTGGCCATCATCGAGCCCCCGCTGCTGGACGAGGGCATCGCCCGCCTGGGCCGGGCCTGGGCCGCTTACGCCCCCGCCGACATCAGCCCTGCCCCGCTCCGGGTGATCGTCTGACGAGGCGGCGCGCTGTGTCTGCCTTGCGCCCGGAGGTCGCTAGGAGTTGAGGTCGTTGAGGTTGCCGGAGCGGAAGCCCTCGAGGTCGAGGGTGACGTAGTGGTACCCGGCGGACCGGACGGCGGCCACCACCTCGGCCCGGCGCTCCACGGCCACGGCCAGATCGGAGGCCTCCACCTCCAGGCGGGCGACATCGCCGTAGTGGCGCACCCTCAGCTGGCGGAACCCGAGCGCCCGCACCGCCGCCTCGGCCCGGCCCACCCGGTCGAGGGTGGCCAGCGTCACCGGCACCCCGTAGGGCACACGCGAGGCCAGGCAGGCGGCGGCGGGCTTGTCCCACGTGCGCAGCCCGAGCTCCTCGGACGCCCGCCGCACGGCCGCTTTCGTGAAACCGGCCTCCACCAGGGGGAAGACGGCGCCCCGTTCGGCCGCCGCCTGCTGACCGGGCCGGTGGTCGCCCAGGTCGTCCACGTTGACCCCGAGCACGACGGTGGCCCCCTCCTCGGCGGCGAAGGGGCCCAGGGCGTCCATCAGCTCGGTCTTGCAGTGGGCGCAGCGGTCGGTGCCGTTTACCACGTACTCGGGCCGGTCCAGCTCCGAGGTTTCCACCGGGGTCCAGCGCAGACCCCACTCGGCGGCCAGAGCGGCGCAGTCGTCCCGCTCGGCGGCCGCCAGCGAGGCGGACACGGCGGTGACCGCGTGCGTGCCCTCGGGCCCGAGGGTGTCGTGGGCGACCCACGCCAGAAAGGCGGAGTCGGCGCCGCCGCTGAAGGCCACCACCACCCGGCCGAGGGACCGCAGCCGATCGCGGAGGACGGCCAGCTCAGTGGCCATCGGTCACCTCGAGCCGGATGCGCTTGTTGCCCTTGCCCTTGGACTCGGTCTTGAGGACCCGTACCCGCCCCACCTCGTCGGTGGAGCGCACGTGGAGCCCTCCGTCGGCCTGCTTGTCCAGGCCGACGATGTCGATGACCCGGATCGGGTCCACCCCTTCGGGGAGGAGGTTGACCTTGGTGCGAATCAGGTCGGCGTCGGCGAAGGCCTCCCCGCGGGGCACCCACGCGACCTGCACCGGGCGGGCGGCGCCCAGCTCGGTGTTGACCAGCCCCTCCACCAGCGGCCCGAAGCCGTCGGGCAGGGGGTCGAACTCGAAGTCCATCCGTGCCGCCAGCGGCTCCATGTTCCCGCCGGTGACGGGGACGCCCCACTGGTTCCATATCACTCCACACAGCACGTGCAGGGCGGTGTGGGTCCGCATGAGGGCGTGACGCCGATCCCAGTCGACCTCTCCCTCCACGTCCTCACCGACAGCGGGCATGGGTCCCTCCAGGGTGTGCCAGACGGCGTCGCCCTGTTTGCGCACGCTGACGACGCGGGCCGCGCCCAGGCTCCCGGTGTCGTGGGGCTGGCCGCCGCCGGTGGGGTAGAAGGCGCTCCGGTCGAGCGCGACCTGGTTCCCTTCCCGGACCTCCGTCACCCGGCCCGTGAACGACCTCAGGTAGGCGTCGGTCAGGCACAGCAGATCGGTCACGACGTCGAGGCTACGTCGCCTCCGAGGTAGGCGGCTCGCACGGCCTCGTCGTCGAGCAGGTCACGGGCGCCCGCGCTCTTCACCACCCGCCCGGTCTCGAGCACGTAGGCCCGGTGGGCCCGCTGGAGGGCCTGGGACGCGTTCTGCTCGACCAGGAGGACGGTCGTCCCCTGCTGGTTGATCTCGGTGACGATCTCGAAGATCTGGGCGACCAGCCGGGGCGCCAGGCCCATGGAGGGCTCGTCCAGGAGCAGGACCTTGGGCTCCGCCATCAGGGCACGCCCCATGGCCAGCATCTGCTGCTCCCCTCCCGACAGGGTGCCTCCCGCCTGCTTCCGACGCTCGGCCAGCCGGGGGAACAGCCCGAACACCCGCTCTAGGTCGCGGGCGAACGCCCCCTTGCGCCCCTTGCGGGCGTACATGCCCATCTCCAGGTTCTCCAGGACGGTCATCCCCGGGAAGATCCTCCGCCCCTCGGGGGACTGGGAGATCCCGAGGCGGACCCGTTCGTGGGCCGGCACGCCGGCCAGGTCGCGGCCGTCGAAGCGGATGCTTCCCGACGTCAGGGGCCGGAGCCCGGAGATCGTCTTCAGGGTCGTGGTCTTGCCCGCCCCGTTGCCTCCGATGAGGGCCACGATCTCGCCCTCCCCGACCTCGAGGGAGACGCCCTTGAGGGCCTCCACCTTGCCGTAGTGGACCCGGATGTCCTCCACTTCGAGCAGCATGCTCGTCACCCACCCTCGCCTGAGGCGGGGGATCCCAGGTAGGCCTCGATCACCCGGGGGTTGCGCTGGACCTCGGCGGGCAAACCCTCGGCGATCTTCTGGCCGAAGTCCAGCACCGCCACCCGGTCGGACACGCCCATGACCAGGCTCATGTCGTGCTCGATGAGCACGATGGTGAGGCCGGTGTCGCGGAGCTTGCGGATCAGTGCGATCAACCGCTGCTTCTCGGCCGGGTTCATGCCCGCCGCGGGCTCGTCGAGCAGGAGGACGGTGGGCTGGGTGGCCACGGCCCGGGCGATCTCCAGCCGCCGCTGGTCGCCGTAGGGCAAGTTGCGGGCCACGTCGTTGGCCCGGGCCCCGATGCCCACCATGTCGAGCAGCCGGCGCGCCTCCTGCTTCGACTGACGCTCCTCGCGGCGGTGGCGGGGAAGGCCGAGCAGGGCTCCGGGAACGCTGGTGCGGTGACGGGCGTCGGCTCCCACCATCACGTTCTCGAGGGCGGTCATGTTGGGGAACAGCCGGATGTTCTGGAACGTCCGGGCCACCCCGGCCTTGGTCACGTGGTGCGGGCGGGAGCCGCCGAGGCGCTTGCCCGACAGGCGGATGTCCCCCCCGCCGAGCCGGAACACACCCGTGACGCAGTTGAACATGGTCGTCTTGCCCGCACCGTTGGGGCCGATGACGGCGAAGATCTCGCCTTTTCGGACGCTCAGGTCCACCCCCTGCAGGGCGGCGACGCCGCCGAAGTCCATGCACAGGTCGTCCAGGACCAGCACCTCGGAGCCGGAGCCTGGGTCGGGGCCGCCGTCGCCGCTGACGTCGCCGGTGCTCGGAGAACCGTCGCCCCCCCCGGCGACGGCCGCCAGGGCCGGCCCCTTCCCGGCTGCCGCGGGCACGGCGGGCGCGGCACGGTTCTCCCCGTTCGCGGTGGGGGCGGGGACCTCCGCTTCGACGACGGTTTCGGCCGCGCCCATGCCCGCGTCCCCGGTGGCCTCGGCCAGCTCCCGGGCCCGCTGGCGGCTCGGCAACAGGCCCTGGGGGCGGAAGATCATCATCACCACCAGGATGAAGCCGAACAGGAACACGCGGTACTCGGTGATGTTCCCGGCGTGACCGCCGATGAGCGTGTTCAGCCATCGGGTGACGGTCTCGCCAGCGGCCACCTCGCGCAGGTACTCGGGGATGAAGGCGATGACGAAGGCGCCGGCGATCACCCCTGGGATCGAGCCCATGCCTCCCAGGACGACGCAGGCCAGGATGATCACGGAGAAGAAGAAGGGGAAGTTGTCGGGGTTGATGAAGCTCACCTTGCTGGCGTAGATCCAGCCCCCCAGTCCTCCGGTGGAGGCTCCGATGGCGAAGGCCCAGAGCTTCATCTTGAACGTAGGAACGCCCATGGCCTCGGCCGCGTCCTCGTCCTCCCGGATGGCGGACCAGGCCCGGCCCACTCGGGACCGGGCGAGCCGCACCAGCATCACGATGGCCAGGACGATGGCGGCCAGGGCCAGGTAGTAGTACGGCAGAGGGTCGAAGGCGAACTTGGACCCGAGCACGCCCGTCGGATGAGGAATGCCGGTGATTCCGCGGGCCTCCCCGAGGGAGTTCGTGTTCTGGGCCACGATCCGGGCGATCTCCCCGAAGCCCAGGGTGACCACGGCCAGGTAGTCCCCGCGCAGCCGGAGCGTGGGAGCTCCCAGGAGCACGCCCGCCACCGACGCGATGATCACGGCCAAGACCACCGCCTCCCAGGCCGTCCAGCTCCCGGCTGTGGTCAGCTTGGCCGTCGCGTACGCGCCCACCGCATAGAACGCCACGTAGCCGAGGTCGAGCAGGCCGGCCTGGCCGACGACGACGTTCAGGCCGAGGGCGAGCAGGACGTAGATCCCGACAGGAAAGAACAGCACCGCTTGCCACTTGGGCTCCAGGCCCAAGGGGATGAGGATGGCGGCCAGCAGGGCGGAGGCGGCCACTGCGGCCCGGACCGCCCGAGGCTGGCGGCTCCACCACCCGGCCACAGGGTCGGCGATGGAGATCTCGCGCAGCCGCCCGATGGCGTGCAGCCCCGACGCGCTCACCGGGCTACCGCCTTCGGAGCGCTCACGCTCGTGCCTGTCCCAGGCTCTCGCCCAGCAGCCCCGTCGGGCGGAACATGAGCACGAGGACGAGCACGGTGAAGGCGAAGACGTCCCTCCACTCCGCGCCCAGGACAGCCGAGCCCCAGTTCTCGAGCAGGCCCAGCAGGAACCCGCCCAGCAGGGCGCCCCGAATGTTGCCGATCCCGCCCAGCACGGCTGCGGTGAAGGCCTTGATGCCGGGCAAGAACCCGATGTTGAAGCGGGCGGCCTCGAAGAAGATGCCGAAAAGCGTTCCCGCGGCACCGGCCAGGAGACCGCCGAGGAGGAAGGTGACGGCCACCACCCGGTCGATGTTCACGCCCATCAAAGCGGCGGTCTCGGCGTCCTGGGCGGTGGCCCGGATGCCCCGGCCCAACCGGGACCGGGCCACGAACCGCTCCAGGGCAACCATCAGCAGGACGGCCGATACGACCACCAGGACCTTGTCCGTGCGGATGTTGGCGCCCCACAGCTCGAACAGCTGCTTCTTCTCGAGCACGCGCGGGAAGCCCAGCTGGTTGCGGCCGTAGCGGAGGGCGAACAGCTCCTGCAGAAAGAGCGAGATGCCCACGGCCGTGATGAGAGCGGCCAAGCGGGGGGAGTTCTTCCGCCGGAGCGGCCGGTACGCCACCCGTTCCATTATGAGGGCGGCGGCCCCGGAGACGGCCATGGCTGCGAGCATCACGACGAGGATCACGAAGACGAGGCTCGCTCCCGTCTTCACCGGATCGGCCGTGTCGATGCCGATGGCGTGCATGGTGAACAGGCTGGCGAAGATGCCCACCATGAAGATCTCGGAGTGGGCGAAGTTGATGAGCCTGAGCACGCCGTAGACCAGCGTGTAGCCGAGGGCGATCAGCGCGTAGATGGCGCCGAGGGTGAGACCGTCAACCGTCTGCGGCCAGAACTGGTCGGCGAGGCAGCTGAAGCAGGCGTCCATGGATCTGTCAGTGATGGCCGGCGGAGGGCGCCTCGCCGGGTGCCCTCCGCCTGCTCACCACTTCCGATCGGTTATGCGACCTCGAAGTTCTGGAGGGGCGTGATCTTCCCGCCCTTGACTTCGAAGACGAAGAAGACCTTGGCCTTGAGGTTGCCGTTGGGCTCGAACTCGATGGCCTTGGAGATGCCCTCGTACTTCCCGATTCCCTCGACGTACCTCAGCAGCGAGGGCCGGTCCTTGTTACCGGCCTTGATCCCCTGAATGAACATCTTGGCCGCGTCGTAGCCCTCGGGCGAGTAGAGCCCGGGGTCCTTGTTGATGACGCGCCTGAAGCTGTCGTAGAAGGTCTTGAGGGCGCCGGTGGAGGTCTCGAGGGCCAGGTTGGACGGTGAGCTCAGCTTGGAACCCTCGGCCGCGGCGGCGCCGGCCGCCGTGACGAACCCCGGGTCGAGGGATCCGTCCCCGCTGACGAAGACGGCAGTGACGCCGGCGTCAGTGAGCTGCTTGCGGAACCGGCCCGCCTCGGCGTAGTACCCGCCGTAGAAGATGTGCGACGGGTTGGCGTTCTCCAGAGCGTTGACCGTGGACGAGAAGTCCTGGGCCTTGGGATCGACGACGGCCGACGTGGCCTTGGTGATCCCCTTCGCCGTCGCCAGCCTCTCCACGTCCTCAGCCAGGGGCTTGCCGTACTCGGTGTTGTCGTGGACGTAGGCCACGCTCCGGGGCCGCTCCTTGGACAGGAACTCGGCGATCCCCGCCGCTTGGAGGGCGTCGTCGCCGATGATGCGGTGGAAGCTGTTGTTGTTGGCCGTGACCGTGGGCAGGTCCTTGTTGGTCGCCGAGGGGCTGATCATCACCAGGCCGGCGTTGACCAGGTCGGGAATCAGCGCCTTGGTTTCTCCCGAGAACGTGGGACCGACGATGCCGATGATGCTCTGGTCGCTGATGAAGCGGTCCTTCAGAGTCGACGCCTGGGCGGGATCACCCTGGGTGTCGAACTCCTTCAGCGAGATCCTGGTTCCTCCTGCTGCGTTCTCCTCCTCGATGGCCACCTTCATGGCATCGCGGATGTTGAGGCCGAGGTTGGCGTTCTCCCCTGTCAGGGGCCCGACGAAGGCGATGGACGCCGTATCCGACGTCTGTCCGCCTCCTCCGGCACCGGTCGTGGTGTCCTCGTCGTCGTCGCCACAGGCGGTGAGCACGAGCGAGGAAACCATGAGGAGAGCGACGATCCTCCAGCTAGCCCGGGATATGCGGGACATAGTCAGCACTCCTTTTGCCGTGGGTACTGCGGTGAGTGACGGTAGGTTACCGGCTGCGGTCAGCCCAGGCCGACCCTCCTCAGCACCGCCTCCACCGACCCCAGGAGGCCGACGTAGAAGGGGCCGAAGTCGGCGTAGACGGCCGACGCCGCGTCAAACCGCATTTCGTGGACGCACTCCTTGATGGCGCCCGGCTCCTCGGCGAAGAGCGTCACCCCCCACTCCCAGTCGTCCAGGCCGGTGGAGCCGGTCACGAGCTGCACGATGCGGCCCTTGTACTGGCGGCCCACCCGGCCGTGGCCCTCCATGAGCTTGTACCGCTCGTCGTAGGGCAGGGCGTACCAGTTCCCGGTGGCGTCCCGGCGCTTGGACATGGGATAGAAGCACAGGACCCGGGCCGTCTCGGGCGGTAGGACGGGGTGGAGCCGGGGGTCCAGCCGCTCGGGGGGCATGCCCTTGGTGTACTCGGACACCTCCGTCAGGGAGAGATAGGACGCAGGCAGCTCCAGGCCGGCGGCGACCAGCTCGGCTTGGAGTTGCTGGAGACGCCACAGGTCGGGGCCGACGGCCATGAAACCGATGTCGGCCTTGTGGCCCAACACGGCGAAGGGCACGACCTGATGGTCGTCGGCCTGGCACGACTTCACCGCTGCCGCGATCGCCTCGCGATCAGCAGTGGGGCGGGATCGGCAGAA
>JBHENM010000248.1:0-4358 GCA_046262035.1 Acidimicrobiales bacterium | reverse complement strand
CCGCGTCAAAGCCGCTCTGGAGGACGAGTGTCGGCTGCGCGCCGCCGACGGCATGGCCGTCACGAGCGCGCGGCTCGCCGCAGTCCACGGGCCCGGTAAGCCCCGGACCGCTGCTCTTGTGCGCCTGGCCCGCCGGCCCGTCATACCCCTGCCTGGAGGCGGCCGGCACTCGATCGGCTTCGTGCTCCTGGCCGACGCCATTCGCGCGCTTCTGCGCCTGGGCGGTGAGGCGGGTGCGCCGGTGGTGAGCATCGGGGGCGGGCCCACGCCCCTGCGTGACCTTCTGGCGCACCTCGCACGAGCGCAGGGTAAGCAGCCCCGCTGGCTGCCCGTCCCGGTGACCGGGCTGCAGCGCTTGGCGCCCCTCGAGCTGCCCGACTCGCTCCACTGGCTCCTCCGGCTGTCGCTTCCCCGTGAGGTCGCCATGGAGGTGCCCGTTCCGGTGACGCCGCTGCCCCAGGCCGCTGCCATGCT
The DNA here is from genome assembly GCA_046262035.1 of Acidimicrobiales bacterium. Lineage (GTDB taxonomy): Bacteria > Actinomycetota > Acidimicrobiia > Acidimicrobiales > AC-14 > JBHENM01. The sequence goes on along the minus strand of JBHENM010000248.1, from coordinate 3,884 downwards.
GGTGGCGTCTTGCTGATTCTCGGTCTCAACGCCTTCCATGCCGATGCCAGTGCCGCCCTGTTCGCCGATGGCGAACTGGTGGCTGCGGCGGAGGAGGAGCGGTTCAACAGGGTCAAGCACGCATCGGGGCTCCCGGTCCAGGCCAGCCGCTGGGTCCTTTCCCACGCCGGCGTGAAGCCCGAGCAGCTGGACCACATTGCCCTGTCCAAGAGCCCGCACGTGCACAAGGCGAGGCGGGCGGTTCACGGGATCCTGCACACGGTCCGCCAGCGGTCCCTGCCGAGAGAGCGGTTAGCGGCACGGGCCCGGACGCTGTCGCTCCATCAGGAGCTCGGGCATGCGCTCGACGCCGATCTGTCTGCCGGCTGTGGCGTGCATCCCGTGGAGCATCACCCGTCACACATCGCCAGCGCGTTCTTCGCGTCGCCGTTCGACGATGCTGCCGTCTGCTCTGTCGACGGCTTGGGGGACTTCGTGAGCATGGCGTGGGGGACGGGCCGGGGCAGCAAGATAAGCGTCGATCACCGCGTGTTCTTTCCCCACAGTCTGGGCTTCTTCTACACGGCGATAACCCAGTACCTGGGTTTCCCACACTACGGCGACGAGTACAAGGTGATGGGGCTCGCCCCCTACGGCACTCCGAAGTATCTGCCCGAGATGCGGCGGATACTCACTGCGGCCGCGCCTGACTTCCGGCTGACGATGGACTTCTTCCGACACGGTCGGGAGTCGATCAAGTGGAAGTTCGACTCCGGCCTGCCCGTCGTCGGCGCCCTTTTCGCTCCGGAGCTGGAGGAGCTCCTCGGGCCGGCCCGGCACCCGGCGGAGCCGCTCGACGAGCGCCACCGCGACGTCGCCGCGTCGGCGCAGGCCCGGCTTGAAGAGGTTCTCCTGCCTATCCTCGCCGGACTCAAGCAGAGGACGGGCCTGCCCGCCCTCGCCATGGCGGGCGGCGTCGCTCTGAACGTGACAGCCAACTCTTTGATCGCCGATGCCACCGGCTTCGAGAAGGTGTTCATCCAGCCGGCCGCCAGCGACGCAGGCACGAGCATCGGCGCCGCCCTGTATGTCGCCCACCAGACTTTGGGCGCGTCGAGGGGATTCGTGATGGAGGACGTGTACCTTGGGCCCTCCTTTACCGCTGAGGAGTGCGCGGCGAAGCTGGAGGAAGCAGGCGTCGCCTACGAGCGACTCGACGAGGCAACCCTGTGTCGGCGCGCGGCCGAGCTGATCGCCGAGGCGAAGATCGTCGGATGGTTCCAGGGTCGGATGGAGTTCGGCCCGCGGGCCCTCGGCAACCGCTCCATCGTCTGCGACCCCCGCAACCCCCAGATGAAGGACATCGTCAACAGCAGGACCAAGCGCAGGGAGTCATTTCGGCCTTTCGCTCCTTCCGTGCTCGCGGAGCGGGCGTCGGAGGTCTATGAAATCGACGGACCCTCGCCCTACATGCTTTATGCGCCCAAGGTGCGTCCCGCTTGGCGGGATCGCCTTCCGGCGGTCACGCACGTGGACGGCACAGGCCGTATCCAGACGGTCGACCGGCGGACGAACGAGCGCTACTGGAAGCTGATCCATGCGTTCGACACCCTGACTGGCGTGCCCCTTGTGCTGAACACCTCGTTCAACGAGAGCGAGCCGATAGTGTGCACCCCGGAAGAGGCCATCGCCTGCTACCTGAGGGCCGACATGGACGTGCTCGTGCTCGAGGATCTCCTGGTCACGAGACGAGCTTGACGCTTGGCGCGCGTGCTGATCGTTACCGTCGTGTACGAGCCGGACACGGTGTCGACCGCGACCATCGCCACCCGTTTGGCGCAGGAGCTGCGTGACCTCGGACACGACGTGGGCGTCCTCAGTTCGGTCCCGCACTACAACGCTTCACAGAGGGTCCGGGCCGACGACCGCTATCGCGGTTCTCTCCTGCGCCCCATTCGCCTGGAGCGCGAGAACGGGGTTCGGGTAGTCCGGTGCTACATACCTCAGAAGCCGGTGGTAGCGCTTCGGCGGGCTCTTGACTTTTTCATGTTCCACATACTCCTGGCCGTCGCCGTCGTTCGCCACTTCCGTGACCGAGAGGTGACGATCGTCATATCCCCACCGTTCACCCTGGCCCTGATTGGGATGGTGGCCAGAGCGCTCGGCCGCGGCCGGTTGGTCTACAACGTGCAAGAGCTGTGGCCCGACGTGCCGCGGGACCTTGGCGTGATCAGGAGCCGGGCACTGCTCGGGGTGCTGGGTGCGGTGGAGAGGTGGGTCTATCGCTCCTCGGACCGAGTAGTTGCCATCGGGCCGGCTTTCGCCCGCACGATCGTTGACCGCGGCGCAGGTGCTGACCGGACCTCCGTCATTCCGAACTTCGTCGACACGGAACGCATCGCTCCTCGCGACAAGACCAACCCGCTCGCCGCCGCCTGGGGGTTCGCCGACAAGCCGGTCGTGCTCTACGCCGGCAACATCGGCCTCACGCAGGACTTCGAAACTCTGCTACGTACTGCAGCCCTGCTCGAGGACCGGGGAGTGCAGTTCCTGATCGTGGGCGGCGGCGCGGCGCGGAGCCGACTTGAGGAACAGATCGGCGAGGCCCGGCTGGCGAACGTATCTCTCAGGGACTTCGTGCCAGCTGAACACGTGTCCGATCTCTACGGCTTGGCCGACGTCGTCGTCGTTCCTCTCAAGGCGGGCTACGACCGGACGACGACGCCCTCGAAGATCTTCTCCGCGATGGCCGCGGCCCGGCCACTTGTCGCGTGTGCCGCTCCTGATACCGACCTCGCCCAGGCTATCGCTGAGTCGAAGGCGGGCTTGGTAGTGCCACCGGCCAGTCCCGGTTCGCTCGCCGAGGCGATCCTGATGCTACTCGACGGGGGGGCAGACGGAGCATGGGATCCCTCGGCCGCTCTCAAGGCCTCCAGGCAGCATTCTCCGACTGCGATAGCGGCTCGCTACGACGAGGTGCTGCGGTCCTTAGTCCCGATGGGGTAGAGGAGCGTTGCGGGGACGGCACCGGGCGGCACGCTGGAGCGGGGCCGCTCGCCGAGTGCGGTGGTGGCAGTTCTGGGGTGGGCGGGCGCTCGCGCTGATCGAATGGCTACTTGCGGCTGGTGACACCGAGCCGAGCATTAGGCCGAGTAGCAGCCAAACTCAACCTGCGGCCACTCGGCATGCTATGGGCGCTCTCGCCCGATCAGCGAGGGGGAGGTCAACGCCGGTGCCGAGAACGCCCTGAGCGCATCTGAGTGGAAGGCGAGCAGCAGCATCGGCAGCTCGCTGGAGAGCTGTTGCCCGTGTTGTCGGGTTGAATCCGGAACACAACGTTCGGCACCCGCTCGAGGACGGTCGCCGGACGGAGCTGCGTCAGCGGTTTCTCAGGCTCCGGCTCAGCAGAGATGGGCAAATTCGGGAGGCACCTTGGACGAACAGGTGGACGGATCGGGGGGCTCGTTCGGTGTCGTCGACCCGGGGTCCCCCGGCTCGCTCACGGGAGGCAGGGTGGTCGTGGAGCCGGTCGAGCCGGGATCCGGGTCGGGCGGATCCTGGTCGTCGGGTTCGGGGGGAGGCGGCTCGATGATCTGGTGGAAATCATCCGCGGCGGGGGCGGGGTCGGGATCGGTCTCACCTGAGGGCTCCGGCTCGGGCGGCGCCGGTGGAGCGGGAGCGGGCGGCTCGGCGACAGACGCAGCGCGGGGCTGGGCCGTGGTGCCGCTCGATCCGGAGGCCCCGCTCGCGGGCTCGGCCTTGGTCGTGGAGGTGGACGAAGCGGCCGGCGGCCGGGTCGTTGCCGGGCGCGGCCGGGTGGTGGACGTGGTCGAGGGCGGCGCCTGACCGAGGACGATCTTCCCGTTGTCGGGCGGGTCGTCGGGAAAGCCGGCCACTACGATCCC